>NZ_OZ244880.1:665000-997500 GCF_965221325.1 Candidatus Foliamicus sp. | reverse complement strand
GACTCTTCTACATGGACGAGCACAACGCATACTGCCAACTAAATCGCCACGGCGATATCGAAAGGGTTGTAACTGTATTGAATGAGAACCACGCTGATTCCCTTCAGGCCGTACGCGCAGTTATCGTTCGGAGGCGCGATCTTGCAATCTATATGGCGCAATGTAATGCAGCTCTTGTGACGAAATTCGACTTTACTAGATTTATGCCGGAATGTATCACAAGCTGGGAAGCCACAGATGAAATAATTCATGATGAAACAAGAGATATGTACTATCGGTCGAAGGTGATCCCGAACCACGCCAGCTATGCCAACGGTCACATTGTTTTCCGTCCGAAATTGAGCAAACGAGACCTGACCGACAAGTGGAAGAAGGAGGAGGACAGAAGCACAAAGCAGTACGCCACTTTCAAGATACATGACTTCAAGAACAGAAGACTAACTGAAACATCTTGCGGACCAGATCACATCGTCAGCTACTTCGCTAAGTCTTATTTGCCTTGGGAGATGTCGCCCGCATTTTTTCGACCAGCGGTCTTGGCAAAATATAAACATGACCCCGAAAAGTACAAGTTTATTGGCCGCAGCATAAGTTGTAGAGGGGCATGGTGCCTTCAGACCTACAACATGAACGATGCTGGCCAAGTACAGACCTATGTGCGGTACTTAGCGACACTGCCGTTTGAGGAGCAACAGTACTGGGCATCATTCAATGAGTGGCCGAAGACACCGATCTCCAAGCACGCTAAGGAAACCGATTTTCTCGGGAAGTGGACAACGGCAGACGATCCGCTCGCCGAGCTGAAGGAAAAGGTCAGGTCGCTCGACCAAAACCCACCGGATTGGTGGTCTCCGCGTGGCAAGGAGCTTGTGGAGGGACCGCTTGAGCCTGTGACAGACTCCATCAAGGAATGGGGCGACGAAATTTTGGCCCTTGATCACCTAGTGATCGAGGGTTTTCGGGTCAAAGGACTCAGGTCCGCCCTAGACACTTGCGGAGCAACCTTCAAGCAAGAGTGGGGCTCACTAAAGCTACTTGAGGTGGCGCTCGCTAGCGCAGGAAAAACCGAGGATGCTAAGCGTTTGGTCGAGCCGCTTAGAAAACTTCGCGGTCTTCGAAACCAGATTGCCCACGGCTACACCCGCAACGGGCGGGCTGAGGAGGTAAGAAAAGCGAGAAAGGCACATGGCGGTCTCCGCAAACACTTTCGTGACCTATTGGTTCCCATCCGAGATTCCTTGTGACCGTTCCCCTGGATCCGAGCCACCCTGGATGTGGGAAATTCATCATATCAAGCTACTTTCTTGGCGAACACCGAGGGGGGCATTCTGCCCACGGATCGGTGAGGCCGGACATGGTTGTAGTGCGTTTGCCAGCGCTTGATGATGGCGCGTGCTTCCGTCAGGCTGCCGAACCAATGTAAGTCCAGGCAGTACTCTCGGAACTTGCCGTTGAAGCTTTCCACGAACGCATTCTGAGTCGGCTTTCCGGGCTGGATGAAGTGGAGCCGCACACCGGTTCGCCGGGCCCAGAAGAACATCGCCTTGGAAGTGAACTCCGGGCCATTGTCGAGCACCAGGGTCCTGGGCAATGGCCGGATGGTGCCGAGCTCATCGAGATACCGGGCCAGGCGGGCGCCGGAGATCGAGGTGTCGACGATCTGACCGACACACTGGCGGGAGAAGTCGTCGATTAAGTTGAGGATCCGGAACCGCCGGCCATTGGCGAGCTGATCGGACATGAAGTCCGCGGACCAGCGCTCGTTCGCCTTCGTCGGCACCGGCATGGGCACTCTGGGCCGCGTGATCTTCTTGCGGCGCTTGGTACGCACCTGCAGGCCTTCCTCGCGGTAGACCCGATACGTGCGCTTGCGGTTGATGACGCGGCCTTCCTGCTTGAGCATCTCGTGCAACGTCAGATAACCGTAGCGGGGATAGCGTTCCGCCAGGACCTGCATCCGGTGACGCAGGTCCGCGTCGTCACGGCCCTTGAGACGATACCAGGCCACCGAACGGGGCAGGCCCACCAGGCGGCAGGCACGTCGTTGACTGTAGCGGCGATCGGTGAGGTGATCCACGGCCGCTCGCCGCTGGGCGACCGTCACCATTTTCCCTGAACCAGCTCCTTCAGCGCCGACTTGTCCAACTCCGCTTCGGCCAACAGCTTCTTGAGCCGGGCGTTCTCGTGCTCAAGATCACGAAGCCGCTTGGCGTCGGATATCTCCATGCCGCCATACTTGGACTTCCAGCGATAAATCGTGTTCTCGACGACACCATACCGGCGCGCCAACTCGCCGACCGGCTGACCGGCCTCGTGCTCCTTGAGGATCGAAATGATCTGTTCGTGCGTATACCGCTTCCGCTTCATCGGGGGACCTCCTTGGGGTCAACATACAAGGAAATCCCACATCCAAAACGGCTCGGATTACAGGGGAACGGTCAGTCTCAATAGCTTCTCATGCCGGTTCATGGCCTGTCACCTCTTACCCACCAGTGTCACAGATTTCGCATGTTGCCAAGACCCCGCTACTTGAGGGTCTCGACGAGGTTGGTCTTCGCGACATCGTCGGTGAAGGCGCTGTCCCGGAAAATGATCGTGGTCTCGCCGGCGATGGAATCGAGAAAGGCCGAGACGCGCGGCTCAGGCCGCGGCCGCATCATTTCGGAGACAACGTTGGTGTTTATCAGCCAAGCGAGCGGAGCGGTCATTCCCCGTCCTTAGAGGAAAAGGAGAGCGGTCTATAGCTGCGTCGGGGCGGGAACGGCAGCTCAATGCAGTGCTCCTCCCCGAACGGATTCACTATGCTTCATTCGAGGTGACCAAATAGTGGCGACTAGAGATAACCGACCGGGAAGCGGGCCTTTACGGAGCATCAAGGTCGCGCGCGGGCGAACGCTAAAGGCCACGCCCGTGTTCGATACCTATTGGAGTTTCGCGGCCGAGCGGCAGCGTCTATTCGTGCGCCGTGTTCTCGGCTCGCCTCCGCCCTGGACCGACGACCCGGTATTGAGAAGGTACAGGTTCACCAACGCATACCGCGCCGCCGACCGCGTTAGCCAATACCTTATCCGCCATGTCCTGTACGAAGGCGATCAGGCTCCCCGCGAGGTGTTCTTCCGCGCTTTGCTGTTCAAGCTTTTCAATCGGGTCGAGACGTGGCAGGCCCTTGTTTCGCGCTTTGGAGTTCCTCAGGCATCCTGCATCCGACCAGAACTCTATGCCGGCTTTTTTGACAGTCTTCTCGAACAAGGATCGCGCCTCTATTCCGCCGCCTACATCATCCCTAGCCCGCAACTCGGCTATGCAAGAAAGCATCGGAACCACCTGCAACTTCTGGAACTCATGCTCTGCGACCAGGCACCCAGTCGTATCGCGGACGCCAAATCCCTTGAAGCGGTGTACGCGATCCTCCGGTCGTTTCCGTCAATCGGACCGTTCCTGGGCTTTCAGTTCGCCATTGACTTGAATTACAGCGCGATCGTCAATTTCTCCGAGATGGACTTTGTCGTCGCGGGGCCTGGCGCCAGAGACGGCATTCAAAGGTGTTTCGCCGATACCGCTGGCTTGAGCGATGCCGACGTCATACGCGCAGTCAGCGACATCCGCGAGAAAGAATTCGCCCGCTTGGGCATCGACTTCCCCGATCTCTGGGGCCGTCCTCTCCAACTCGTTGATCTACAGAATCTGTTTTGCGAGGTGGACAAATACTCTCGCGTGGTCTTTCCGTCGTCACCCGGCGCGTCACAGAGAAAGCGGATAAAGCAGTTATACCGCTCTTCCGGCACTCTCCCGCCACAGTGGTACCCGCCCAAATGGGGGCTTAATCCACCCGCCTCGGTGTTCCCTGCTTTCGACGCTCAAGCGCGCGAATTGTTGCATCGTGGGCGGCAGCAGTCGCCCGGCCATTTGACGCGCATCTAGCCTGATCGGGCGAACACGGCTATTGTTTGAGTACCTGAATAACCAAATTAGGTTGTCATGGCTACCGTGAGTATTGCACAAGCCAAAGCTCGCCTCAGCGAACTCCTGAACAAGGTGGAAGCGGGCCAGGAGGTGGTCATCACTCGCCGCGGCAAGGCGGTGGCGCGTTTGTCCCCCACCGCCAATCCCAAGAAGCCGCTGCCCCTCGCGGATCTCGCCGTGTTCCGGACGTCGATGTCGTCATTGCGGCGCCCCGCTGCCGATCTGCTGCGCGAGGCACGAGACGAGGGACTGTGAGGTCCGCGGCTTGCTGGAATGCTCTACTTCGACACTAGTTTCTCGCGTCGCCCATACCTCCCTAGGCCAACTAAGGCCTTGAGCGCCTCGGCGAACATGCGCAAAATCGAACCATGCATGCGGATAGAATTACGCGATGTACTTGGAAGGGATTCATGCTCATGACTGGTAACGTCAACGCACAACGTACACCGCGCAAAAGCCCGGCCACGAGCGATTCAATCGCGGTCGACTGGCTGCATTCGAAGCTCACTGAAGTTGAGAAGCATACGGGCATGGATGCGATGACGATCTTCGGCCCAATATTTGAGACTGTTGATCACCGCGTCAGGCAGGCTATCGAAAACGTGCCAAATAGGCGCCGTAAGTTACTCGTGATCATTGATACGCCCGGCGGAATCGTTGAGGTCGCCGAACGCATAGTGACCACGATCAGGCATTACTATGGGGAGGTCACGTTCCTAATTCCTGACAGGGCGATGTCGGCTGGAACCGTTCTCGTAATGTCTGGAGACGCAATCCTGATGGACCACTTTTCTTGTCTGGGGCCGGTTGATCCTCAGTTGCAAATTGAGGGCAAGCCAATACCGATATCGGTTCTTTCTTACCTGGAACAGTATGAGCGTTTCGTAAAGAAGGCCGAGGAGGGCACTCTGACAAGCGTGGATTTAGTGCTGCTTCAGAAGCTTGATCCCGCCGATTTGCGTCAGTACGAGTTGGCGGCCAAACTGTCAGTTCAACTCATTCAAGACTGGCTTGTAAAGTACAAGTTCAAGGGCTGGTCGGAACATGGTTCTACCCGAGAATCGGTGACCGAAAAAGAAAAAAAGGACCGAGCGGAAGACATTGCCAAAGCGCTGAACGATCAAGAACGGTGGGGCACCCATGCACGCGGAATCAACCGTGACGTCCTAGCGGAGTTGAAGCTCAAAGTCGATGATTTGGAAGCCGACGCGACCTTAAGCGAGTTGGTTAAGGATTATTTTGGTTCTTCAGGGACTTTGCGTTCAAGATAGAGCGGAATAGTCTGGAACATAATCAGCATTACATTTGAGAGGAGTGCTAATGGCGAGGAAAACCAGTTTTCTGCTCACTGAAGAGCAATTTGCAAAAAATCCGGCGGTTAATCGTAAAGTCGTCGAACAGGCGCTTGAAATGCGTAGCGAGCTGGAAAGGCTGGGAGTGTGGCAAGACAGCGGCAGTCGGGTGACGAACCCTTTTGCAACCAAGCCAACCGTGAAACCAATCGCCGCAAACGGAAGTCGGCGCATCATACAGAACCGATAACCGGATTGTTCCTACCGAAGGAACTTCCCGGTCAAATTGGCTCGGTGGCGGGGTCGTAGAGGGTTAGGCCGAGGGTGTCTTCGGTGGTGACAGGGTTGCGGGCCAGTTGGTCGGGGTCTTGCTGCATCAGGCGTTCGCCGCCGTGCAGGGACTCGTGATGCATGACGGTGACGCGCTCGCGGCGGGCGGCTTCGTAGCGCTGCAGCGCGCGTTCTCCGATGCCGAATTCGAGAAGGGCGCGGCAGAGAATCACGGCGTCTTCCAGCGCGGCTGCGGCGCCCTGGCCGAACCACGGCAGCATCGGGTGCGCGGCGTCGCCCAGCACGGTAGCTCGGCCCTGCACCCAGCGCGGCAAAGGCTGGCGGGCGAAGAGGCCCCATTTGTGGCAGCGGCGTTGAGGAAACGCGCGCAGCACAAGCTGGGCGTCTTCGTGAAAGTCCGCAAAAATGCCGCGCACCGTCTCGATGTCGCCGGTTTGCGACCAGCCTTCGGCGGTCCATGCGTCGGCTTTGGAAAAAGCCACGAAGTTCTGTAGCGCGCCGTGGCGCACGGGATAGCGCACGAACATGCGTCCGGGGGCAACGAAAACCATGGAGCCTGGCCGCGACTGCTCCGCGCCGAGCAAATCGCCTGCAACCAGACCCCGGAAGGCCACAAAGCCGGCAAATTCCGGCGCCGGCTCGGCAAACACGTCGCGGCGCACCGTGGACTTGAGCCCGTCGGCGCCAACCAGCATATTCGCAGTGGCTACCGAGCCATCGGCGAAGCGCAATGCAAAGCCGTCGCCGCCGGATTGCGAGACCGCGGCGAGCTCCCGGCCCAGCACCACCGCATCGGGCCGCAGCGCGGCGAGTTCGGCATGCAGCAGGCCGTGCAGGTCGGCGCGGTGGGCCTGCAGGTAGGGCGCGCCCAACTGCTCTCGGGTGTTGGCGCGGACGATGTTCACCAGCACCTTGCCGGTCGCGTAATGCCGTGTTGTCTGGGTGGGCGGCTCGTCCGCCAGCGCCTCCAGAGCCTCGCCCAGACACAGGTAGCGCAGCGCTTTGACAGCGTTGGGCGCCAGCGAAACACCGGCGCCGATCTCTCCAAGCTCCGGCGCCTGCTCATACACGCGCGGATTAGCCCCGCCCCGCGCCAGCCCTAGCGCCAGCGCCAATCCGCCAATGCCGGCGCCGACAATGGCGATGTCGTCGGCCACGCTTCCCGTCAGATGCCCAGTGCGCCGGGATTGATGAGTCCCAGCGGGTCCACCTGCTGCTTGACGGATTTCAATACGTCAATGGCGGCGGTGTTTCGGTCCCGCGCGTAGGGGTATGCGCGGCCGATCTGCAGATGCGCGGCGCCGTGCTTGTACATCAGTTCTATCAGCGCCACACGTATGCGCTCCACCAGCGCCCTGCCTTCGGGGTTGGGGCTTGGCTCGCGCGCCGTCTTCTGCAGCGCTTCGGCCAGGTGGTGGTGGTGAAAAGCCAGCCACTCGTCCTGCCAGTAAATCACGACTTCATAGAGGAAACCGCCACTGCCGCTGACGCTATAGACGATGAAAGCCTGCACGCCTTTCTCGCGGCACTCCCCGCGCACGCCCTGCATGTATTGCAGGTATTCCTCGTGCAGAGCCTCAGCGCCCGAAAACGGCACGATCGCGTGCAGCGGCAACAACCTGCGGCCATCGGGACTGACCACCATGGGCTCCGGAAACGGATCGGCGCGCAGGAATTCGGCCGCTGTATTGGCCACTTCGACGCCCGCGCCGCCCACCGCTTGCCGGATGCGGCGCAGATGCATGCGGAGTTCCTGTGAATCGGCGCCCTCGCATAGAAAGTGCGCCAGGTATTTCGAGGCGCTCAGAAAGCGCCGCCCGCCGACCACGACGCGCAGGCCGGTGCGCAAGGCCTGCAAAGGATTGGAAGCGCCGCGCAGTATCGTCAGCAGTTTCGCGGCATCCTGTTGCAGCCCGGACTCCCCCGCCGCCTGGCGCAGCAATTCCGTTTCCGTGCCGAATACTTCCGTGGCCGCGCCGCAGCGCGCCACCTTGCGCACTACCTCCACCAGGTCGGAAAAATCGTTGAAGGCAAAGCTCAGCCCCTCGCCGGCAGCAGGCCGCGGCTCGAGCTTGAGCGTCACCGCCGTCTTCACGCCCAGCGCCCCCGCGTCGGCGCAGAACAGCCCGGTGAGGTCCGGGCCGTATTCGCGGAAGAAACGGCTGTGCCCAGGCTGGCCTCCCGAACCGGTAACGAGCAGGCTGCCGTCGGCGAGAACCACCTCCAGGCCGAGCGCCGCCGACACGGACGTGCCGTGGCGTCCGGAACCGAACGTGAGCGCCCCCTGCGCCATGCCCCCGCCCACGGTCGCGACGCTGCCCGACATCGGCCCCCAGAACACCGATCGCAGCCCATATTCGGCAAGCGCAGCGTCCAGGGCGGCCCAAGTGCATCCGGCATCCACCGTGGCGTATAGATCGCGGGGGTGGATTTCCCGCACCGCGTTCAGGCCCGACATGTCCAGGACGATTGCGTTCTCGCGATTCGGCAGGTAGGCGTCGGTATAGGACATGCCGCCGCCGCGCGTAAACGTGGCAACGCGGTGCTCGTGGCAGACCCTGAGCACCGCCTGCACTTCCGCCGTCGTGCCGGGCGCTACCACGGCCTGCGGAGGAACGCCGCCTCGATAGACATCCTGCGAAGCGAGTTCCCGTTCCTCCGCTGTGGCCGTGACGCGCTCCGGCCCGACCGCCTCGATCAGCGCATCAGTCAGCGCCGCGCTGCGAGCCGCCCGGCTGTCGCTGCCCATGCTTCAGAGAGGCTTGGTGGCAAACGTGTTGTAGAGAAATGAGCCCGAGGAACCTTGCTCGACATCCTCGAAGCCCGCCTTGGCCAGCAGCGAGGTGAAATCCGCCGCGCCGAACGCCGGCGCGAAAGGCTCGCAGTTGTACTGCGCGTCGAACGCGGCCCACATCCGGTTCGGCGCCGGCAGCCGAGTTGCGTTGGGTGCATCGATGACCGTAAAGGTTCCGCCCGGCCGCAGCACCCGAAACGCCTCGCGAATAATCGGTTCGAAGGTGTGCTGGGGAACTTCATGGAACAGGATGTAGGCGAAAACCGCATCGAAGCTCTCGCTGGAAAAGCTCAGGTCTTCCGCCAGACCCTGGTGGAAATGCACATCGACGTTCATGTCGGTGGCGCGCATATGCGCATAGCGCACCATCGGCAGCGCCACATCCAGACCATGGACTTCGGCGTCCGGATAGCGCTCCTTGAGCTCGGTCGTGCACTGCCCGATCGAGCAGCCCAGATCAAGAATGCGCTGCACGCGGCCGTCGGCAGGCGGGCGCATGGCGTTCACGCACGACACGTGAATTTCGTCCTGGTCGTTGTCGCCCTGATAGAAAACGCGCGTGCCGTGATAGAACACATACCCCGCGAGTTGGTCCCCGCAATACCCGCCCGGCTGCAGGTGAATGTCCTGGCAGGCCGATTCCGGCGCCACGAAGTCGGGATCGTAGTGCAAGCGCCCCGGATTACGCTGTTCCGCGTCCGTCAGCTTGCCCTCCCAGTAGTCGCGGTTGGCGGCGTAGGAGTCCTGCAGCTTCTGCCACGCCAACTGCTGCTGGCTGCGCATGACGCGCTTCCAGCTCTGCACCTTGGGGTTGCGGCCGACTTCGGGCGCAAGCTGCGCGAATTCCTCAGGCGTGATGGCCGCCGGCAATCCGGCCGCCTCGGCAACGCCGGCAACTTCCCCGGCGATTTCGGGAAACCACGAGCGTATCGCGAAGTTGCGCACCTCGGTCATGTACTCCATGTGGCTGGCGTCCTCCCGTGTCGGGGGCGCGGGATGTTTGCCTGAATGTTGCTGTTGCATTTCCGCTCTCCTCACAAGCGCATGAAGTCTAATCCCCGGCGCTCATGCTGCGCAGGGGGTCTAGCAGGCGCGTCACGAAGGCCGAGAGTTCGCGCTTGCGGGCCTCCGGGTCGGCCTCGGAATGGCTCTCGATTTCCTCGGCGGCGACTATGCCCTTCGACTGCAGGAGCGCCTCCAGGGCCCTTCTGCGGTCGCGCTCCATCCAGAGTTCGCCGCCCAGCACGATGACCGCCTCCAGCAGCCGATCCATGAGCGGATGCGGCAGAAAGTGCGGTTCCTCGCCGGCGCGCGGCAGTCCGATCCTCTCCACCTGCGCGCGGGACAGTTCGTCATGCGTCGTGTTCATAGTCAGCCTCCCCTCCCCCGGCCTTCCTCGGCAGTCCCAGTCAATCCGCCTGCTGCGATTTCAATTGGCGCTGGAATTCCTCGTATTCGTTAATGTCCGTGCGCCGCTCGCGGCTCCAGCTCGTGGCGAAACCGGTGGGAAAATCGGCGTCGCCGTCGCGGTATCCGTCCTGCGACCAGAGCACCGGAAACAGCGGGCCTCCGGGCGGCTCGCCGTCGATCATTTCGTCGAAACTGACGCCGGCCAGGTTCACGCAATCCGGCCGCGGCCGCCAGCGGATATCGTCGCCGAACACTCTTATCGACACGGCGATGCGCCAGTCGTTCGACGTATTGCCGTGGGAATAATGCAGCGTCCATGGATGCACGATGAGAATGTCTCCCGGATCCATGGACCATTGCAGAAAGCGGTTGGCGGGATCGGCGCGCAGCGCCTCGCCGTCCGGATGCGGCGCCCGGTCGGGGGGTTTGAGCATCTTGCGCGCGTTGGGCGAGAACAGCCAATACTGCACGTCCTGCCCGTGCGAACCGGCAATACACTCGAGGCTATTTTCCGTGGCGATCGGAGTAAGCGGCGCCCAGATCGACGGCACCATCTTGCCCACCGTGGGCCAGCCCATGCGGTCGCAGTGCCAGATCGTGGCTTCGCTCGAGCGCGGCGGCTTGACGAAGAACTCATCGAAGAAAAACCGCACGCTGCTTGAGCGCATGACGCGGGCCGCGGCCTCTGCCAGCGGCGACTCGAAGACCAGTTTGCGAAACTCCGGCACCTTGCGCGCCATGTAGCGGCCCGGATAGCTGGGCAGAAGCCCGACATCCTGCTTGTCCACGGCGATACTCCGAGCCGCCGGCAGCAGCGACTCGATCCACTCCCGGCTGAGAATGCCGCGCAGGCAAACAACTCCGTCGCGTTCGTAGGCCGCGATTTCTTCCTCGGTGATGGGACGGCAGGGTTCGGGCAGCGTGGTCATGCGGTTCAGGTCGTGGCGGAGATCGTCTGCAAACTGTACACGACGCGGAGCCTTCACCGCCAACAAGGGGCCGGGGGCCCGAAAACTGCAGCAACTTGCAGGCAGCCGTGTGTGCTTGCCACGTGCCTGCATCAACGCGCCTTTACCGTTGCCGGCACGCCTAATAGAATCCTTTTGCATCGCAACGGCAAGGGGGATGGCCATGCAGATGTCACCACAAACGGCGCAGCGTCTCGGCACACCGCAGGCTCACTTCATCAATGGCGCACGCGTGGAGAGCGGCGCATTGCGGGAAGTGTTGAACCCGGCAACCGGAGAGTCGATTTCGCAAATGTGCCTCGGCGGCGCCAAGGAAATCGACGCTGCGGTGGCCGCCGCCCGCGCTGCGCTTCCCGGCTGGTCTGCGGTGGCGCCCGATGACCGGGCCCAGCGCATCCTGAAATTCGCCGAGCTGATGGAGCGCCACGGCCAGATGATCGGCGAACTGTCGATTCTGGACGGCGGGCTGACGAGCATGACCGGCACCTCCACGGCGCCATTCTCTTCCCTTTTCCTGCGCTACTACGCCGGCTGGACCAACAAGATCACCGGCCAGACCATGCCCTCCTCGGCGATGGGCAAGTCGCCGCAGGACTTGCTGGCCTATACGCTGCGGGAACCGATCGGCGTAGTGGGTGCGATTACGCCCTGGAACTACCCCTTCGGGATGGAGATGCTGAAGATCGCTCCGGTGCTCGCCACCGGCTGCACACTGGTGCTCAAGCCGGCCGAGGATGCTCCGGTAGCGGGTCTGTTGATGGCCGAACTGGCCCATGAGGCCGGCATTCCCGAGGGCGTGTTCAACGTGGTCAACGGGCTGGGCGAGGAAGCCGGAGCCGCGCTGGCGGCGCATGACGACGTGGACAAGGTGGCCTTCACCGGCTCGACCGAAGTCGGCCGCATCATTGTGAAGGCCGCCGCGGGCAACCTGAAGAAAGTGTCGCTGGAGTTGGGCGGCAAGTCTCCGGTGTTCGTGTTTGCCGATGCCGATCTCGCCACAACCGTGCCGGGCGTGGCCATGGCCGGCTTCCTGATGTCGGGACAGAACTGCGTTTGCGGCAGCCGCCTGTTCGTTCACGAGAAAATCGCCGACGACCTGGCGGCCGGCATCGCCGAATTCGCGCGCAACTTGCCTATCGGGCCGGGGGCGGACCCCGCCAATGCGATTGGCCCGCTGATTTCCGAACGCCAGTGCCAGCGTGTGGAAGGCATGATTGCCCGCGCCGAGGGCGAGGGCGCCAAGCGGGTGACCGGCGGGCAGCGGGTGGACCGCGCCGGCTGGTTCATCGAGCCGACGCTGTTTGCAGACTGCCGGCCGGACATGGAAATTGCCCGCGACGAAGTGTTCGGGCCGGTCATTGCGATGCAGACATTCTCCGACAGCGAGGATTTCGAGGCGCTGGCCGCGCGCGGCAACGATACGAGCTATGGCCTGTCGGGCAGCGTCTGGACGCGCGACCTGGAAACCGCGATGCGGATGAGCCGGCTGATCGATTCCGGGCAGGTGGGCGTGAACTGTCATGCGGCCATGGACCCCACGATGCCGTTTGGCGGCAACAAGCAGTCGGGCTGGGGGCGCGAGTTCGGCGACGCGGCGCTGGACATGTACACCAAGACCAAGGCGGTTACGGTCGCCTGGAGCTAGATTGAGTTCGCGCCATGTCCGGCCTTATTCGCATCGGCGAGGCCGAGCTCTACGCCGAGGAACAGGGCGCGGGCGAGGCCATGCTGCTGGTTTCGGGGCTGGGCGGGTCCGGGACCTTCTGGCGCAACCAGGCCAAGCATTTCGCGACGCGCTACCGGGTCGTTAGCTACGACCACCGTGGGGTGGGACGCAGCCCCGCAGCGCCCCTGCACAGCAGCGTAGCCGAGATGGCGGAAGACGCCCTGGCGCTGATGGACGCGCTGGACATTGAAGCCGCCCACCTCGTCGGTCATTCCACCGGCGGCGCCATCGGGCAATACCTGGCCTTTCATGCGCCGAGCCGGCTGCGTTCGCTGGTGCTCAGCGCAAGCTGGGCCGGTCCTACGCCGCTGTTTACCGACCTGTTCCGGGTGCGGCGCAAGATCCTGCTGGAATCAGGCCCCGAGAGCTACCTGTTCTCCGGCAGCCTGCTGGTCACGCCCGCCTGGGCCCTGGAAGGCTCGTATCCGGGCATGGAGGAAGTAGTGCGGCAGCGATTGACCGTGTTTCCCGGCACAGAAGTCGAGCTGGGGCGCCTGAAGGCCGTCATGAACCACGACTTGCGCGATCAGGTTAAAAACATACGCACACCCACCGGAATCATTTCCGCCCACGACGACAATGTCACGCCTCCGGAACTGTCGCGCGAATTGGCCCAGCGCATCCCGGGTGCGATACAGGTGCTGCTGCCGCAAGGCGGGCACTTCTGCCCGGTTACCGTGACACAGGACTACAACCGCGAACTGGAGGGCCTGCTGGGCAAGCTTGAGGCGCGCTGCTAGGGGCTTTTGTCCTCGAACTGGGCGCGCAGCGGCCGCCATCCCGACCAGGTCAGCAGACATCCTGCAATCAGCAGCAACGGCGCCGCAATCATCAGTGACCAGCCGACGGCGGCTTCATCGGCGAACAAGCGGTCGGTAAGCTGGGCCACCAGCCACGGGCCGCCGGCCTGGCCCAGCACGTTCGCGATCAGCAGGTAGAGCGCAACCAGTTGCGCCCTGAACTGAGGCGGCGAGACCATCGGAATCACCGCTACGGCAGCGCCGAAGGGCGCGGCGCCGAACAGGTTCACGGGCGCGAGCAGCGCAATAGCCAGCGCTCCCGTGGGCGCCAGGGCGATTCCCGCCGCGAACGGCAAGGCCAGCAATCCGCCGAAGGTGGCGATCCGCAGATTCGCATCGCGGTAGCCGCGCGCCTGCATCGTGTCCGCCAGCCACCCGGCCCCGATCACGCCCAGCGTGGCGAACACCAGAAACAGCACCCCTTGTGCATAACCGATGTCGCCAGGCGCCCATCCATGCGCACGAATGAAAAACGCGGGGATCCAGGCCCCAAGCGCGAACTGCGCCGCGGCCAGCAGCGAAATTCCGAGGAATACCGCCACAAACAGCCGGTAGTTGCGCGCAACATAGCGCATGGCCTGCAGGAATCCTTTGCGGTACTGATCGGCGCTCTGACGCCGGGTTGCCGCCCGCCGCGGCGGCTCCTTCACCGACAGGAAAAACCATACCGCTGCGGGAATCCCCGGCAGGGCGCCCAGGATGAACACCGCTTGCCAGGTTTCCATGGTACCCAGCACTGGTAACGCGAGTCCCTGGGCCGACTCCAGTGAGTTCACAATGAATCCGCCCACCATCAGCGCAATTCCCGAGCCGAAAAAGCTGGCGGCGGTGAACACGCTTACCGGCCGCGCCAGGCGCTGCGGCTTGAACAGGTCGGCCAGCAGCGAAAAACCTGCGGGCGTGAGCACGGCCTCGCCCACTCCGACAAACATGCGCGCCACGAAGAGCTGCGCGTAGGTCTCGGCCAGGCCGCAACATATGGCCGCGATGGTCCAGGCGCAAATCCCTATCGTGATCAGCATGCGCCGGTTGGCGCTATCGGCGATGCGGCCCAGTGGAATGGCCGCCAACGCATAGAAGAAGGCAAACGCGAAGCCTTGCAGCAAGCTGATCTGGGTGTCGCTGACCAGCAGATCGGCCTTGATGTCCTCGACCAGCAGATTGATAACCTGCCGGTCGATGAACGCCACCACGCCGCATACGCACAGCACGAAAACCACATACCAGCCGTAGGCTTCACCCCGCAAGCTGCCCGGTCTGGCGTTCATTGGGGGCGGATTCCCGCATCCAGCAGCTTCGACTCGATCTCCTGCAGGATGGCGGGATCGTCTATGGTTGCCGGAAACGCATATTCCTCGCCGTCGGCGATCTTCGCCATAACGCCTCGCAACACCTTGCCGGAGCGGGTTTTCGGCAATCGCTCCACCACCACGGCCTTGCGAAACGCGGCTACTGGGCCGACATGCTCGCGGATCAGCGCAATACATTCGTCCAGAACCGCACGCTCTTCGCGCCCGGCGCCGGCCTTCAGGCACACGAAGCCCAGCGGCGCCTGCCCCTTCAGCGCATCGGCAATGCCCGTCACGGCGCACTCGGCCACATCGGGATGCATGGCCAGCACTTCTTCCAGGGCGCCGGTGGAAAGCCGGTGTCCCGCAACGTTTATGACGTCGTCGGTGCGCGTCATCACGTAGAGATAGCCTTGGTCGTCCATGTAGCCGGCGTCGCCCGTCGTATAGCAGCCCGGGTACTGACTGAGGTAGGTTTCCCGAAAGCGGTGGTCGGCCCGCCAGAGCGTGGGCAGCGCACCGGGCGGCAGCGGCAGCCGGCACACGATGGCGCCCGTTTCGCCGGCCGGAACCTCGGCGCCCGCGTCGTCGAGAATCCGTGCGTCCCAGCCGGGCAGCGCCTTGCCGGCCGAGCCGGACCTGACCTCGAACAGGCCCTCTCCCAGCAGGTTGCCGGCTATGGCCCAGCCGGTCTCGGTCTGCCACCAGTGGTCGATGACCGGCACTTTGAGCATCTTGCCGGACCACTCCAGCGTGTCGGGATCGCAGCGCTCTCCGGCCAGAAACAGCGCGCGCAGCGAGTCGAGGTCGTAGCGGGCGGCCTGCTTGAGCTCCGGGTCGTCCCGCTTGATGGCGCGTATCGCCGTGGGCGCGGTAAACAATACGTTTACTCCATGCTGACTTACTACCCGCCAGAAGGCGCCCGCATCCGGCGTGCCCACCGGCTTGCCTTCATAGAGAACAGATGTCGCGCCGGCCAGCAAGGGGCCGTAAACGATGTAGGAATGCCCGACCACCCAGCCGATATCCGAGGCCGCCCAAAACACGTCGCCCGGAGAAATGCCGTATAGCGCCTGCATCGACCAGTGCAGCGCAACCGCATGACCGCCGTTGTCGCGCACGATGCCCTTTGGCTGCCCGGTGGTGCCGGAGGTGTAGAGGATGTAGAGCGGATCGGTGGCTTGCACGGCCACGCAGTCCGCCGGCTCAGCGTCGCGCACGAACTCCTGCCAGTCCAGCTCGCCCTGCGGTTTGAGTTGCGCGCGCAACTCCGGGCGCTGCAGCAGAACCACCAGCTCCGGCGCGTGGTCCGCTTGTTCCAGGGCCTCGTCCAGCAGCGGCTTGTAGGCCACCACGCGGTTCGGCTCCAGGCCGCAGCTCGCGGTGAGGACGAGCTTGGGGCCGGCGTCGGTAATGCGCGTGGCCAGTTCGCGCGCGGCAAAGCCGCCAAATACGACCGAATGAATCACGCCCAGCCGGGCACAGGCCAGCATGGCCATCACTGCCTCCGGGATCATCGGCATGTAGATCAGCGCGCGGTCACCCTTGCCGAGCCCTGCCGCCCGCATGGCGCCCGCGAGCTGTGCAACGCGGTCGCGCAGCTCGGCATAGGTAAATTCGCGAACCGCGCCGGTCATGGCGCTGTCGTAAATCAAGGCGGTTCTATTCGCGGCCTCCCCGTCGGCATGACGGTCCAGCGCGTTGTGGCAGGTGTTCAGCGTCCCGCCGGAAAACCACCGTCCCGAGACCGATTCGGGATCGCGCACCTGCGACCACGGCCTGTTCCAGTCAATCCCGCGCGCCGCATCCGCCCAGAACCCCTCCGGATCCTCAAGCCACCGCCCACGAACGCTGTCATACGACATTTTTCAAGGCCTCCGACCGCCCCTCAAGACTGCGGGCGTTCCCCGCGCATCCCTAATTCAGGATGGCCGCCAACAGTAACCGGGTTCTGCTCGGCCCGCAAATACAGCACGGGCACGTCGGGCACGTTCCAGCGTCCGCCGCATGGGGGACAATGAGTGGCACTCGGAGTCTGGAAGGCGAAGACATGACAAACAGGTCCTATTTTTCGTTGTTGATGCCGGCGGCAGCTCTGGCCGTGCTCGGCGTTGGGAGCAATGCCATGGCACAGGCATCAATGGACGCGCAGCCGCACATGAATCGCTACACGGAGGAGGATGAAGCGCGCTACCGGGAGCGGTTCGCAGCGCTGACCGACCGCAGCGGCGCCAGCGGGCTGGCTGCCTACGATCCGCTGAAAAATGTTGCGGGCGCAGCGGACTGGATGCCGCTCGAAAAAGTTCAGATGCCGAGCATCGCACCCGAAGCCATTGCGAAATCCCAGGACTATGCCCGGGACATGAATTCAACCGCTTTGCTGATCTGGAGAAACGGTCGGGTGGAGACGGAAAGTTACTTCGGCGATAACACCGCCGGCACGCTAATGGTGTCCCGCTCGCTGGCCAAGCCGCTTTCCGTAATTGCCGTGGGACGGGCAATGCAGAAAGGCTATATCGATGCGCTGGACGAACCGGTTGCCAACTACATCCGCGAGTGGCGCCAAACCCCCAAGGCGGCTATCACGCTCCGAGAGCTGCTGGGTATGCGCTCCGGTCTGAAACCGCAGGAGCCGGCGCCCGAAATCACCGATGTCCTCAACCGCGCCTACCTGCACCCGCGCCACGACGAGGTGCTGATCCACGATTACCCGCTGACCCACAAGCCCGGCAGCCGCTACGAGTACTCCAACGCCAACTCGGAACTTGTGGCGCCGCTCATCGAACGCGCCACGGGGGCCGAATACGAGGATTGGGTTTCCAGAGAGGTCCTTGCGCCTCTCGGGGCACCAGGCGGGCAGGTCTGGATGAACCGCGAAGGCGGAACGGCGCATGCCGGCTGCTGCTGGCTGTTGCCGGCGGAAACCTGGCTACGGCTGGCGATTCTTCTTATTGATGATGGCGAGATGGACGGGCGGCGCCTGTTACCGGAGGGCTTTGTACGCGATATGACTACCGCCACACCGCAGAATCCGCACGCCGGGCTGGGCGTCTATGTGGCGGGCTCCTACATCGAAAGACGGGGCGCCGCCAATCCCGACCGGGACGTGGGCGAGACGCTGCACGGCGAGCCCTACCTTGCCGACGACTTGTTCCTGTTCGACGGCAACTCCAACCAAGTGATCTACATCGTCCCCTCGGCCCGTTTGATAGTGGCGCGGCTCGGAAATCGCCCGCCTCCGGGCGTGGAATGGGACAACGCCTATCTGGTCAACACTGTCTTGCGCGGCCTTGATGCACCAACCCGCGCGGGCTTGCGCCCGCAGACTACGCAGCGCCCAAACTGACGCGGCGCCTCAAACCAAGGTAAACGCCAACAGTGCGGGCGTCGCGCCGGTGCGACGCCCGCGGCGCTATTAGTCCTCTGCCAGCAGGGGCTTGTCTCGTCCCAGAGCGCCCAGGAGTTTCCATTCGGTCCCTTCCAGGGCCCATATGTGGGCGATATGGAAATGCTGATCCACAGGCTCGCCGGTGGGCATGCGGGTGCGGTGCGTACTGTAGTAGATCACCGCGGCCGTGCCGGAGAACGTGATGCCGCCGAACTCCATGACCAGCTCTTCCTGGTCCAGGCCGCGCATTACTTCCACGCTGTCCCGCAGTTGGTCGATTCCCAAGGGTGTCGGCCAGCCCGGCGGCCAGCCCATGTAGTGCTCGGAGGCGTTGTCCACGTAAACCTGCAGGTCGCCCTCGCCGCGGGCCGCATAGATGGCCTGCTCCTTCGCCCAGATCTCGTCGCGGGCGGCGTCGCGGTCGTACTGCGGGCTGCTTGAAGGTTGTCCCGCGCAGGCCGCGGCAAGCGCCGCAAGCGCCAGTGGCGCCACACGGCTCGCTAAAACGCGCATCATGTCGAATCCTCCTCATTGCGTTTTCGGTTGGCGGGCGGAACAAACTGCATTTGCTCCATCAGCGCTTCCACGCCCGCCGGCCGTGGAAACGCCTCGGGCATCGATTCGCCCGGCTGCCGCGGGCGCCCGATGCCGCGAAACCAATGCTCCAGCCCGGGCGGCAGGAATACCCAGAACAACTCCATGTCGGTGTCGCCGGTATTCTCGATAATGTGGCGCGCATAGCGGCCGAACAGCACCGTGGAACCCACCGTGATCGGATACTCGTTGCCCTCGATCTCCACGCGCCCGCTGCCCTTGTGTACGAAAATCAGTTCGTGGTTGCGGCGGTGGCCGTGTTCGCGGATATGACAGCCCCGCGGGAGTAATTGGGTTCCCGAAGTGAAGCCGTCGTAGGGCGTATTCTCGGGGGTCAGCTTGAGGTTCACGTAGCCGCGCGAAGGCAGCGGCTGCCAAAGGGATTCGCCTTCGCCGGGCGCGACTACCGCCCACCAAGGCTCGTTATGCCGTTCGTTCATCGCTGGCCCCTGTCCCCAACGCTCTTCAAAACCCCATCATACTGCCGCATCGGCGCCCTGCACCGATCAGAACGTCAGGCGCAGGGACAGGCGCAGTCCGTGCGCTTCGAGCTTAGCAGCGGTGGGCGCCAGATTCAGCGGCAAGGGCTCTCGGCTACCGTCGCGCCATACGACTTCTCCGGCACCCTCGCCGGTTTCCAGGGCGCCATAGTCCGCGTAGCGCCAGACAGCCTCGACGGACACGCCGTCGTTCAGGGGCCATTCCAGCCCGGCTGCAAACAGCCACGCAAATCCGGTTCGGCTGCCGCCGGGAACGTAGGTGGATGTCCTCGGAAACGTCATGCTGGTCTCGCTCAGCTCGGCCCTTGCGGCGCCGACGCCCACACCTGCAAATGGCCGAAACACCCCGAGCCTGGGCAGGCCGATTTCGTCGAGAGCAAAGTAGGCGGCCACAAATCCCGCCTTCACGGAGGCCCGCGCGGAAACCGATTGCCGGTGGTGCGCACCGAGAAAATTGGCCCGGCCGTGGAAGGCGAACTCCGGCCAGTACTCGACATATGACTCTAGTCTCACGAACCGAGACGCGGCCATTCCCACTCCGATTTCCGCAACCGGCGCCAGTCCGAAGTCCCCAATCGACCGCAGCGGCGCGCCGTCCGGCCCCATGCCGCAGCCATAGAGCGCCGCCGGCGACACGCTGGCGCAGTCCTTGTCGGTGAACTCCGAATCCAGCGCCCCGCTCACCCCAAAGCTTGCCCGCCAGTGAAAGCCGTCCGCCAGCCCCGCCACCGGCACAACAATCGCCGCCACCACCATCCATACGCGAATGGCTAACCGTGATGAGCGGCGCATGGCGTCAACCGGCCCTAATCGCCACTCCATGCCCCATCGCCCCAGGCCCGATCTTCTTCCTGAACCCGGAAATCCTGGCGTTGTGGCGGATTTCTGCGGTACCCGGCCTTGTGGCGCTCCTCCAACTCCTTTTCCTTGCGGCGTTGCACAAATTGGCGTGACGCGCGCTTCAGGCGGCGGAGCGGAACCAGTTCTGGAACTCGGGGGCGGCGGGAGCCGGGAGGCCGGTTTCGGTTTCGCAGCGGTCCTTCAGCTCGTCCATGGTGCCGCCGAAGTCGAACAGCTTGGTGTCGCCACGTTCCGCGGCCATGTCGGCGCGCAGTTTCTCGGTGGCGGCTTCGTCCACTTCGCCGTCTTCATTACAGACCACGCCGTAGCGGCGGGCGCCGTCCACGCTTACCAGGCCGGCGGCTACATCGAAGCCCACCTTGTCGGCAGGCCGCTTGAGCGGATCGCCCCAGCCGCCTCCGCCCCAGGTATCGAAGTAGAGCAAGTCGCCAGGCTCCACCTTGATGCGGTCGCATTTCGACTGCAGCAGTTCCTCGCTGCCGTCGGCGCGGTGCAGAATCTTGCGGCTGCGCTGTCCGGGCAGCCCGCCGTTCACGCCCCAGGGGTAAGTGAGCCAGCGGTCGTCGTGGATGGAGATTTCACCCGGCTCCAGGAAGCGGTAGCCCACGCGCAGCGCGTTACCGCCGCGGTGCAGCCCGGCGCCGCCGCTGTCGGGCAGCGTTTCATATGCGTCGATGCGCAGCGGGAAGTAACTCTCCAGAAACTCGTTGGGCACGTTGGTGAAGCTGGGCCACAGCGAATGGCCGTCGGGACCGTCGCCAAAGGGCTTGCCGGGCACGCCGCCGAAGCCGATCTGGTAGAGCTGATACCACTCGCCGTCGGCGCGCCGGTAACCGGAATACATAAAGTGCGGGCTGTCGGAAAAGCCAGCCGCGCAGAGAAAGTCCGGGTTGCCCTGCCCCAGCAAACCGCCCAGCACGTCGAAGATGCGCCCCAGCGCATGGGTGCGGCAGGACAGCGCCGCCGGGAAGCGGGGCTTGAGCAGCGTGCCTTCGGGAATGCGCACTTCCATGAGGTCGTAGAAGCCGTCGTTGAACATGATTTGCGGATCGAACACCATGATCATGTACACCCCGGCGAACATCTTGAACATCTCCTCGTTGAGGTAGAAGTTCACCGAGCCGATGGACTGCGGGTCCGTGCCTTCGAAATCGAAAATCACGGTGTCGCCTTCGCGCCACATCGCGCACTTGATCTTGTACGGCCCCATGCCCAGCCCGTCGTCGCAGATGTAGTCCTCGAAGTACTGCTTGGTTTCGGGCACGGTCATGTGAATGAGCTTGCCCATGGCCCGCTTGTTGCGGTCGAGCAACTCCTCCAGCGCCGAGTAATAGACATCGTCGCCGAAGCGCTCGGCCATCTCGATGACGCGCTTCTCCGCGGTGCGGATGGCGGCCACGATGGCATTGAAGTCGCTGCGGTTCCAGTGCGGCAGCCGGCAATTGTGCAGAATCAGCCGCAGCACATCTTCCTGCAGCTTGTCTTCCTTGTAGATCTTGACCGGCGGCACGCGCACGCCTTCCTCGAATATCTGCCGCGCGTCAGTGGGCAGGCTGCCCGGCACCTTGCCGCCAATGTCGGTCATGTGGCCGAACATCGAAGCGTAGGCAATCAGGCGGCCGTCCTTGAAGATCGGCCGCAGCAGCAGCCAGTCGTTGGCATGGCTCACCGCGCCGTTGCAGGAGTAGGGATCGGTGGTGAGGAACATGTCCCCTTCTTCGATGGTGCCGTCGTAGGCTTCCTTGAATCCGTGGATGAAGCTGCCGAACTGCCCGACCACCATCTTGCCTTCAAGGTTGGCGATCATCGGAAATTCGTCGTGCTGCTCGCGGATACCGGGCGACATGGCGGTGCGGAACAGCACCGCGTCCATCTCCCAGCGCGCGTTCAGCATGGCGTTTTCGATAATGTCCAGCGTAATGGGGTCCAGCTCCACGCGATTGAAGGGGCGCGGGCGGCTTTCTATGATTTGTGCAGGCATGTTGTAACTCCGATCAGGAATCCGATGGCGTAATCAGGATATTGCCGTATTCGTCCACCCTGCCCTCGTGGTCAGGGAGAACGAGCGTGGTCGAGTCCATCTCCAGGACAATGGCGGGGCCGGCTATGACATTGCCGGCCTTGAGCTTGGAGCGGTCGTATAGCAACGCTTCCCGCATCCCGCCGTCCACATAGATTTCGTGCTTGAGCATCTCGGCGGCAGCCGGGCTGGCGTCGCCCTTTTCCACCCGCAGCGCGCGCACCATGGTGGGCTTGCCTTCGGCCACGGCGCGCAGGTTGACCAACTCCTTGTCTTCCGGCAGCGCGAACGTGAAAAGCTGCTCGTGCATCTGGTCGAACCGCGAACCGATCACGTCCAGACCCTTGGCGCTCAGGTCGTCGAGTTCGAAATCAACGGTAAGCAGCAAGCCCTGGCCGTGGTAGCGGATATCCGCCTGGTAGCTCAAGGACTGGTCGCTGCGCGGAATGCCTTCCTCGTCGAGCGTTTGCGAGGCCTGTTCGGCCAGATCGGTGAATATTTCGACCGCTTCCTCGGCACTGGTGCGGGTGAAACGCCGGATGAAGGTGCGCGACGCTTCGTTGCGCACCCGCGTGGTGGCGTCGCCGTATGCGCACAACACGCCGGGACCAGGCGGGATGATTACCGGCCAGGAGCTCATCAGCTTGCCCAGCGCATTGGCGTGCAGCGGGCCGGCACCGCCGAAGGCGATCAGCGCAAACTCGCGCGGATCGTGGCCCTGCTCCACGGAGACCAGACGCAGCGCGCCATACATGTTCTCGTTCACGAGGCTCACGATTCCCGAGGCCGCTTCCATCAGCGACAGACCCAGCGCGTCGGCGACTTTCTGCACCGCGGCCTCGGCCTTGGCCCGGTCGAGCTTCATGTCGCCGCCCAGGCGCACCTCGGCCGGCAGGTAGCCCAGCACCACGTTGGCGTCGGTGACCGTGGGCTCTTCGCCGCCTTTGGAATAAGCCGCAGGACCGGGATCGGCGCCAGCGCTTTGCGGACCCACGCGCAGCGCGCCGGTCATTTCCGGCACGTGGGCGATGGAACCGCCGCCGGCGCCCACCGTGCGCACATCCACCGAGGAAGCACGCACCGTTACGTCGCCGACCGTGGTCTCGCGCCTGAGTTGCGCCTGCCCGTCCTGCACCAGCGCCACGTCAGTGGAGGTGCCGCCCATGTCGAAGGTAAGCAGGTTGGCGTGCTCGGCTTGCCCGGCAATCCAGATGGCGCCGGACACGCCGCCCGCCGGTCCGCTCATCAGCAGATTAACGGGCACCGCTTCTGCGGCTTCGGCCGACGCCAGACCGCCGTCGGAACGCAATACGTGTAGCTGCACGCCTTGCATGGTTTCATCAAGCTGCCGCTGCAGGTTGCGCACGTAGGTGGACACCTTGGGACGCACATAGGAATTGGCGACGGTGGTGATGGTGCGCTCGTATTCCTGCATCTCCGGTACTACATCGGACGACAGCGAGACCGGCACTCCGGGCAACACACTCTCGGCCACATCGCGAACCTGCTGTTCGTGCGCCGGGTTGGCGAACGAATTGATCAGCGACACGGTCAGCGCTTCCACGCCTCTGCCGGCCAGCTTGCGCAACTGGGCCTTGAGCGCTTCAACGTCGAGTTCCTGCACAACCGAGCCGTCGGCGCCGATGCGCTCGTCCGCTTCGATGGTGAGGGCCAGCGGCGCCAGCGGCAGACTCTTGTTGTAGATCACCCATCCGCCCAAGCCTCCGGGCACGAAGGAGCGCGCGATCTGGAGCACTTGGCGATAACCCTTGGTGGTCACCAGGCCGACATTGGCGCCGGTTCCGGTGAGGATGGTGTTGGTGGCGACGGTTGTGCCGTGCATCACGTGGGTGATGTCGCCGGGATCGACGCCGGCCTCGGCACAGACTCTGTCGATGCCGTTGGACACGCCGATCGATGAATCCTCCGGCGTGCTCGGAACTTTTGCCGTATACATTTCGCCGGACTGCTCGTTGACCAGGAGCAGGTCGGTAAAAGTGCCGCCCACATCCACGCCTAGGCGATAGCTCATGCTATTTCTCCCGTATGTGCTTTAAGTTCAGGCCCGCGCGCCCTCGGCGACATCCGGGAAGATGCCGGCACGGGGCAGCATGGCGGGCAGATCGCCGTGACCGAGCTGCTCGCGGAGCCAGCCACTGGTTTCGATAACTTTCTTCAACGACACGCCGGTCTGCACGCCGGAGCGCGACAGCAGGTAGAGCAGGTCGTCGGTCGGAATATTGCCGGTAGCGAGCGGCGCGAAGGGGCAGCCACCGATCCCGCCGATGCTGGCGTCGATGGAAGCCACGCCGGCGTCCAGCGCGGCCTGCGCGTTGGCCAGCCCGGTGTTGCGCGTGTTGTGCAGATGCACACGCAGGGGCAGGTGCGGCAGGCGCTCGGAAATTCGTCCCAGCACGTCGGTGATTTGCGCGGGCACGGCCACTCCGATGGAATCGGCAATACCCAGCTCAACCGGTTCGCCCTCGGCAACCTGCTCGGCATAATCCACGACCCGCTCCGGCGGCACTTCGCCTTCGAACGGGCAGCCGAACGCCGACGACACCATACAGTTGGCGCGCATGCCGGCGGCGCGCGCCTGCTTGGCAATCTTGAGCCAGGCCGCAATCGATTCCATGCTGGAAACACCCTGGTTGCGGCGGTTGTAGGTGTCGCTGGCGACCACCGCCATACCGACCTCGTCGATGCCGCAATCGCGCGCCCGCTCGAAGCCGCGCTGATTCAGAACCAGGCCGATGAAGATCAGGTCATCGCGCTTGGGAAGCCCCGCCACCACGGCTTCGGCGTCGGCCATCTGCGGCACCCGTTTCGGATGCACGAAGCTCACCGCCTCCACCTTGCGGATGCCCGCATCCACGGCGCGGCGAATGAATTCCAGCTTGACTTCCGTGGGCAGCACCTTCTCGGCCTGCAGGCCGTCTCTGGGGCCCACTTCCACTATGGATACGTGGCGAGCGCTGGCTGTCATCAAGATTCCCGTCCCCTCTTGCCAAGGCCACGTATTCTATACAATGTATGCTCAAACTCCATAACCTCCGCCCCGTGCGGAAGTAGTGTCGAGCGTTGCGCTCGCAGGGATAGATAAGAGAGGGAACAAAAGATGACGGAAAGGACCGGCCCGCTGGCCGATCTGCGACTGATAGAACTCGGCGCGCTGCTGGCGGGCCCCTTCTGCGGGCAGCTAATGGCCGATTTCGGCGCCGAGGTGATCAAGGTGGAGGCGCCCGACCGCCCGGACCCGATGCGCGACTGGGGGCAGGAAAAGGCCCACGGCATGTCGTTGTGGTGGCCGGTCATCTCCCGCAACAAGAAGGCGATCACGCTGAACCTGCGGGAGAAGGAGGGGCAGGATGTCCTCAAGGAACTGGTCGCGAAAGCCGATTTCCTTCTGGAGAACTTTCGCCCGGGAACGCTGGAGCGCTGGAACCTTTCGTGGGAAGAACTGCACGACATCAATCCCGCGCTGATTCTGGTTCGCGTGTCCGGCTACGGGCAAACCGGACCCTATGCCTCGCGCGCCGGCTACGGCGCGATCGGCGAAGCCATGGGCGGCTTGCGCTACGTGGCCGGCGATCCCTCGAACCCGCCGAGCCGCGTGGGCATCAGCATCGGTGACCAACTGGCGGCCACCTTCGCCTGCATCGGCGCCTTGACCGCGCTGCACCACCGGGAGCGCACCGGCAAGGGGCAGGTCGTGGATTCCGCAATCTACGAAGCAGTGCTCAACATGATGGAATCACTGGTCACCGAGTATCAGCAGGCGGGCTATATCCGCGAACGCACCGGTTCGATTCTGCCGCGCGTGGCGCCGTCGAACGTTTACCCCACCAAGGACGGCACCTTTCTGCTGATCGCTGCCAACCAGGACAGCGTATTCCGGCGGCTGAGCGCGGCCATGGGGCGCCCGGAGCTGGCCGATGATCCACGCTATTCCAGCCATGCCGCCCGCGGCGAGACGCAGACCGAGCTCGACGAATTGATTGCCGAGTGGACGGCCACCAAGAATGCCTCGGAACTGGAGGCGCTGATGGCCGAACATGGGGTGCCTTCGGGGAAAATCTACCGGGCGCCGGACATGCTCGAAGACGCGCATTTCAAGGCCCGCGACGCAATCGTTTCGGTGATGCATCCCAAGTTCGGCGAGTTGAAAATGCAGAACGTAGCGCCCAAGCTGTCGCTCACTCCCGGGCAGATACACAGCCCGGCGCCCGATATAGGGCAACACAACAGCGAAATCTACGGCGACCTGCTGGATTTCAGCGAAGAAAAGCTTGCGGGACTGAAGGAACGAGGAATCATATAAGGCCATGGCGGAACTCGACCACGACTACAGCAAAGCGGGATTCGGCGGCTCCATCGCGCCCGGTGCGCGCCCGGCGCTGCTGATCATCGACTTCGTGCGCGCCTACCTCGACCCGGAGTGCTCGCTCTACGCGGGCGTGGAGAAGGAACAGGAGCAGGCGGTACTGCTGCTGGGCGAATGCCGCAAGGCCGGCATTCCGGTTTTTCATACCTGTGTGGAATACGACCCCGCGGGCGTGGAAGGCGGAGTGTTCTACCGCAAGGTTCCGGCGCTGGCGAACCTGGTAAAGGGTTCCCGCTACTGCGCGTTCGGCGAAGGATTGGAACCGGCGGCGGACGAAGTCGTGATCACCAAGAAGTATCCGAGCGCCTTTTTCGGCACCCACCTGGCCGCTACGCTGGCCGCAATGGGGGTGGACACATTGCTCATTTGCGGGCTCACCACCAGCGGATGTGTGCGCGCTTCGGCCGTGGACGCCATGCAGCACGGCTACATCCCTGTGGTGGTGCGGGAAGCCACCGGCGACCGCGACGAGCGGCCGCACGAAGCCAACCTGTTCGACATCAGCAAGAAATTCGGCGAGGTAATCGGAATGGACCAGGCGCGCGAGTACCTGGCCGGCTTATGATCGGCCCAATAACCTGCGTCACGATCGCGGCGCCCGACCTGGGCGCCATGGAAGACGCCTACCAGCACCTGGGCTACCGGGCCACCGCCGGCGGGCGAATTTCCGGCCAACTGGCGGCGTTCTGGGGCGCGGAAGCAGTGGAGGACGCGCAGTTTCTGCTCATGGCGCCGGAGACCTCCAAAGGCCTTCATTTCCGGTTTGTCGAGCAACCCGCCACGCCGGGTTACGAGGCGTACCGGTGTTATGGCTGGAACGCCGCGGAACTGATCGTGCAGGACACCGACGCCCTGGAACAGCAGTTGATAGGCACGCCCTTTCACATCCTGGGCCCGCCGGCTGATCTTTCCATCACCGACGCCATCCGCGCCATGCAGGTGCAGGGGCCGGCCAAGGAATTCCTCTATCTGACCATGTTCAAACGCCGGACGGAGTTCGACGTGCCGGAAGCGGTGGATTTCGTGGACCGCACCTTTATCGTGATACTGGGCGGGCCGAACGTGGAAATGCTGGGCGAAGGCTGGGGCCAGCGCTTCGGGCTGACTGCCGGCGAAGCACGGCCTGTGAAGATCACGGTGATGGGGCAGGTTTACGGACTGCCTTCGGATCACCGATTCATGCTCTCCACCATGGGGCTGTCCGGCAGCAACCTGATCGAACTGGACTCGATGCCGGAAACCGCCACGCCGCGTCCGCAGCGCGAAGGCTGGCTGCCCCCGGCCATCAGCATGGTGAGCTTCGCATCCGACGACCTCGGCGAGACCACGCTTGCCGGACAAGCCGGTGCGCCCTATCACGGCCGCCGAGCCGCCATGTGGCGCGGGCCGGTGGACGAGTGGGTGGAATTGATCGCACCCGCCTGACCCCGTCTGCGCCGTGCTATTCTCCGAAACCGCATTGGCCCGACACGCTTGAGGAGGCAAACCGATGTTTCGCAACGTTCACGCGCTAACCCCTGACGCCAACCACGACGAAGCAGCCCGCATGGATTTCGTGCGCGCCTTCAGGGCCCATCTCTCCGGCCAGGTCATGCCGGGCAACTTCTCGCTCTACGAAGAGAAGATCAAGCCGGCCATCGAAAAGGAAGCCGGGCGGCCGCCGCAGCACCGCGATGAAATCCGCAAGAAGATGACGCAGGAGCCCTATTACCAGATGTGGAGCGCGATGACGCGGCGCAGCCAGGAAATGATGTGGGACGCGACGGTGGACACCGTAGAGCGGCAGCTTGAGCGGATGGTCGAGCGTTTTCGCGCTACCAATGGCGACACCGGCGGCAGCCTCTCGCTCAACCCGGACCTCGAAATTCCGCGCTATCACGCGGTACACGACATTCACATACAGCCGGGCGGATACCACACCGACCAGGTTGCCGACGACATCACCGCGGGCGCGCTCTACGAAACCGGCCTGCAGATGTACATGGCCGAGGCCTGGGGGCCGGAAGCCGATTTCCTGGGCCGAATGCTCTGCAACGGCATGCGCAGGCTGTGGCCCGACTACAAGCCGCAACGCATACTCGACATGGGCTGCGGAGCGGGCAACAGCACCCTGCCCTGGGGGCGCGCTTTTCCGGACGCCGAACTCCACGCGATCGATGTAGGCGCTCCGATGCTGCGCTACGGCCATGCGCGGGCCGAATCGCTGGGCGTGGCCGTGCATTTCAGCCAGCAGAATGCCGAGAGCACCGACTACGAGGACGGCAGCTTCGACCTCGTGGTGTCGCACATCATGCTGCACGAAACGTCCAAGAAAGCCCTGCCGCGGATCTTTGCCGAAACGCGGCGCCTGCTGAAGAGCGGCGGGCGCATGCTGCATTTCGACATCCCGCGCGGCGACACGTTGTTCGACCAGTTCATGCACGACTGGGAGAGCTACAACAACAACGAATCGTTCGCCCGCTGCATGACCGACATCGACCTGGTGGCCGTGGCCCGCAAAGCAGGATGGCCGGCCGACGAAGTGGGTCTGGAACTGATCGAATCGAACCTCGACGCTTCGCAGCGCAACTACTCCAAGGACGACATGAGCTTCAAGGTCCTGGCGGGCATTCGCGCATGACCGCGGGCGAACAGGCGCCCCGCCTGCGCCGCACCGCCAAGGGCAAGCGGCCGCGCTATTTCTCCGACCCGGCCATCGACCGACTGCTGGGCATGATGATGACCCTGATCGGCGAGGTGTCGGTACTACGTGACCGCCTCGACAGCGTGGAGCGCCTGATCGAGAAAGGCGGCGTGTTCAAGCGCGAGGATATCGACGCGTTCGTGCCCGACGCCGACGCGGAGGCCGAACGCGAAGAAACGCGGAAGCGCTACATCCAGCGCGTCATGCGCGTGGTGCAGAACGAGATGGAGGAAAAGACTCCCGTCGCGAACATGCCGCCGGTAGCGGAAGTGCACCGCGAGTTCGAAGAAGGCAAACTCTAACTTACGCAATTGGAATCGTGGTTTCTTGCGAGCGCTATGTGCGTAAACAATTTGGGCGTTTGAAATACGTTAGGGCAGTCTGTTTGTCGACCAAACTGTAATAACCATATCTGCCTGCTCGATTGTTTCGTTGCCACAACTGGATGGGCACGTTCCGCCGGAGTGGTGAACATAGATGGTGCTTACCGCTTAGGCATAGAATGCAACCTTTCCGACGGGAGATCGGAGGCCACAAGCCTAGGTTTGTGTTTGAGCCACGCGGACATATTCAGAAAGTCATACCGCTATGATCTGGCTGAAGCTTCGTTTGAGTCCGTCACTGCTCAACTCGCAACCTCCCAGTTGAATCTTCGGGTTCGAGTGGCTGCTACCTACTCTAGGCCCCCTTTTTGTACGCGGCCGCATCAAGGTCGCTAAAATTAATTTGCAGAAGCCGACTACCCTCGTGCCGCGAGCGCCGCCACCGGATCGAGCCGGGCCGCGCGTTGCGCCGGGACAATCCCGAACACCAGGCCAATTCCCACAGTGCAGGCCAAGGCCACAATCACAATCCACGGCGAGAACACGATAGGCAAACCAAGATACTCTATCAGGGGGCCGCTTGCCCAACTCGCCAGAAGGCCCAGCAGTCCGCCTACCGCTGTCAACGCGACCGCCTCAAGCAAGAACTGTTCGGTTATGTCCCGGCGACGGGCACCGACGGCCATACGAATGCCTATCTCCCTTGTGCGTTCCGTTATCACCATCAGCATAATGGCCATCACGCCCATTCCGCCGCCAAAAAGCGCAATGCCGCCTATGGACCCCAGCCCGAGCCAAAGCAGTGCTCTTGTTTCGCTGACCTGCTCCGCCCGTGCTTCCAAGAACAAAATACGGAATCCCTCGCTTCCGTGCTGCCGGATCAACAATTCCCGTATTGCTTGATTCGTAGCGTCCACTTCAAGCGGATCGTGTATGAGGATGTCCAATTTGCTTGGATTGCCCGTGCCGTACAGCATCGCCGCAGCGGTCCTATAGGGAATGAAGGAACGGCGGCCTTCTTGCTGGCTAAGCCAACTTGGCACATCGGCAAAAGCTTCACGACCGGCCAGCACACCGATGACTCTAAAGGGCACCGCATCTATCATCACATACTGATCGAACGGATCGGTGGTCGACGGGAATAACTCATCCGCAATCCCCCAACCCAGAACTGTAACCTGATCCCGCTGCTCATTATTGCGCTGTGAAATGAAGTTTCCGCGTTCGATCACCGGTGCATCGTTGTCAATTCCTGCGGCAGGCGTGAATACGAGATAGCTTTCCACGAATGCCTCAACACTCTTGGTTCCGTAGCGAACTGTGAACTGCCGCGTCAAAGCAGGCGCAACACGGCGCACATTGGGAATCTGCCTCGCAATGATCTCGGCATCCTGCAGCGTTAGGGCTATGGCCGAATCACCCTGTTTTCCGTATGGTCGCACTTCGATTCGATCCGCGCCCAGCCGGCTCACCCGCTCAAGCGTTTCGCGAAACATGCCCTCTGCCACGCTCAACATGGTCACCACGGCCCAGACCCCCAGCAGAATACTGCATACGGTCAGCACGGCGCGTACCCGGTGAGTTCCCAAAAGGTTGCCCGGTAACGAGGCAACCCCCGATCGAAACGATTGCGTCAATCTGGCGATGGCCGCCATGGCGGGTTGCGAAATGGGTGCCGATTCGCTTGCTGCGCGCATAATCTGCCGCGCACCCTTGGTTCCCGAGTCCGAAACGATGCGACCGTCCTGCAATGCAATGCGGCGGTCCGCCGCAGTGGCGATCTCAGGGTTGTGGGAAATTAGAATGATGGTGTGTCCTTTTCTCGAAAGTTCCTTAAGCAGGCGTAGGACTTTTTCGCCGCTCGCGCTATCCAGCGAACCAGTCGGTTCGTCGGCCAGGATTACAGACCCGCCGTTCATCAGCGCACGAGCAATCGATACGCGTTGCTGCTCGCCGCCGGAGAGAGCTGCCGGCCGGTGGTCCATCCTGTCCTGGATCCCGAGAGCAGCCAACAAGCCCAGTGCCCGGGTTTGGCGTGTTGCTGCCGTCAAGCCTGCATATATGCCCGGCATCTCAACATTTTCGCGCGCTGTCGAAGAACCCAGCAGGCTATAGTCTTGAAAAACGAACCCGAATGCCTTGCAACGCAACCACGCTAGGCCGTCGCGACCTAATAGGTGGACTTCGCGACCGGCGAAGCGGTAGGTGCCGCTGTCGGCCCTATCCAGGCAGCCAAGGATATTCATGAGAGTTGACTTGCCGGAGCCTGAAGGCCCGGTGATGCAGACAAATTCACCCGCATACAACTTTAGCGACACAGCCTGTAACGCGACTACGGACCTGCCACGTTTCCCTGTATGGCGCCGCTCTATGCCCTCAAGCTCCATCAGCGGCGGTATGTCTTTCATTCGCTGTGCCGCGAACTCGGCGAAACGACCTGATCGCCCTCCTTCAGTCCCGCCAAGACTTCCGCGTGAGTATTGCCGATTTCGCCCACGGCAATCTCGCGAGCTTCAATTACGTGATCGCCAGTCACTACCTGCACAATAGCGGTGCGACCGCCGCCTGGAATTGCCTCACCAAATTCGCGCAAGACGCTCACCGGTACGGCCAACACTTCGCGCGGCTCCGTCAATTCGAAGAACACTTGTGCGGTCATGCTAGGAAGCAAGTCGCCATCGGTATTCTCCACTTCAAATAAGGCGGTGTAATTTATGACACTGGAGCTGTCTGCCGCTTCCGGGATGATGCGCTGAAGGGTGCCGCGCCAGCGGCGAGTGCCGCCTCCAAGAGTGCTGAAGGATACGCCCGCGCCACGAGTAAGCTTCCCGATATTCGCTTCGGGCACTTGTGCCTCGACAACCATGCGCGACAAGTCAGCGATCCGCAGGATCACCGGTGTAATCTGCATAGCGTTCAATGTCTGGCCTTCACTCATGCCGGCCGATACGACGACGCCGGAGATTGGCGCGAAGATCGTGCTGTAGTTCAGCTTTGCTTCTTCACTTGCTATCAGCGCCTTCTGCTGCTTAATTTGGGATTCCAGTTGGATCAAGGCGGAACGTTGGGTTATCAGGTTGGTCCGCGCCTGATCCAGTGCAACTTGGTTGGTGGCTTGCTCCTGCATCAGCCGCTGCTCCCGGGCCAGAGTCGCTTCAGCCAGTTCGATGTAGGCTCTTGTGGGGGGTAAATGTGCCTGCAGTGACTCCAATTGGGAATGGGCGGCGGCTACAATATTCGCCTGCACTGTCGCGTCGATTTCGGCAACGATGTCTCCTTGCGATACGGGATCGCCGGCGCGAACGTGGAGCTTATGCAGCTGTCCCGATACTTGCGCACCCACTTCAACGATCTTAATCGGCCGTAGGCGCCCGGACGCCACCACCACATTCGCGATACTGCGCACCCCCACCTCCGCCGTGACTGGTACCGCCGACGTATCCAACGCTGAGGCACCATCGCCGCTTCCAGACAGCAGAAAATACCCGCCAGTTACCAGCATCAGCGCACATACAACCAAAAGCCAAGGGTGCTTCCACCAAGGGGATCGGGAATCGTTCTCCGCTAGAACTTGATCAAGTTCTTGAGTAAAACTCATAGCACTAAGTTTATCAATCAGCAATTATTTCAAGTAAACAAAAATGCAGCAGTACTTGTGTATGTGTCACTTAGTGTGCGGCCAGTGCAGACACTGGATTCAAGCACGCGGCCCGGCGTGCCGGTACGATGCCGAACAGTGCACCGACAACCAAGGCGGAAACGACCGGTAGTACGAAGAATGGCAGCGATGGCTCTACTGCAACGCCGACGCGCGGAAGAATCGGCATGCTAACCAGGGCAACTAGGGCACCGAGCGTCGTCCCGGCCACACTCAACAGAGTAGATTCCCCGAAGAATTGGGAAAGGATGTCTTTTCGCCGTGCGCCGACGGCCATCCGGATGCCGATCTCGCGGCGTCTCGCCTGGATAGACGCAAGCATAATATTCATCACGCTTAGACTCCCGGCCATAAGCGCGCACGTGGCAATCGTGCCAAGCATAAGCCACAATCGTGCGCGAAATTTCTTGGCCCCCGTGATACTAAATCCCAAATGGTCGAAGACCAGTGTGTCACTTCCACGTCGCCGGATGCCAATATCCCGGATCGCGCCGACGGTTTCTAGAAGGTGATCGGATTTCCCAACGAAGACATAAATGTCGTCAATCTCTTTCCTGCCGGTAAGCAGCGCCGAGGCAGTCTTGAATGGGATATGAACATTAGTGTCAGGCAGAATTCTTCCTGGACTCCGTCGAGGCTCGTATACACCCTTGACTCGAAACGGAATGTCTTGAATGAGGATTTGCTGACCAATAGGATTAGCGCCAAGTGGAAACAGCATCTCGCGAACACCAGCTTCTAGTACGACAACACGCTCAAGATTATCGTCATCAAGTTTTGTGATGTGCTCCCCTACCTCCAATCGATACCCGGTTTCTCCACGGCCCGGTTTTCTTCCCAAGTCCACATAGCCTTTGACACCCACTGTGCCAGCTGATTCTCCCTGCCGCACGGGGATTGGCATCAGCAAAATGGAGGGGGATACCGCTCGAACATTGGCAACCTGATCTCTGATCGCCCAAGCATCCTCCAAGGTAAGCGGTTGAAAGTCTCGCGCAACGCCCCAATCGGCATCGGGGTGACCTACCAAAGTAGGCAGCCAGTCCTCAGGCGCCACTCGAATCGTATCCAAGCCCATGCTATTGGTACTCTTGACGGTTTCGCGATAGATGCCTTCGCCAATACTCAATACCACTACGCCCGACGTTACGGCCATCGAAATGGCCAGGATCGTCAATGCAGTGCGTAACCCCGCTCCCCGGGTTATATTAGTTCGTAAAGCGCACCAACTTTCGCGAACGGTGCCGAGGACGCGCGACAGTCTCGACGGCCCCCTTCTGGCAGTCGAAGTCCCTTCTTCGAGCATTGCCGTTTTGTCAGGTGCGGGGCCGCTGTCACGTGCCACGCAGCCATCACGCAACTCGATTACTCGGCCGGCCCGGATAGCAATTTCCGGGTTGTGCGTAATGATAACAACGGTACGACCCGCCGACACCAGTCCCTCAAATATGCGAATCACTTGCTCACCGTTCTCTCGGTCCAGCGCCCCAGTTGGCTCGTCGGCCAGAATCACAGATCCGCCGTTCATCAGCGCACGAGCAATTGCAACTCGCTGCTGCTCACCCCCCGAGAGTTCGCTTGGAAGGTGGTTTGCGCAAGCGGTCAATTCCAGCTGCGCCAACAAGGTGTTGGACCGCTCCTTGCGGTCGCTCAAGCTCACACCCGCATACAAGCCCGGCAACTCCACATTCTCCCGCACAGTTGCTGACTCCAGGAGGTTGTACGACTGAAACACAAAACCGAAGATGCGCCCACGCAACCAGGCCAGACGATTCGCACTTATCGATTGCACTTCCCGGCCAGCGAGGAGGTACGATCCGTCGCTAGGCCGGTCCAGGCAACCCAAAATGTTCATCAAAGTTGATTTGCCGGCTCCGGACGAGCCGATAACGCAGACGAACTCTCCTTCGCCAATTTCCAAAGACACATCGCGCAAGGCATCAACGCGAACGTCGGCTTTTCCCTCGAAAGATCGACTAATTCCTTTTAGTTCAATCATCTAAACGATTAAGCGGTGCGGTCCTTTGAGGATTAGGCAGGAAGAACAACTCTTCACCCTGTGGTGAGTTGAGCCGTACTAGTTCCCAAATGGCTGCGCGCCTTGAGCACGGGACAGCTTGTCCTCGATAAGCTCGCCAACCCAGATTTGCGGTAGCGACGGTTTGTAGCCCTTGCTCTCCTCACGCTGGCGGACCAGCACTGCAGCCCGTTCGAACGCAGCGCGATAATCGCCGCCAAACAGGTTGTCGCGGTAAAACGCCGCGCCAAAATACGTGTAGTCGCGCCCGGATTCGCAGCCGAACGACCTCCGACGGGCTTCGGACGCGGTAATCACCATGGTATGCGGTGATTTGAGCGCGTCGATATAGCCGCCGGAATAGCAGGCGGATATGACGATCACCTGCCAGGGTAGCTTGGCGTCCTTTACGATTTTTCCGATGCGCTCAGCCGAAAGACTCTTCATCCGAAACGGCTTGAAACGTACCGAAATTCTGTGCCGTCTGGAACCGTGGGAGGTGATGTGCAGCACTATCAGATCCTCAGCCCCCATCTTTCGGCCTATTCCATTGAGCACCGCGGAGAGATTTGGGCCGTTCGCCAGCGGCAGTTTGTCAACCGTGTTGCGACTGTTGATTAGCATTGCTGTGCGGCCTTTGGCACCAAGTTGCTCACGGAACTGGGCCTCAATCAGCTTGACTTCATTCTCGAAGACATCTTGGGCCGCATACGAGCCGAAGCCGACAAAATAAGTCTCGGTTACGCCTTCCTCGGAACGCCGAACTTTGTCCAAGGCCATCTGCACGAGCCTTTCCTGATTGGCATAGACACGTTCCACGTCGAGCGGCAAGAGTTCTTCTGGATGTTCCTCCTCAGTCGCCAGTGCCCCGCTGGCAAGGACACCTGTGAGCACCAGCATAGCTGGCGTCGTGGTCACGATCGATTTCAGGGCCATGTTTCGATATTCAACAAACGCGGTGTGACAGCACAACGGCGTACCACCTGGCTCGGAGGTGGATTCAAGATCATGAGCGTGAGAATGAAAATAAGCCACTACGTCATCACCATCCACATAGTCGGGGTCAACAAAGCAACACAATCAGTCATCACTTTTTGATAGCCTCTAGTAATCGAATGAGAGCTGCCTTCCCATGGTTTTCCCCTGACCGTTCCCCTGTAATCCGAGCCGTTTTGGATGTGGGATTTCCTTGTATGTTGACCCCAAGGAGGTCCCCCGATGAAGCGGAAGCGGTATACGCACGAACAGATCATTTCGATCCTCAAGGAGCACGAGGCCGGTCAGCCGGTCGGCGAGTTGGCGCGCCGGTATGGTGTCGTCGAGAACACGATTTATCGCTGGAAGTCCAAGTATGGCGGCATGGAGATATCCGACGCCAAGCGGCTTCGTGATCTTGAGCACGAGAACGCCCGGCTCAAGAAGCTGTTGGCCGAAGCGGAGTTGGACAAGTCGGCGCTGAAGGAGCTGGTTCAGGGAAAATGGTGACGGTCGCCCAGCGGCGAGCGGCCGTGGATCACCTCACCGATCGCCGCTACAGTCAACGACGTGCCTGCCGCCTGGTGGGCCTGCCCCGTTCGGTGGCCTGGTATCGTCTCAAGGGCCGTGACGACGCGGACCTGCGTCACCGGATGCAGGTCCTGGCGGAACGCTATCCCCGCTACGGTTATCTGACGTTGCACGAGATGCTCAAGCAGGAAGGCCGCGTCATCAACCGCAAGCGCACGTATCGGGTCTACCGCGAGGAAGGCCTGCAGGTGCGTACCAAGCGCCGCAAGAAGATCACGCGGCCCAGAGTGCCCATGCCGGTGCCGACGAAGGCGAACGAGCGCTGGTCCGCGGACTTCATGTCCGATCAGCTCGCCAATGGCCGGCGGTTCCGGATCCTCAACTTAATCGACGACTTCTCCCGCCAGTGTGTCGGTCAGATCGTCGACACCTCGATCTCCGGCGCCCGCCTGGCCCGGTATCTCGATGAGCTCGGCACCATCCGGCCATTGCCCAGGACCCTGGTGCTCGACAATGGCCCGGAGTTCACTTCCAAGGCGATGTTCTTCTGGGCCCGGCGAACCGGTGTGCGGCTCCACTTCATCCAGCCCGGAAAGCCGACTCAGAATGCGTTCGTGGAAAGCTTCAACGGCAAGTTCCGAGAGTACTGCCTGGACTTACATTGGTTCGGCAGCCTGACGGAAGCACGCGCCATCATCAAGCGCTGGCAAACGCACTACAACCATGTCCGGCCTCACCGATCCGTGGGCAGAATGCCCCCCTCGGTGTTCGCCAAGAAAGTAGCTTGATATGATGAATTTCCCACATCCAGGGTGGCTCGGATCCAGGGGAACGGTCACCCCCACTTGCGACCAAATTGACAACGTTCAAAAAAAGGGGCGACCAACACATCAGGCCGCCCCTTTTCAGTTTAGTTTGATGCGAAGAGAATCTGTGCGGTGCCGCGAATTGAGGGTTGCAAGCACCTGCATGTAATCCCCAAAGGCAATACAGATCTGTGATTAGTTCTGTAGGCAGACAGCAGACATCTCCCAGCAGCAGTTGCGGTGAGTTCGCCAAGGACCCCGCACCTATTTCGTTACTGTGGGCATCTAGTCATTGTCGAACGAAGGTAATTCTATTTTCAGTTTTGGCAACAGATAGGAAAATGTAGATTGAGAAATCACATTACCGTTTGCATCAATCAACGTAATCGTGACAGTAACACGGATATGATCACCTTCATCCGTATATTCCTCTGTCTGTTGCACAGTTACCCCTTGTTGGCAACTGTCGCTAGCGGCAATAGCATTTGCTAGTTCAGCATTCACATCAGCTAATGCGGAGCCCTGCAAACTTTGGGGTAAGTCGACCAACTGGCGCCAAATAATCTCCCCTGAATGGTCTCGAACTATTACGAAATGCTCGTTTCCGACCAACTCTACTTGCACAAAATGGTCCGGTACAATCGTGCCTTCCGGCGCATCAATATGGACCTCTACGTCAATATCGCCAGCATATCCGTTAGTGCCGAGCAGCAAGAGGGCAAGAAGTGAAAGAATAGATAGGATTCTCATTGATTTTCTCCATTGTTAGAGTTCTTAAAAGGCGCTCATTGAGCGAGTTCCAAGTGCCAGCCTACGTCGGTACCCCCCCCCCTTTGTCAATGGCCTGATGCCGCATATGTTAGGAACAAATAGACTGTCCGGACTTGTAACAAATGAACTGTCCAGCTTTTGCTTTGGGCCTTTCTGGCTGGCAGGCGGCGTTGGATGAGACGGACCCATTGGTTACAGGAGACCCGGCGGATACGATTTGAAGAGACCTATACGGGATAGTAAAGTCCCTGCCCGCGCACAGTTCCAGGAAAGCGATTTCCGGAACATACTCCTTATTTCTAACCTAAATCGGGAATACGATCCATATTTCTGATATTCTTGCGGCATGTTCCGCAGAATTCTCAACACCAGCAAGCGCAGTTCTTTCTTCCTGTTCGGAGCGCGCGGCACGGGCAAGACAACCTATATCCGGGAAACATTCGGCCCGGATGAGTCGCTCTACCTGGACCTGCTCGATCCCGAAATCGAGGATCTGTACGCCAGAAACCCTGGCCGGCTTGAGCAACAAGTTAGGGCCCTGCCCGACGCCGTCGAGTGGGTTCTGATCGACGAGGTGCAGCGCGCACCGCGGCTGCTGGACGTGGTTCACAGGCTGATCGAGAGCACCGCGAAACAGTTCGTGCTAACCGGGTCGAGTGGCCGCAAGCTGCGGCGGGGCGCCTCGAATCTCCTTGCAGGCAGAGCATTTGTCTATAACCTTTATCCCCTGACCGCGCCGGAACTTGAGAAAGCCTGCACACTCGACGACGCTCTGCGCTGGGGCACGCTGCCGCGGCTTTTCTCGCTGGAAGCGGACGAGGACCGGCGCGCCTATCTGCGCGCCTACGCATTGACCTACCTGAAAGAGGAAATCGTCGCCGAGCAGATCGTCCGGCGCCTCGACCCGTTCCGGCGGTTCCTGGAGATTGCCGCGCAGGCGAACGGCGCGATCATCAACTATGCCAACATCGCCAAGGACGTGAACGCCGACCCCAAAACCGTCATGTCCTACTTCAGCATCCTTGAAGATACGCTGATCGGCTTTCTCCTACCGGCATTTCACCGCTCCATTCGCAAGCAGCAGCGCGTCAATCCGAAGTTCTACTACTTCGACCCGGGCGTCAAGCGAGCGCTGGACCGCACGCTGGACGTGCCGCTGACCGAAGGAACCTACGAATACGGAAGAGCCTTCGAGCACTTCGTGATTACGCAGATCATCCACTTGTGCCGCTACCGCTATCCCGACTGGAAATTCTCGTACCTGCGAACCGCGGCAGGAGCCGAAATCGATCTGGTAATCGAGCGTCCCGGCCTGTCCGCCGTCCTGGTGGAAATCAAATCCTCGCGGCGCGTGGAAGATCGGGACACACGCACTCTGAAGCGTTTTAGCGCGGACTTTCGCCAGCCGCTAGCCCTATGCATCAGCCGCGATCCGCAGCGCATGAAAATGGGCGAAATTCTCTGCCTTCACTGGCGCGACGCGCTGGCGGAACTTAACCTCAACTGAGCGGGAAACGGGCGTTCTCACTCGGTGGGAAGCGCTCTCTATACTCAATCAGGCTTCGTTGTCGGCGGCTTTGAGCTTTAGGCCGGCCAGGGCGGCGGTCATCTGGATCTGACAGGTCAGGCGGCTGTTGGGCTTGCGTTCCAGGGCGCAATCCAGCATGGCGTCTTCCATATCGTCCACCGGCGGCAACTTGTCCACCCATTCCTCGTCGATATAGCTGTGGCAGGTAGCGCAAGCGCAGCAGCCGCCGCATTCGGCCACGATCCCCGCCACATCGTTTTCCAGGGCGATCTCCATGAGCGTGCAGCCCTCGGGAACCTCGAGATCACGCGCATTCCCGTGGCAATCCACGAAATGGACCGTGGGCATGAAACTACCTCTGCAGGGTTCGGAGTGCGGCTAGCCGCCGAAGCGCGCCAGACGCGCATCCAAGTCGCGCAGGCGCGCAACCTCGCTTCTCAGATAGTCTCGCCAGCGCGTGGCGGCGCGGCGCGTATCGCTGTCGCGGATAGCGCGCGCAAACGCATCTTCCGCCGCGTCGTACTCCTCTTGCTCGAACAGGCACTGACCCAGCAACATGTTGAGCCGACCCTCGTTCTCCAGGTCGCCCAAGCCAAGCGTCTGTCTCGCCACCGAAGCACACTGCTCATAGTCGTTCAAGGCATAGTGGGATTCCGCCAGCCTCATATACAGATCAGCCTGGTCCTCCAGGTCGTCTTCGCCCTCTGCGGATTTCCGCAACGGTTCGAGAGCCATGCGATCCTCTTGGGCCAACTGCCAAGCCTGGGCCTCCAGCCGAAAATTGCGCGCCGTCGGCTCGATCGAGCCGTTTTCCAGGCCCTCGTGGAGAATCACGGCAGCTTTGTAGGGCACGTCCTTCATCAGGAAAAACTGGGCCATTTGAACCAGCTCGGAACTACTGGTCAACATCCCCTGTTCGAACGCAGACCAAGTCGCGGCCACTTGCCTATCCTCGTCTTCCAAGGAGTAATAGAGGCCGGACATTTGCAGCCAATAGGCCTTACTGGGCCACTCAGCGACCAGAATCTTGGTGACCTCAAGGGCATCGGCAAACTGCTCAAGCCCGTAGTATGCATACGCCATCCGGCGCCACCAGTCTTCTTCGACCTCAACCCCCGTGGCCTGCGCCCTTTCAATAGCCGTGGCAATGTAATCCACGGCCTCTTGCCATTCCTCCAGTTGCAAGTGCGCCGTGGCGATGCGAATGTAGTCCATTGGCGTCGGATCTTCCTTGAGCGCGAGTGATATTTCCCCGTACCGGATGGCTTCGCGGTAGTTCTCGACTTGGATGTAAAGCTGCGACAAATAGCCCACAGCTTCATTGTAGAGACCGGCTATTTCATCCGGGCCACCGATCCGGGTAACCCCCAGAAAGCTCTCGATAGCCGCCGGATAGTCGTCCCTCCTCACGTGCAGAAAGCCCACAAGTCTCTCTGCCTGCGCGCGCTCGTAGGGAGTTATGTTTCTCAATTCCAGAATCTCGGCCAGCCGAGTCTCGGCGGTTACATAATCGTCCACCTCCATGGCTTCCGACGCCTCGAATAGCCGCCGATGCACTCTTTCGCTCATAGCCATAACGCGCCGGGTCTTCTGCTCGGCCGCCTCTTCTTCCTGCGCCCCAACGGGCGCTGCGGGGCTAAACAGGCTGAAGCAAAAAATTGCGGTGGCGAAAATGCCGATTCTGGAGTTCATGCCGGATCAGTCTTCAATCTGGAATGTCATGCGGTATTTGACTCCGGGCACGGCAACAGCCGTTCCGTTAACTACGCGCGGCTTGTACTTGAACTTCTGAGCAGCCTGGACAGAAGCGCGCTCGAACAGCGAACTGCTGCACTCGATAACCATGACGTTGGTGGTGGCCCCCGTCGGAGTGACAGTAAGTTCCAGATCGCAATGGCCCTCCAGGCCGCGAGACTGAGCGCGGCGGGGATACATCGGCTCCACCCTCACAAGCGGGAGGTAATCGCCTTCCGCCAAGCTGAAGTCTCCGATATCTCCGTCAATGTTGAAACTCACGTCCGGGTTCTGCGGCGCCACCCCAAAAGCGGAATCCAAGTCCTCGCCCTGCATGTCCTGCTGCGGAAGGTCGGGAGGAGCGTCGTCCGGATCGGGCGGCTTTTCAGGTTTTTCCTCCTTGCGCTCGATCAATTCCTCGCGCTTGACCCGCACAAAGTCCACGAATCGCGTATCCAGAACGTCGGTAATCGCCGCCTGGCCGCTGGCGATAAGGAACTGCATCACCCAGAGCAGCGACATGCAGGCAAAGGTGCCGACAGTAAACGCCAGGAAATAGCGCCCTACCCGCCTCTTGACTTTATCTTTTTCTACCATTTCTTCGTACCCCCGAGTCTGACCACCCAAGCTGACGTCCGGGCTTTCCCGAAAGCCTGAGCTGTTACCAGGGAATCCGCATCGCCTCCCCGGTCAATCCTCGCTCGCCGCAATGGACACATTGAAAACGCCGGCCTGCCGGGCCGAATCCATGACGCTCACCAGCGTTTCCGTGAAAGCCCGCTTGTCTGCCTGAATAATAACCGAGCCTTCCGGGTTCTCCGCGTGCAGGCGCTCGATATTGGCACGGACCGCACGCGGGTCCACGCGCCGGCGGTCGATCCAGATTTCGTTGGACGCACTGATCGCCACCAGGATGTTGGCCCTTTCCTGCCGCACCGCGGTGGGAGCGTCCGGCCGGTTGACATCGATACCCGTCTCCTTCACGAAGGATGCGGTAACGATGAAGAAGATCAGCATGATGAACACCACGTCCAGCATGGGCGTGAGGTTAATCTCGCTGGAGGATTCCTCTCCGGCGGCTTGAATAATGGATTTGCGCATGCGTAATGTCTCCAGTCAATCGGCGGCGGCTAAGTCGCTGATCAGTGGTCCGTGGTCAGGTGCTCTTCGAGGTCCTCCACTTCGCGCGCCGAGCGGCGTTTGAGGTAGGTGATCCAGAACACCCCCGAAAGCGCGCCCACCATGCCCGCCATTGTGGGGATGGTGGCCTTGGACACGCCGGAAGCCATCGAACGCGGGTTGCCGCTGCCTTCGACCGCCATTACGTCGAACACCTCGATCATGCCAGTGACCGTCCCCAGCAGGCCCAAAAGCGGGCACAACGCCACCAGAGTCTGCACCAGCGGCAGCGAACGCCGCACGGCCATGTCGAAATCCGACACCATGCGCTCGCGGATCTGTTCCGCTTCCCACGACTGCCGCTCGCGCCGACCTTCCCAAGCATCCTGAATCGCGGCCCGGCGTTTCTTGAGCTCCACGCGGAAGAACACCAAGCGCTCGAACACCAGCATCCACATCAGGAAGATGGTCAAGGCAATGAGGAACAGCACGTCCCCGCCCAGCTCGATAAAATCGCGGACGGCCTCGAAAGCGTCGTAGAGCGCGGTGAACATGAGTCAGGACTATATGGCTTCGGCTTTGTCTCCCGTGCGATGCAAGGCTCAGGCGGCGGCAGCCGCTTTCTGCGCCTCGGAATGCTCGGCCACGATCCCGGTGCTCTGTTCCTGCAGAATCTGCACGATCCTGCGGCTGCGGCCGCTCACCACGGTATGCAACAGCACCATGGGAATGGCGACACTCAGACCCAGCACCGTTGTAACCAGCGCTTGCGAAATACCGCCGGCCATCAACTTCGGATCGCCGGTGCCGTAAAGCGTTATCGCCTGGAAGGTCTTGATCATGCCGGTAACGGTTCCCAGCAGTCCCATCAGCGGCGCCACCACGGAAATGATCTGAATGAACAGCAAGGCCCGGTTGAGCTTTGGCGTTTCCCTGAAAATCGCCTCGCCCAACTTCAGTTCCAGGGTTTCGGTATCTACCGACTTGTTGTCGTGATACACCTGCAGGACCCTGCCCAAGGCATTGTCGTCCGAAGGCGTGTCGCTCTTGAGCTGAGCGGTTACCTTGCGGCTGGCGAGCGTGAGTACCACCAGGCGTTCCAGGGAAATCAAGAGTCCGATGATGCCTAACGCGATGATGAGGTAGCCCACCAGCGCGCCCTGCTGCACACGTTCCACGAGGTTGGGGCGCCCAACCAGCGAGTTGAGTACGCCGCCCAAGGTCGGATCCAGACCGAACCGCACCACCTCGCCCGGAGCAGCGTCCACCATGTCGGCGGTGCTGCTGGTGAAGCGGCCCTGTTCGGGCTGACGGCCCAGTTCGGTAACGTTACCGGTTTCCGGGCGATAGGTCAGATACTTGCCGTCTGAAACGATATTGAACAACCCTACCCGCACTACCTCGGTGGATGCGCGTTCGCCGTCGAGCGAAATCACGTCGGTATTGAACCTGACGACTTTGGCGGACTCGGTCATCTCACGCTGCAACTCCCACCAGAGGCGCTCCATTTCCTCGACAGAGGGCAATTCGATGCCCGAGCCCAGCTTCTCCACGAGTTGGGTAAGAAAAGCCGAACGCTCCGGGTATTGCACGTTGGTGACCGACGCTTCGAACTCCGAGCGGGCATCGCCCGCCACCTGTTGCGTCACGCCAAAAAGTTCCTTTAGAACGCCAAGGCGCTCGTCGCGAGTTTCCTTGAGCGCGGCGATACGCCGTTCGTTCTCGCCGTAGGTATTTTCCAGGCGCTGGCTGCGCCGCTCTTCGGCGGTCTTTTCCGCATTTGCCTCGTCCAGCAGCCGCTGCTGCTGGCCCTGAGCCTCGCGAAAACTCTGCTCGCGGGTACGCATTTCCTCGTTGTCACGCACCGCGCCCTGCCGCACCATTTCCAGCAATTCATCCAGCGATACGGCTTCCTGAGCCTGCGCGGGAGCAGAAACGGCGGTGGCAACCGCCAAAGCCATCACGGCGCAGGAAATTGTTCTGATTGCGATCATTTATCCAGCCTCCGGTCCGGGAACGGGGAGCAAGAGCAACTCGGGAGCGACCATCTCATTGGCTACGCGCAGCCCAAGGCGCACCTGGTTGCGGTAGCTGCCTTCCAGATCGACCCAGGCCTTGGCATCGCGGTCCCAGCGGCGCGTAGCGCTCAAATCGGCCGTCTGATACACCAGCGCAACTCGGCCAATCCGCAATACGTCCACTTCCAGGATGCCGCCCTCGTGCTCGACCGCATCCTTGTAGGCTTCAATGGTGTTGCCGTACTCGTTCTCGATCTGGTACGCCTCAAGCACCTTGCGGAACTTCTCGGCCACGCTCACATCCTCGCGCTCCATCAGGTCGCGCAGACCCGCCACCCGCGCACGGCGCTCGTCCAGCAGGAAAGGCGCATCGGCCTCCACGAACATGTCCAGCGCTTCGATCATGCGCACCATTAGCGGCATCATCTGGCGCCGCGAAGCCTCTACCTCGTCGATCGCCTCGTTTAGCAGAGCGATGTCGGCTTCCTGCCGGTCGATTTGGCGCTCCATAAGGGTATTGAATACCTTGAGGCCTTCCAGCTCCTTGAGCACCCTTTTGTATTCGTATTCGAGTGAATCCGTTTCCTTGACGATATCGTCGATTCGGCTCTGCGACTGGCGGCCCGCCTCAATGCGTTCCGCCTGCTCGGCTTCGATTTCCTCCAACGTGGTTGCGCTGGCCATCGCGGCTGCGGCAAGCAAGCCTCCGGCACAAAGCAACCCCTTCAAGACTGGCTTCATTAAAACGCTCCCCCTGTACTTATTACAGTTACAGTCAGGTCTTCGACCACCTAGTGGAATTCAAGCGACCGGCCTGATGCGGAACGCGGATATTAGCACAGCTTCATGTCAGGCCGTATGTCGAGTGAGGCAAGTTTTCTTCGCTCGCACTGGCGCCCCGCCAAGCCTCCGTGTGCCGCCGGTTCAGGGCCGCTGCCCGTTGTTCTAAAATAATGACTCTCCTTGCTGTGTGTCATTGCAGTTCTTGTGCTTCAATGCCCGGGCAAAGAGTTCGAATCTGGCTGGCACGTGCAGGGGAGACCGGCGAGGAACTGCGAATGATCGAAACGGAAAGAGACGGGCCGGTGCTTTCGGTAAAGCTGCAAGGACGTCTCGACGCCTCAAGTGCGAACGCATTGTTTGATGGCGTCGAGGCTGCGGTCACGCCCGACGATTCAGCGGTCGTCATCGACATGGCTCAGCTTGCATACATCAGCAGTGCGGGATTGCGGGTGCTGCTGATGCTGGCCAAGATGCTCGAAGAGCGCAATGCTCGCTTCGCGGTGTGTTCATTGTCGAAGCAAGTCAGTGAAATCTTCGACATCACCGGCTTCGACAAGGTGATCGGGGTGCACCAATCCCCGGAGCAGGCTCGGGCCGCTGTCATTGGCTGAAGTCGCTCCAGCCGCTTCAATCAACCGGACGCGAACTACTTGCTGGGCAGGCGTGGAGTGTTGAGCCGTGTCGAGGACTGTTTGCAAATGACTCAAAAATGGGCCTATCGGGAAATGGTCATTCCCTTCGAGGGCGATCCGTTGTCGCTGGCAACCCGGATGGCACAGTCCGCCGCCCATAGCGATTACATGCTGTACGAGCACCAGGGAGAATGGTCCCTGGGCTTGAGCGCCCAAGGCCGCGTGACTCTGTATCCGGATCGAACCCTGGTGACCTGGGAAGGAAGGGAACTAGCGGCGCGCCCCAATGAAGACCTGAATGAGGCGATTCAGTGGGGGCTGGACCAACTGCCTGTCGAGAGATGGCGCGCATACGGCACCGCGGCGTTCGAATTGGCCCGCTTGACCTACGGCTTGCCCGTACCGAGCGGCACGCCGCTGCTGACGCTTTTCGTTCCCAAGGAGGAGATTCGAATCGACGAAACCACGATCCGCATTCGCGCTTTCGAGCCCGATCGACTCGCCGCCCTGGGTGCGATGGTTGAGCAAGCGGTGCACGAAGACGATGACTTCGAGGCGCCCACAGCACTCGATTTGGAAGACGAGATCGCGACGCACGATGCCGAAACCTACAAGCGGGCCGTAGCGGAGGCGTTGGAGGAAATCCACGCACAGCAGTATCGAAAGGTGATTCTGTCGCGACAAATCTCGCTGAACCATTCATTGGACATGGCGGCCAGCTACGGTGCGGGGCGTCGGGCCAATACGCCGGCGCGTTCCTATCTGCTGCGCCTTGATGGGCTGGAGGCGGCAGGATTCAGTCCCGAGACCGTAATCGAAGTCAATGGCGAGCGCGAAGTGTTCACAACGCCGCTGGCCGGCACGCGTTCGACCGGCGGAAGCATTACGGATGAGTTACGGTTGCGCGGGGAACTTCTCAGCGATTCCAAGGAGATTGCCGAGCACGCCATTTCAGTCTATGTCGGGTTCGACGAATTGACGATGGTCTGTGACCCGGCGAACGTTTCCGTGGTCAACTTCATGCTGGTGTCGCGGCGCGGCGCCGTGCAGCACCTGGCTTCCCGCCTCAAGGGGAAACTGCTCGATAGCTGCAACCCTTGGTACGCATTCAACGCCCTGTTTCCGGCGGTTACGGCCTCCGGCGTTCCGAAGCGTGAGTCGATCGACGCCATCGGGCGATTGGAGCCCAACCCACGAGGCCTGTACGCCGGTTGCGCGGTGATTTACGATCACACCGGCGTGCTCGACGCGGCCTTGGTGCTGCGCAGCTTCTACCAGCGCGACGGGACAACTTGGCTACAGGCCGGCGCAGGCATCATGAACATGTCCAGCCCCGAACGGGAGCTGGAGGAGACGCGCGAAAAGCTCAGCAGCTTCGCCCGCCACCTGGTAGCGGCAGCGGCACGATGAACTGAAGCGGCATGCGGTAAAGCTGCACGGTGCGGCTCACGCGGCGCAGCAATCCGGTGGCGTTGCCATGCTGGCACATTTTTCTTGGCGGCATCAGCCCCGAGGCCGCTGCACATGCCTTGACATGGCGGCATCCAGGCGCATAATCGCGGGCTATGGACATAGTCCGGCCAATTCACAACCTTATCGCGCCCGCCGGCGGGCTGCGCGCGCTTGCGCTCGCGCTGCTTGCGGAGCACCGAACGCGGGGTAAGGACAAGGCCTGAGCAACTTCAAAGCGCTACATCCGAAACCCCGCTAACCGAACCACGGTCGCGGGGTTTTTTCTTATGGGCAAACGTCAACCTCTTGAGAGCAGAAAAATGAACCAGCAAAGCAGTCAGGATCGCGTGCGCATCTTCGACACCACCCTGCGCGACGGCGAACAGGCGCCGGGCTGCAGCATGACGCTGCGCGAGAAACTGAAGGTTGCACGGGCGCTGCGGGATATGCGCGTGGACGTTATCGAGGCCGGCTTCGCCGCCGCCTCGCCCGGCGATTTCGAGTCGGTACGGGAAATAGCCCGCGCCATACGCGGGGTCACCATCTGCTCGCTGGCCCGCTGTCATGCGGGCGATATCGAACGCTCGGCGAAAGCTCTGGAGCCCGCAGCCCGCAAGCGCATCCACGTGTTTGTGGCGACCAGCGAAATCCACCGCAAGTTCAAGCTCGAAATGGCCCGCGACGAAATCGTGCGGCGCGCGGTCGAGGCGGTGCGAATGGCGCGCGAGGCTTGCGACGATGTGGAGTTTTCGCCCGAGGACGCGTCGCGCACGGAACCCGAATTCCTGACCGAAATCGTAACCGCCGTGGTCGAGGCCGGCGCGACCACGGTCAACATCCCGGATACCGTGGGTTACGCGGTGCCGGCGCAATTCCAGGCGCTGTTCGAGCACCTGCGCGCCACCGTGCCCGGCGTTGAGGATGTGGTCCTGAGCGCGCACTGCCACGACGACCTGGGTCTTTCGGTCGCCAACAGCCTGGCTGCGGTAGCCGGCGGCGCCCGGCAGATCGAGTGCACGATCAACGGCATCGGCGAGCGCGCCGGCAACTGCTCTCTGGAGGAAGTGGTGATGGCGCTAAAGGTGCGCGCCGATCACTTCGGCGTGGACACCGGCATCGAAACCAAGGGGCTGTATCCGGCCAGCCGGCTGGTGTCCAGCGTTACCGGCATGCACACGCCGCGCAACAAGGCCATCGTGGGCCAGAACGCCTTCGCCCACGAGGCCGGCATTCACCAGCACGGAATGCTCAAGCACGCCGAAACCTACGAAATCATGCGTCCGGAAGCGGTGGGCATGAACCGCAGCAACCTGGTGCTGGGCAAGCACTCGGGAAGACATGCCTTTCGCGACCGCACCCAGCAACTGGGATTCGAATTGAGCGAAGACCAGCTCAATCGCGCCTTCATCGAATTCAAGAAGCTCGCCGACCGCAAGAAGGAACTGTTTGACGCCGACATCGAGGCTCTGATCGTGCACAAGGACGGCGGCGCCGACGGCCCATGGAAGCTGCGCGAACTGCGCATCAACACCGGCGGCAGTACGCTGGCGGTGGCGGCCGTGCGCCTCGAACACGAGAGCGGCGAGCAGCGCGACGAGGCAGCGGTGGGCGACGGCCCCATAGACGCCACTTTCAAGGCGCTGGAGCGCGCCACGGGACTGAGCGTGGAATTGACGCACTTCGAGGTGCGCAGCGTCACCACCGGCGAGGATGCCCAAGGCGAAGCCACCGTAACCGCCCGCTGGGAAGAATTCTCCTACCGCGGCAGGGCTGTGAGCACGGACATCGTGGAAGCTGGCGCGCAGGCACTGCTGGAAGTGCTCAACCGCGCGCTGCGGGCGCAGGCGCGCGTCAAGGCGGGGCAAGTGGCCACGCAGGGTGCGCGCCGGCAGCTTGGGCCGTAAAATCGCAAACCTGCGGCTTTTCCGTTTCCGCGCTGGAGACCCCACGCCATGAGCGAACACCCCGAATGGATCTGGCACGACGGCGAGTTGAAGCCGTATATGGAAGCGCAGACCCACGTGATGAGTCACGCCCTGCATTACGGCACTTCGGTGTTCGAAGGTGTGCGCTGCTACGCCAGCCACAAGGGGCCGGTCATCTTCCGTCTGCGCGCGCACACCCGACGCATGTTCAACTCGGCAAAGATCTACCGGCTTGATATTCCCTTCAGCCCAGATGAAATCAATGACGCCTGCCACCAGGTCATAGCAAGGAACCAACTGTCCGAGGGCGCCTATATTCGCCCGATCGCCTTTCGCGGTTTCGGCGATCTGAGAATCCTGCCGTCCGAAAACGTGCCCGTGCACGTTGCCGTGGCAGCCTGGAAGTGGGGCTCCTATCTGGGCGGCACCGATGCCGGCGTGGATGTCTGCTGCACGTCCTGGCAGCGCGTGGCGCCGAACACGATTCCCGCTCTGGCCAAGGCCGGGGGCAACTACCTTTCCAGTGTGCTGGTGACGCTGGAAGCGCAGCAGAACGGCTACGTCGAGGGGCTGGCCATGACCCACGACGGCCTGGTCAGCGAAGGCGCCGGCGAGAACCTGTTCGTGGCCGTAGCCGGCAAGCTCTACACGCCGCCCTACTCCGCCTCCATCCTGCCGGGCATCACCCGCGACACGGTCATCAAGCTGGCCCGCGGGCTGGGGATAACCGTGATTCAGGAGGCGCTGCCCAGGGAAGTGCTCTATATCGCCGACGAGGTATTCCTGGCCGGCACGGCCGCGGAAATCACCCCGGTGCGCAGTCTCGACCGGCTAACGATAGGCGATGGCAAACCCGGCGAGCTGACCCGGGCCTTGCAGGACGCCTTCTTCGGCCTTTTCGACGGCCGCACCGAGGACCCGCGCGGCTGGCTGGAACCGGTGCCGGGCATGGATGCGGAGGACTGAACCCATGCCTGCACAAACGCTTCTCGCCAAGATCTGGGACCAGCACGAGGTAAGGCCGGAAACCGAGGATACGCCGGCGGTTCTCTACATCGACCTGCACCTGATTCACGAGGTCACTACCCCGCAAGCCTTCGACGTGCTGCGCACACGCGGCCTGCCCGTGCGACGGCTGGACCGCACCCTGGCCACCATGGACCACTCGACGCCCACCGAACCCGCGGCCACGCTCGAAGAGCTGGACAAAGTGGCGCTGCCGGCGGCGGCAGGCCAAGTGCGGGCCATGATCGAAAACTGCCGGGAATTCGGCGTGAAGCTACGCGGTCTCGATAGTCCCGAGCGCGGCATCGTACACGTGGTGGGCCCTGAACTGGGCGCCACCTGGCCCGGCCACACGGTGGTTTGCGGCGACAGTCACACCAGCACGCACGGCGCGTTCGGCGCGCTCGCCTTCGGCATCGGCACCACCGAAGTGGGCCATGTCCTGGCCACGCAATGCCTGCTGCAGCGGCGCCCGGGCGCCATGGCGGTGAACGTGCGCGGCAAGCTGGGCCCGGGCGTTACCGCCAAGGACTTGGTGCTGGCCATCATCCGCAAGCTGGGGGTGGGCGGCGGCACCGGGCGGGTGCTGCAATACCGCGGCGAGACCATCCGCGCGCTTTCCATGGAGCAGCGGATGACCGTTTGCAACATGAGCATTGAGGCCGGCGCTCGGGCGGGCATGGTGGCCCCCGACGACACCACCTACGAGTGGCTGCACGGTCGTCCGATGGCGCCGCAAGGAGCGGCCTGGGATGCGGCGCTCAAGCGCTGGCGGAATCTGGAAGACCAGGGCGAGGTGACGTTCGACCGCGAGGTGGACCTCGATGCAAGCGGCCTGCGACCGATGGTCACCTACGGCACCAACCCCGGGATGTCGGCGCAAATCGACGAGCCGGTGCCCGGCACCGGCAATCCGGCCGTGGACAAAGCCCTGGCCTACATGGGCGTGGAACCCGGCAAGCCGCTGCTCGGGCGCGCCGTGGACATTGTTTTCCTGGGAAGCTGCACCAATTCCCGCATCAGCGATCTTCGCGCCGCGGCCGCACTGATGCGCGGGCAGCGCGTGGCCGACGGCGCGCGTATGCTGGTCGTTCCCGGCTCGCAGCAGGTCAAGCGAGAAGCCGAGGCGGAGGGCCTGCACGAAGTATTTCTGGCCGCCGGCGCAGAGTGGCGCGAGTCGGGATGCTCGATGTGCATAGGCATGAACGGCGACACCGTGGCCGCCGGCAGTTTGTGCGTAAGCACCAGCAACCGGAATTTCGAGGGCCGCCAGGGGCCCGGAGCGCGCACAGTGCTGGCAAGCCCGCTTACCGCCGCCGCTTCCGCCATTCGCGGGCAAGTGGCGGATCCGCGCGAACTGATGGACCCGTGAAGGCTTAGCCGACCATGGAAAAGATCACCCGCATCGTTTCGCGCACTATCGTGCTCGATATCGACAATATCGACACCGACCAGATCATTCCGGCGCGCTTTCTCACCACCACCGGACGCGACGGCCTGGGCGAGGCCGCCTTCCACGACTGGCGCTACACCAAGGATGGACTGCCCAACCCGGATTTCGCGCTCAACCGCGAAGAAAACCAGGGCCGCACCATTCTGGTAGCGGGCGACAACTTCGGCTGCGGCTCCTCGCGCGAACACGCGCCCTGGGCCCTGCTCGACAGCGGCCTGCGCGCCGTGATCAGCACCAGCATTGCGGACATCTTCCGCAACAATTCGCTGAAAAACGGCTTCGTTCCGGTAGTCATTGAGCCACAACCGCACCGCTGGCTACTGGAAAACCCCGGCGCGGAAGTCGTAATCGACCTGGAACGCACTTGCGTGGAATTACCGCATGGCCCGCCGGCAGCCTTCGAAATCGAGCGGTTTGCGCGCTATTGCCTGTTGAATGGCGTCGATCAACTCGGCTATCTGCTCCAGCAGGAGGAGCGCATCAAGGCTTGGGAAGAACGGAGGGCATAGCGATTGGCGTCCCTCATTGCCGTATTGCCCGGCGACGGAATCGGGCCGGAGGTCATGCGCGCGGGTCTGGCTGTGCTGCGCCGCGTCGCTGCCCGCCACACGCTTGACCTGAAAATAGAAGAGGCGCCCTTCGGCGGCGCCGCGCTCAAGGCGCTGGGCGCGCCTTTTCCCCCCGCAACGCGAGACCTGTGCATGGACGCGGACGCAGTACTGCTGGGAGCCGTAGGCGTGCCGGGACCGCCGCCGTCCGATCCGGCAGTACGCCCCGAACAGGGGCTCCTGGACCTGCGCGCCCTGCTGGGCGTGTATGCCAACCTGCGGCCGATTCAACCGCTAGCGGGCGCCTGCGAGGCCTCACCGCTGCGCGAGCGGAATCTGGCCGGCGTGGATCTGATCGTGGTACGCGAACTGACGGGCGGCATCTACTTCGGCGAAAAGCGCGAGGGTGGCGACACGGCCACCGATTTGTGCACCTATAGCCGCGAGGAAATCACGCGCATAGTGCGCTACGCCGCGCGCCTGGCTCAGCGCCGCCGCGGCCGGCTCTGTTTGATCGACAAGGCCAACGTGCTGGCCACGTCGCGACTCTGGCGCTCGGTAACGTCAGAGGTCGTGGCCGATGAATTCCCCGACCTCCAACTTGAGCATCTGCTCGTGGACGCCGCGGCCATGCGCCTGCTAACCAGTGCCGCGAGCTTCGACGTGCTGGTCACCGAAAACATGTTCGGAGACATCCTCACCGATGAGGCATCGGTCCTGACCGGATCGCTCGGCATGGCGCCGTCGGCGTCGATAGGCGACGGCGGGCGCGGGCTCTACGAACCCATCCACGGCAGCGCGCCGGATATTGCCGGGCGGGATGCCGCCAACCCCTGCGGCATGCTCCTGTCGGTGGCGATGATGTGCGATCTGAGCCTGCAGGCGTCGGATGCCGCGCGCGAAATCGAAGCGGCCGTGGCTGCGACGGTCGCGGACGGTGTGCGCACTGCCGACATCGCCGGCGACGGACCCGCCGCCTCCACGACCCAATTCACGGAGGCCGTGCTCGACCGCATGGGCGGGCGCTCCTGATGAACGCCGCCACGTGGAAGCGCAGCGAGCGGGTGCAGATCGCGGTGCAGAAGTCCGGCCGCCTCACCGACCACTCGCTCGCGCTGCTGACGCGCTGTGGCCTGCGGCTGACGCGCGGCGCCGACCAGTTGCTGGCGGTGGCCGAAAACATGCCGGTGGACATCCTGCTGGTGCGCGACGACGAGATACCCGGCCTGGTGCGCGAAGGCGCCTGCGACCTGGGCATTGTCGGCATGAACGTGGCCGAGGAGCAGCGCTTGGGGCTGGGCGCGGACGAACCGGCGCCGCGCGCTGCGCGCCGCCTCGGTTTCGGCGGCTGCCGGCTGGCGATGGCCTATCCGCGGGACAGCTCGGCATCCGCGATAGCGGACCTCGACGGATTGCGGGTAGCGACCAGCTACCCGCGGCTCACCCGGCACTTTCTCGAACAGGCAGGCGTCGGCGCCGAGATCATTCCATTTTCCGGGGCGGTGGAACTGGCCCCGCGTCTCGGCCGAGCGGAGGCGATTTGCGACCTTGTGTCCAGCGGCAAGACCCTGGCGGCCAACCAACTCGACGAAGGCGAGACGGTGCTCGAAAGCCAGGCCACACTGCTCGTGTGTCCGGCGCAGCCGCCAGCGGCGCGCCAGGAATGGGTAAGCCTGCTGATGCGCCGCATCGACGGCGTGATGCAGGCGCGCGAAACCAAGTACATCATGCTGCATGCCCCGCGCGCGGCGCTGCAGCGCATCGCGGAATTGCTACCCGGCTCCGAGTCTCCCACCATCATGGGCCTGGAAGGCCGCGAAGACCGCGTCGCGGTTCATGCCGTGTGCCGCGAAAGCATCTTCTGGGAAACACTGGAAGCGCTCAAGGACGCCGGCGCCAGCTCGGTGCTGGTGCTGCCCGTGGAGAAGATGCTCTGATGCAGATGCTGCCGCCGCTGCTGGAATGGGAAGCGCTTGGCGAGGCGGAGCGCGCGGCGGTGCTGGCGCGTCCGGCGGCGCCGGCCGACCCGGAACTGGAAACGCGTGTGCGCGCCATCATGCGCGAGGTGCGCGAGGGTGGTGACGCCGCGCTGCTGCGCCTGGAGGCGGAGCTGGATGGCGCCCAACTGCAAGCGCTCGAAGTCAGCGATGAAGAGCTTCGCCGGGCCGGCGACTCGCTGACGCCGGAAGCGCGCGCGGCCATCCACACGGCTCTGGCGAACATTCGCGCCTGCCACGTCGCGCAGCAACCCGCAGACAGCCGCGTGGAGCCGGTGCCGGGCATCGTTTGTGAACAGCGGCATCAGCCTCTGCAGGCAGTCGGCCTCTACGTCCCCGCCGGCAGCGCGCCCCTGCCCTCGACCGCGCTGATGCTCGCCGCTCCGGCGCAGCTCGCCGGTTGCCCGCTGCGCATTCTGTGCACGCCCCCGGATGCGCACGGCAACGCCAATCCCGCAGTGTTGTATGCGGCACAGCGCTGCGATGTGCATCGCGTATTCAAGCTCGGAGGCGCGCAAGCAATCGCCGCCATGGCCTATGGCACGGAGACCGTACCGCGCGTTGACAAGCTGTTCGGTCCCGGAAACCGCTGGGTCGCCGCAGCCAAGAGACAGGCCGCAATGGAAGCCGGAGGACCGGCCCAGGACCTGCCGGCCGGGCCCACCGAGGCGATGGTGATCGCCGACAAGACCGCCGAGCCGCAGTTCGTTGCCCTGGACTTGCTGAGCCAGGCCGAACACGGCGAGGACGCTCACGTGCTGCTCCTTTGCCTGGACCGCCAGTTGGCGGAACAGGTGCAGGAACAGATCGCGCGCCAGCTTCGCAGCCTGCCGCGCCGCGCCGTGCTGGAGAAATCTCTCGCGGCCGGGGCCCTGCTGATCGTGGACTCCTTGCAAACGGCGGTAGAAGTCGCAAATCGCTACGCGCCTGAGCACCTGTTGCTGCAAGTCGCCCAGCCGCGCACCCTGCTGGCGGACATCAGGCATGCCGGCGCCGTTTTCCTGGGACCATGGTCGCCCGAATCCAGCGGCGATTACTGCAATGGCGCCAACCACGTGCTACCCACCTATGGCAGCGCCCGCTGGGCCAGCGGCCTGTCGCTGACCGACTTTCACAAGCGCATCAGCGTGCAGGAACTGACGCGCGAAGGATTGGACTCCATTGCCGGGGCGGTCGCCGTCCTGGCTCGGATCGAAGGCCTGGAAGCGCACGCGCGCGCCGCCGAGGCCCGCTGTGCAGCCGAAGGTTCCCTTCTTGAGTAACGACATGAGCTGGGTCACGTCGCTGGCCAGGGACGCGGTGCGGGCGGGGCGCGCCTATCAGGCGCCGACCACGCCCAGTCTCGCGCGGCTGCATGCCAATGAACTGCCCTGGCCGCAGGACTACGACCCAGCGCCGGGAAATCTCAACTTCTACCCTCTGCTCTATCCGGAGGCCCTGACCGAGCGTTTGGCCGCGCATTACGGCGTGAAAGCCAGCGAAATCTCGATCACCAGAGGCAGCAGCGAAGGCATCGACTGCCTCTACCGCGGCTTCTGCGAAGCTCGGCAGGACGCCGTCCTTTTCTGCCCTCCTTCGTTCGAGATGTATCGCTGGTACGGTCATTTACAAGGGGTGAAGCTGATCGAAGTGCCGCTGCGCGCCGAGGCCGGGTTCGCGCTGGACGTGCCGGCCCTGAAGGCAGCCTGGAGCAAGAACGTGAAGCTGTTGGCGCTGTGTTCGCCCAACAACCCCACCGGCAACCTGATGGACCCCGACCACCTGCGGGAGCTGGTGGAATTTGCCCGCGGCCGGTCGCTGGTGGTGCTGGATGCGGCCTACGCCGAGTTTGCGGGTCAGAGCCCCGGCGCCGACTGGATCGCGGAATATCCGCACGTGGTAGTGCTGCGAACCGTGTCCAAGGCGCTGGGCCTGGCCGCGGTGCGCTGCGGCGCCATCATTGCGCGCCCGGAAATCATCGATCTGATGCGCCGGGTGCAATCTCCTTACAGCTTTCCCTCCCTCTGCGAACACGCCGTTCTCCGGGCCCTGGAGCCCGGCCCGCAGGAGCGAACACGCCGCCGCGTGGCAACCATCGTTGGCGAACGCGAGCGGCTGGGCCAACTGTTTGCCGAGCTTCCGCAGGTGCGGGCCGTCTATCCCAGCCAGACGAACTTTCTGCTGATGCAGGTTGCGGACGCCGACCACTTTGCCGCTGCGGCGCGCGCAGGCGGCTATCTGCTGCGCCGGATTCCCGATGAACCGGGGCTCGAATCCTGCGTCCGCATAACGCTCGGCACACCGGAACAGAACGACGGCCTGCTTGCCGTATTGCGGGCCTCGACATGAGCGCGCGCATCGCCTTCATCGACCGCGACGGCACGCTGATCCTGGAGCCGCCCGACGAGCAGGTCGATAGCCTGAACAAGCTGCGCTTGGCGCAAGGCGTGATTCCGGCGCTGGGGCGGCTGCGCGACGCGGGGTTCGAACTGGTGATAGTGAGCAACCAGGACGGACTGGGCAGCGAAACCTTCCCGATGGAGACTTACCGCGTTCCGCACGATTTCCTGATCGAACTGCTTGCTTCTCAAGGCATCCAGTTCTCCGAGGTATTCGTCTGCCCCCATCGGCCCGGCGAGGGCTGCGATTGCCGCAAGCCGCTCACCGGGCTGGTCAACGCCTTTATGAGTGAGCGGCGTGTAGATCGCGCTGCCAGCGTAATGATCGGCGACCGCGACACCGACCTTGCCTTCGCCGAAAACCTGGGCGTACGCGGCTTTCTGGTCGATGCCGCCGATCCAGATAGCTGGAATCGGATCGCCCGCCAGATCGTCGATGCACCACGCATCGGGCGCACCGAGCGCACCACGCGCGAGACCAGCATCCGGGTCGAAATAGACCTGGACGCGCCGACGGCGGCGGACGTGGCTACCGGCATCGGTTTCTTCGACCACATGCTCGAGCAACTGGCGAAGCATGGAGCGTTCGCACTGACGCTGCACTGCGAGGGCGACCTGGAAGTGGACGAGCACCACACCGTGGAAGACTGTGCGCTGGCTCTAGGAGCGGCGCTGAAGGAAGCGCTGGGCGATCGGCGCGGCATAGGGCGGTTCGCGTTCGAGCTGCCCATGGACGAGGCCAGCGCCAAGGTGCTGCTTGATCTTTCCGGCCGTCCGTGGTTGCGTTTCAAGGGCAGTTTTCCTCGCGAGCGTGTGGGTGGACTCCCGACCGAGCTGGTCGAGCACTTCTTCCGTTCGCTGACCGAAGCCAGCGGCGCCACGCTGCACATTCGTGTGCGCGGCGACAATGCCCACCACATGATCGAGTCCTGCTTCAAGGCCGTTGGCCGCGCACTCAAGAAAGCGATTGCGCGCGAGGGAGGCGATATCCCGAGCACCAAGGGCTTGCTGTGAGCGCCGAGGTGGCCCTGGTGGACTGCGGCGGGGCCAACATCGCATCACTGCGCTTCGCCCTCCAGCGTCTTGGCGTGGACGCCGCACTGACCCGCGACGCCGGGGACATCGAAAACGCCGGGCGCGTCGTTCTTCCCGGCGTAGGCGCCGCGGGGGCGGGCATGGCCAGATTGCGGGAAGCGGGGCTGGAAAGGCTGATCCCGCGCCTCAAGCAACCCGTGCTCGGCATCTGCCTGGGCATGCAGCTACTGTTCGACCGCTCCAGCGAAGACAACACGCCCTGCCTAGGGGTAATCCCGGGACAGGTTGACCGGCTGCAGGCCTCGCGCGAGCACGCCATACCGCACATGGGTTGGAACCAGGTCACCCAGCGCCGCACATCACCGCTGCTCGACGGCGTGCGCGGCAGTGCATGGTTCTACTTCGTGCATAGCTACGCGGCGCGTGCCGAAGGCGACTGCATCGGGGTCACCGAGCATGGCGCGCCATTCGCCTCGGTGGTACACAGAAACAACTTCTTTGGCGTGCAGTTCCACCCCGAAAGATCGGGCGAGGATGGCCAGCTCGTGCTCGGCAACTTTCTTGGCCCACAATGCATGCAACCGGCAAACGGTTTGTGAGAACGCGCAATACAGCGGGCGTCCCGCCCTATTCCGTCGGCGCGGCGTTCCTGGGCTCATAGCGTGGAGTTGATCCCGGCCATAGACTTGATGGGCGGCCGGGTCGTGCGCCTGCGCCAAGGACGCTTTCGCGACCCCACCTTCTATGCGGAGACACCGCTCGAATTGGCCCGGAGATGGGCGACCCTGGGGGCGCGCAGCCTGCATACCGTGGACCTCGACGGCGCCCGCTCGGGGCGGCGCGAAAACGCCGCGGCCATAGAGCGGGTGGCGCGCGAAACGCCCCTGGCCGTGCAAGTGGGCGGCGGCATCCGCGACGATGAAACCCTCGTATCGGTGTTGGCCAGCGGCGCGCGGCGCGCAGTTGCCGGCAGCGCGCTGGCCGAAGAGCCGCAGCGCGCCCGCCGCTGGATCAAGGAGCACGGCGCCGACCGCCTGGTGGCGGCTCTGGACGTGCGCCCGGGTCCCGAACCCGAAGTGCTGACCCGAGGCTGGACCCGTAGCAGCGGACGCTCTCTGTGGAAGCTGATGGATCGGCTGCAGGAACAGGGCGTGGTCTGGTTTCTCTGTACCGACGTGACGCGCGACGGCATGCTCGGCGGACCCAATACGGAGCTCTATGCGCGCTGCGCGCGCCATGCGCCGCAGGCATTCGTCATTGCCTCCGGCGGCGTTTCGAGCGCCGGCGATCTCAAGGCGCTGGCGGAAACCGGCGTGGCCGCCGCGGTGTCCGGCAAGGCACTGCTCGATGGCCGCATCAGCGAAGAGGAAGCGCGACAGTGCTGGCGCGGCGAATAATTCCCTGCCTCGACGTGCGCGATGGTCAGGTCGTGAAGGGCGTACGCTTTCGTGAGCACCGCGTGATGGGCGAAATCATGGAGCTGGCGCAACGCTACCGCCAGGAACATGCCGACGAGTTGGTGTTCTACGACATCACCGCGAGTCCCCATGGGCGCTCGGTGGACCGCAGTTGGATACGGCGCGTGGCCGAAGTGCTGGACATCCCGTTCTGCGTGGCCGGCGGCATCCGTGGCGTGGACGCGGCCGAAGAAGTGCTGATGAACGGCGCGGACAAGATTTCGATCAACAGCCCGGCGCTGGCCAACCCCGGTCTGATCGGTGAACTGGCGCGGCGCTTCGGTTCGCAGTGCGTGGTGGTGGGCATCGACAGCAGCGGCAACGCCGGCGAATGGCATGTGCATGAACTTACCGGCGATCCGACACTGAGCCGCGAGGCGGGGCGTCGCACGCTCGACTGGATCGGCGAGGCGCAGGACCGCGGCGCCGGCGAAATCGTCTTGAACTGCATGAACATGGACGGCGTGCGCGAAGGCTACGACATCGAGCAGCTAGCCGCCGCGCGCGAACGCTGTCGCGTACCGCTGATCGCCTCAGGCGGTGCAGGAGCGCCGGAACACTTCGCCGACGTTTTCCGGCAGGCGCGCGTGGACGGCGCACTGGCAGCCAGCGTGTTTCACTCCGGCGAAATCGCGATTCCCCACCTCAAGGCTTACCTGAGCGCCGTCGGCCTGTCTGTCCGGGACTGAAGCCCCGGGGCAGCCGGCGCCTTCAGCGGCGCCGCGCGCGCAGTTCGTCGAGCGCTTCGGCCAGCGAGACACCGCTGCCTTCGAGCAGCACCAGCAGGTGGTAAATCACGTCGGCAGCCTCGGCGCGCACATTCTCGCGGTCGCCCGCGGCAGCGGCCAGCGCCAGCTCCACCGACTCTTCGCCGAACTTCTGCGCCACGCGCTGCATCCCGCCGCCCAGCAGCCGAGCCGTATAGCTTTCCTCCGGCTCCGCCGCGCCGCGCGCGCGGATCACGGTCTCCAGTTCCAGCAGGACCTCAAGCGCCTCTGCCTTGCTTGCCTTGCTCACTCGATCACCTCCTCGCTGGCCGGTTCGCGCAGGTTATAGCCCGAAGCCATGACCCGCCCATAGGCTCCCGCGTTGGCGAACAGCAACACGTCGCCTTCGCGGCATTCGGGAAGCATGCGGTCGCGTGCCAGCACGTCCCCGCTCTCACAGATTGGTCCGACCACGTTCACCAGGCGGGTGGCCGGGTGGTCCAGCCGGCTCAGGTTGTAAACCTCGTGATAGGAGCCGTAAAGGGCCGGGCGCAAGAACGAGTTCATGCCGGTTTCCACGCCCACGTAGGAGGCGCCGGTCTTGCCCTTAACCTGCGTTACCCGAGCCAGCAACACTCCGGCTTCCGCCACCGCGTAGCGTCCCGGCTCCAGCCAGAACTCCATCCCATCCGGCGCCCGGGCGCGACACGGGGCCAGGTTTGCGTCCACGGCTGCCAAGTCCAACCCGGGTTCGGTCGCGTACTGAGGCACGCCCAGGCCGCCGCCCAGGTTGATGACGCGCGCCTCGGGGAAATGATCGGCGCATTCCAGTAGCGTTTCCGCTATCGGAACCCAGGCACCCGGGTCCATCACGCCGCTGCCCATGTGCGCATGCAGGCCGGCCACCTTCGCACCAGCGCTGCTGGCAGCCTTGGCGGCGCGGGCGACTTCGAACAGCGGCACACCAAACTTGGAATGCACGCCCGCCGTTCGCACATGCCGGTGCAGCCCGCGGCCCACGCCCGGGTCGAGTCGCAGAAAGATCTCCCGTCCCGCAAACAGCTCCGGCCAATTCTCGAGCACGCCAAGATTGTCCACGGTTACAAGCGCGCCCGCGTCGAGCGCTTCGCGGTATTCGGCCTGCGGGGCGAAATTGGGCGTAAACAGCACCCGGCCCGCATCCTGCTGCGGAAACAGCGACTCAAGCAGACGCAATTCGCCGGGCGAGACGCATTCGAACTCCAGGCCGCAGGCGCGCACGCGCTGGAGCACGGCCGGATGCGCATTGGCCTTGATGGCGTAATAGACCCGGTCGATAGATTTCAGGCTCTTGAGCCGCCCGCACGCCGCGGCCACCTGTTCCAGGCTGTATACGTACACCGCGCCGTGTTGCGCGCCAAGCGCAAGCAATTCGTCACGGCGCTGCATCCACCAGGGCGCCTGCGGTGCGTCTGCAGCCGCCGGCGTCGGTTGCGTCAGCTCCTCCCACGCCGGGCCGAAGGCAGCGTCGCCGGCGTCGGGCGCAATCAGGCGCCCGTGCAGGCGCTGGGCCAGACGCCGCGCCTGGCCGGGGTCCACCACGAAACTGATATTGAGATCGCTGGCCGCCTGACTGAGCAGATGGATAGGCTGCTCGCGAAAAGCTTCCAAAGCAGGCCCCACTTCATGCAGCACGGCGCGGATGCGCCGGCCCACCAGCGTAACGACGCTGGTATTGGTAGTTATGCGCACCTCGCCTATGCGGCCGAGCTCGGCGCGAAGACGCTCCATCAGCGCCGGCACGAGCGCTTCGGGGTCGGCGTCCAGCGTCACCGTCACGTTGCTGTCGGAGGTGGAAACCAGGTCCACCGACAGCCCGAGTGCGCCAAAGCAGGTGAACACCTCTTGCAGGAAGCCCACCCGGCGCCACATGCCGAGCGTTTCCAAGGAAACCAGGGTCACACCGCTGCGTAACATGACCGCCTTGACCTGCGCGCTGTCGGGACCTTCCGCAGGGCCGATGTGGGTGCCGGGCAGGTCCGGGTGCAGGGTCGAGCGGACGGTGAGCGGAATACGCTGGGCGCGCAGCGGCGGGATTGTGAGCGGGTGCAGCACACTGCCGCCGGAGGTGGCGATTTCCTGCGCTTCGGCATAGCTGAGTCTGCGCAACAGCCGCGCGCCGCTTATCGCTTTGGGATCGGCGCTGAACACGCCTGGCACGTCGGTCCATACTTCCAGCCGGGAGGCGCCGATGGATGCGGCCAGCGCGGCCGCAGAAACGTCCGAGCCGCCGCGTCCCAGCAGCACTTCGTCGCCCTCGGCACTGCGCGCGATATAGCCCTGTGTGAGCGGCACGCCGCTCAGTTCATCAAGCAAGGCCGCCGCTTCGGGGTCGGAATCGTGGGCGCAGGCCGCATTCAGCATGGCGTCGCGTTCGCTTGCCCAGCCGCGTTCCTCGGCCCGCAGCAAGCGCGCCGGGTTGACCGGAGCAACCGCTATCCCCTGACTCGACAGCGCTGCTGCGCCCAGCCGGCCGGCCAGGCGTTCACCCAGAGCCAGCACCTTGACCCGCGCCCGGTAGCCCGCTTCGCCGGTCAGCGCGATGCCGCGCAGCAATTGCGCCAGGTTATCCAGCTCGGCTTCGAGGCAAGCGGCCGGGTCGGGAATGTCCAGCTCGCGCGCCAGCTCCAGGTGGCGGTCCGCCAATGCCTGCTCCCGCTCGGCATGTGCGTTGCGGCGCGCCAGCTCAACCAGGGCTTCCAGCTCGTCGGTCACGCCGGCCAGCGCCGAATGCACAACGATAGGCCGCAAGCCCTGTTCCTGGCGTCGGCGAACGAGACGGCCCACCGTTTCCCAGCCGCCGGCCCCGGCCACGCTGGCGCCGCCGAACTTGAGCACTGCCCAAGGCGCGCTCATGCTTCCACCACCTTGCCGGGATTCATGATGCCGCGCGGATCCAAGGCGCGCTTGACCGCGCGCATCACGCCGAGTTTTACCGGATCTCCGAGCCGTTGAAGCTCGTCCTTCAGCAGCAGTCCTACGCCGTGTTCGGCGCTGAAACTGCCATCCATCGACCAAGCCTGCTCCCGCAGCGCGGCGCTGAAAGCTTCGCCTTGGCGCAAGAACCGTTCCCGGTCCATGAGCCTGGGACAACAGACCGTGTAATGCAGATTGCCGTCGCCCACGTGCCCGAATGGCGCCGGTTCCGCGCCCGGCAGATATTCCCGGCACAGTGCCTGGGCCGACTCCAGAAACTCCGGAATCCGCTCCACGGGAACCGCAAGGTCGTGACGCAGCGCCGCCCCGGCATGGCGCACGGCCTCCGGCACGCCATGCCGCAGGCGCCAGATCGCCTCGCTCTGGGCCTCGCTGGCGGCACATACGGCCTCCTGCAGCGCGCCCGTTTGCAACGCATCCTCCAGAAAAGCCGTGAACCGCTCACTGAGCGCCGTTTCCTCGCCGCTCCCGGCCACTTCGACGCAGAGCAGCCAGGGTGCTTTCATGTCGGCCGGAATCGAGACCCCGTCCAGGTGTTCCTCGCACAGTTGCGCGGCGCGGCGCGACACCAGCTCGAAGGCGTTGAGCTCGCTTCCCAAGGCAGCCTCTGCGCTGTCGTACAACGAAACGGCCTGCAAGGGGGAGTCCACTCCCAGCAACGCAGTAACTCGCGCACCTGGATTCGGAAAAAGCCGCACGGTGGCCGCGGTAATCACGCCCAGGGTGCCTTCGGAGCCGATGAATAACTGCTTTACGTCGTAGCCGGTATTGTCCTTGGCCAGCGGCTTGAGATCGGAAAGCAAACTGCCGTCGGGGAGTACAACTTCCAAGCCCAGCACCAGTCCGCGCGCCATGCCGTAACGCAATACGTGAATGCCGCCGGCGTTGGTGGACAGCACGCCGCCCAACTGGCAGCTCCCTTCCGATCCCAGGCTCAAAGGGAAAATGCCGCCCACTTGGGCTGCCTGCTCCTGCAAGGTGGACAACACACAGCCGGCTTCCGCGGTCAGGTGTCCGGATTCGATGCGACGCACCCGCCTTTGACGATGCAGGCTCAGCAGCAGGTCGCCCGGACGCGTATGGGTTCCGCCACACAAGCCGGTGCGGCCACCCACCGGCACCACGCCGACACCGCGCCGATTGCAGCATGCCAGCACGCGGGCCGTTTCCTCGGCGCTGCCCGGCGCCGCCAGCAGCGTCGCCTGTCCCTGGTAGCGTCCGCGCGGCTCCTCCAGATAGGGTTGCAGTGCCGCGGGATCATCTACGCAGTGGGCCTCGCCTACGATGGAGGCAAGCTCCTCGGCAAGCGTCGGCGCGTTCACGTCTCATCCCGGATTTCCGCGGGCGAGAACTCCTCCTCGAACAAGCGCCAGGAAACGAAGAACAAGGCCGCCAGGACCGGCCCGATAACCAGCCCCGAGAATCCGAATGCCGACAACCCGCCGAGGGTTGCCATGAGAATGACATAGTCAGGCAATCGCGCTTTTCTGCCGACCAGCATGGGACGCAGGAGATTGTCCGCCAAGCCCACCACCAGCACGCCGACAGCTACCAGGATCAGGGCCTGAATCCAGGCCCCGGAGGCGAACAGCCAGATCGCCACGGGCACCCACACCAGCGCCGGCCCCACGGCCGGCACAATCGACAACAGCCCCATCAACACGCCCAGCAGAACCGGACTTCCCACGCCCAGCAACGCCAGCGTCACGCCACCCAGGCCGCCCTGCACCAGTCCGATTACAGCGGTGGAAGTGACGCTTACCCGCGAGACCGTTGCAAATTGCGCGAACAATTCGTATTCCCGCGCGTCGCCCAGCGGCAGTATCCGCACGAGCAATGAAATGAGTTTCTCGCCGTCGCGCAGGAAGAAGAACAAGAGGTAGAGCATGATCACTAGCTGAAGGATCAGCTTGAGCGCTCCCTGGCCGGCGGCTACCAGTCCGGTGGCCGCGAACTTGCCGGCATTGGCCGCCGCCGAAACCAGACCTTCGCGGACCTGTTCCAGGCTAAGACCCAAGGACTCCAGCCAGTCCCGGACCCAGGGAACCCATGCGCCGACCCTTTCCAGCGGCGCCGCAGGATCGAACGCGCCCCCTTCCACGGCGGCATAGAACAGCGTCGCCTCGCGCACCACGGCCCAACCCAGCAGCAGCACCGGCGCGACCACGCCCAACAGCACAATCAGCAGTACGGCGCTTGCGGCCAGCGGCGGCTTGCCGAGTAGAAGGGGCAGCAGGCGCCGGTACAGGCCATGAAACAGAACCGCGAGCACTGCCGCCCAAAACACCGCCAGCAGCAGGTCGGCGAGCAGCAGCACGAAGGCCACGCTGACCGCGGCCACCAGCACCAGCAGGGAGCTACGTTGCAGAACTTGACCCATAAGCCGAACGATCCGGGGAAATGGTCGGGGCGAGAGGATTTGAACCTCCGACCACCTGCACCCCATGCAGGTGCGCTACCAGACTGCGCCACGCCCCGAACCGGGCGCTCATTCTATCGCCTGGGGCTACTTGAGCAAGCGCTGCAGTGCTTCCAACTCCGAGCGCATCTGGCGCGCGAATTGCTTGAGCTGCCCCTGGTCTTCGCGCCGTTTCTCCCCGGCCAGCCGCTGGCGCGCGCCGGCCAGTGTATAGCCTTCCACCTGCAGCAAATGGCGAATCTGCCGGATCAGCATGATGTCCTGCGCCTGGTAATATCGGCGGCCGCCGCGCCGCTTGGTGGGGTTCAGTTGCGGGAATTCCTTTTCCCAGTAGCGCAGAACATGCTGCTCGACCCGGCAAAGCGTACTGACCTCGCCTATCGTGAAATGCCGCTTGGCCGGAATCGGCGGCAGCTTGACGTCCTGATCAATCTGATCCAGCACCCGCTTCCACCAGTTGCCGCAGTTTCTGCCCCGCGGAAAACGTCACCACGCGGCGCACGCTGATCGGAATACTCTCGCCGGTGCGTGGATTGCGCCCGGGGCGCTCGCCCTTGTCGCGCAAATCGAAGTTGCCGAAACCCGAAATCTTCACGCGCTGACCTTTCTCAAGCGCATCGCTGATGCTCTCGAATACCTCGTTGACCACCATCGCGCTTTCCTGCTTGCTCAAGCCGATATGAGCATTCAGGGAACCGACGATCCCAGCGCGGGTAAGCATTTTTCGTTTCATTCGCGAACGCTGACCCCAAACTTCGTGCCAAGAAGCGAAACGGCGCCGGCTACGGCTTTGTCCACTTCCTCATCAGTTAGTGTGCGCGACATTGACTGATAAATCAAGCCTAAACCAATGCTTTTTGTATCAGGCTGCAAGCTTTTGCCGCCTTCATAGACATCAAACACGAAAACTTCGCGCAGCAGCTCCCCACCATCCGAGCGGATCGCGGCCAGCATTTCGCCCACCGGAACGGTCTGCGGGGAAACCAGCGAGAGGTCGCGGCGAACCGCGGGAAAACGCGATACAGGCGCCGTCGAGACGGGCCGGGACTTGCGGATCGCATCCAGCCGCAAGGCGAAAATACAGGGCGCGGGCGCGCCGCCGGCCAGCCGCGGATGCAGCTCGCCCAGCCAGCCGACCGCTTGTCCGTCGCGCAGGATGCGGACCGAACGCCCGGGGCGCAGGGTCGGGTGCGCTTCTGCTTCCAGGCGAAACAGGCCGGCCAATGGCGACAGGCCGAGGATCGCTTCGACGTCGCCGCGCGCATCGAAGAAATCCGCCTCCCGGCTCTTGCTGCCCCACTGCTCCGGCAAGGCGTCTCCGGCTTGCAGGCCAGCGAGCCATGTTTGTTCGGCGACGTCCCCGGGTTGTCCGGAAAAACACACGCCAATCTCGAACAAGCGCGCCCGCATGGCGCCGCGACCCCGGTTGTCGCGGTAGTTGCGCAGCAGGCCTGGCCAAAGCGATTTCCGCAACACCGAGAGTTCGCTCGATAACGGATTGGACAACCGGATTTCCGGCTCTCCGGGATGAAACGCGCGGTGCGTGTCCTCGTCGAGGAAGCTGTAGTTGACGCACTCCCAATAGCCTCGATCAACCAGCAGCGCCCGGATGCGATCCGTGTCCACCCGCTGTTCCGTGGCCGGCGCGGGATGCGCGCTCCAGCGCGCCGGCGTCGCCGGAATATTCTCGTAGCCATGAATGCGCGCGATCTCCTCGACGAGGTCCGCCTCGCGTTCCAGGTCGAAGCGGAAAGATGGCGGGGTGATCCGCCAGCCCGCCTTGAGCTGCCGCACGTTCATGTCCAAGCCGCGCAGGATGGCCGCAACCTCCGCGTCGGGCAGCGTCAAACCCAACATCCGCGCCAAGCGCTCTCGGCGCAAGACAATCTTCTCGCGACGCGGCAGGAGATCGCCATGCACGGAATCCACCACCGGCCCGGCGCGGCCGCCGGAGGATTCCAGAATCAGTTGGGTGGCGAGCTCCAGGGCTTCGACCTGAGCCGCAGGATCGACGCCCCGCTCGAACCGCAGCGAGGCTTCGGTTTGCAGCCCCAGGCGGCGGGCCCTGCCGGCCACGGCGGCCGGCGCAAAGAACGCCGATTCAAGCAACACCGCACGGGTGTCGTCGGTAACCGCGCTATCCAGGCCACCCATAACGCCGGCGGCGGCAACCGCCCGCCGTTCATCGGCAATCACCAGCACGTCGGAATCCAGCTTCAGCTCGGCGCCGTCCAGAAGCGTCAGCGCTTCGCCCTGCCTGGCCCAGCGCGCGCACAACGCGCCTTGCAGACGCTCAAGGTCGTAGGCATGCATCGGCTGCCCGAGTTCCAGCATCACGTAGTTGGTTATGTCCACCAGCAGATGCAAGGGGCGGACCCCCGCCGCCGCGAGCCTGCGGGCGATGAAATCCGGAGTTTCGGCAGCAGCGTCCAGGTCTTCTATGACGCGCCCGGCAAACCGAGCGCAGCCTTCCGGCGCATCCAGCCGCAACTCGCGGCTGGCAGTGCTGCTTGCCGGCACGGCGGGCTGCTCGCGCTCGGTCAGCCTTGCGCCGAACAGTGCGGCGACTTCGCGCGCTACGCCGCGCACCGAAAAACAGTCGGCCCTGTTGGGCGTGAGCGCCAGCTCCAGAATCACGGACCCATCGCCGGCGCGGGTCAGACTGTCCACCTCCAGCCCCGCCATGGTGAGACGGTCGGCCAACTCCTGATCTTCGGCTTGCGGGCTGCACCAGTCCCGAAGCCAGGCAACGTCGATCTTCATGGCGCGAACTGCGCCAGAAAACGGATGTCGTTGTCGAAAAAGCGGCGGATGTCCCGCACGCCATAGCGCAGCATGGCCATGCGCTCCACGCCCATGCCGAAGGCATAGCCGGTGTACTGCTCGGGGTCAACGCCGCCATGGCGCAGCACTTCGGGATGCACGAGCCCGCAGCCCAGGATTTCCAACCATCCTCCGCTGTCCCAGCGCACGTCCATTTCCGCGGAAGGCTCGGTGAACGGGAAATAGGATGCGCGAAACCGCACCTCGACCTTGCGTTCGAAGAACTGCTCGGCGAATTCGTGCAGCAGCGACTTCAGGTTGGCCAGACTAAGGTTTTCATCCACCGCCAGACCTTCCACCTGGTGAAACACCGGCGTATGGGTCTGGTCCGAGTCCCGCCGGAACACACGCCCCAGGGAAATCACCTTAAGCGGCGCCCCTTCGGCCAGCATCGCGCGAATCTGCACCGGAGAGGTATGGGTGCGAAGCAAACGGCCGGAAGGCAGGTAGAAGGTATCGTGCATGTCCCGCGCCGGATGCTCGGACGGCATGTTGAGCGCCGTAAAGTTGTGGAACTCGTCCTCGACCTCCGGGCCGGACCGCACCGCGAAACCGGCCCCACCCAAAATGGCGCGCACCCGCCGGATGGTGCGGCTCAAAGGGTGCTCGGCCCCCGAACGCGCGCCCCGCCCCGGCAGGCTTACATCGAGACCGCCGGCGCTCAACGCGGCATCGAGGCGGTGTTCGCTCAGCGCCTGCTTGCGCGCGGCAATCGCGGCGCCAATTTCGTTCTTGGCCTGGTTGACCGCCTTCCCGGCCGCCGGCCTCTGAGCCGCCGGCAACGCGCCCACTGCCTTCAGCCGCGCGGTGATCTCTCCCTTGCGGCCCAGCAACTGGACGCGCAGCGATTCCAGTTCGTCGAGCGTGCCGGCAGCCTGAATCGCCGCCAGCGCCTCGCGTATCCGCTCGCTGAAATCCCCCACAGAAAGCGGGTCAAGACGTGGCGGCCCGCTTCGCCAGGTCGGCAAATGTCTCCCGATGATGTACGGCGATATCGGCGAGTGCCTTGCGGTCCAGCTCCACTCCCGCCTTGCGCAACCCGCTCATGAAGCGGCTGTACGACATCCCGTTGAGCCGCGCCGCTGCGTTGATGCGCGCGATCCAGAGGGCGCGGAATACGCGCTTGCGCTGGCGCCGGTCGCGGTAGGCGTATTGGCCGGCCTTGGTAACGGCTTGGCGCGCAACGCGGTACGAGCGGCTGCGGGCGCCCTGGTAGCCCTTGGCCTTCTTGAGAATCTTCTTGTGCCTGGCGCGCGTGGTAACGCCGCGTTTCACCCTGGCCATATGGAAACCTGCTTTGTGAAATTCCTGCGATAAACGCCGGCTAGGCGTATGGCAGCAAGCGCTTGGCGCGCGCTGTATCCGCCTTGGAAACCGCCGCAGGCGAACCCAGCTTGCGTTTGCGCTTGCTGCTCTTCTTCGTAAGTATGTGGCTGAGGTGCGAGCGGGCCCGCTTGAAGGCGCCGCCCCCGGTCCGCCGAAAACGCTTGGCCGCGGCGCGATTGGATTTCTGCTTGGGCATAACGTGCTTTTCTCGCTAACAGCTCAACTTCGCTTGCGCGGCGCCATCACCATGGTCAACTGCCGACCCTCCAGCTTGGGCTCCTGCTCGACCAGCGCGATCTCGCTCAGGTCTTCGCGCACCCGGTCGAGCAACTTGGCGCCCAGGTCCTGATGCACCATTTCCCGGCCGCGGAAACGCAAGGTTACCTTCGTCTTGTCGCCGTGCTCCAGGAACCGCAACAGGTTGCGCAGCTTCACGTCGTAGTCGCCACGGTCCGTGCCCGGACGCAGCTTGATTTCCTTGACCTGAATCTGCTTCTGCCGCTTCCTCGCTGCGTGCGCCCGCTTGTTCTGCTCGAATACGTAGCGGCCGTAGTCGAGTATCTTGCAAACGGGCGGCTTGGCGTTGGGATCCACTTCCACGAGGTCCAACCCCCGCTCCTTGGCGGTGCGCAAAGCGTCCTCGCGGCGCATGACGCCGATCTGTCTGGAATCATCGCCGATCACTCGAAGCTCGTAAGCCTCGATCTCTTCGTTGCGAAGAATCCGCTTCTTTTGAGCGATATTGATGTCCTCCGGGCAGCTAGTTGTCGGATGCGCCTCGCGGGGAACCCAAGCCCTCGGCGGTTGCCTTCGCCATGAAATCGTCCAAAGGCATGGCGCCTAGATCACCGGCCGCAAGCGACCGGACGGCTACATTGCCCTCGCGTTCCTCGCGGTCTCCGAGAACCAGAAGGTAGGGAACCCCCTGCAAGGTGTGGTCGCGGATTTTATAGCCTATCGTCTCGCTTCTCAAGTCGCATTCGGCGCGCAGGCCGGCCTCCTGCAAGGCCTCGAAAACACCGCGCGCATAGGCTTCCTGGCGCTCCGTGATCGCCAGCACCGCGGTTTGAACAGGGGCCAGCCAAAACGGAAACTTGCCGGCATAGTGCTCGATGAGAATGCCGAAAAAGCGTTCCAGCGAGCCCAGCAGCGCACGGTGGATCATGATGGGCCGGCGGCGCGAGCCGTCGGCGGCCACGTACTCAAGGCCAAAGCGCTCCGGAAGGTTGAAGTCCAGTTGCACCGTAGAGCATTGCCACTCGCGGCCGATGGCGTCACGTATCTTGATATCGATCTTGGGACCGTAGAACGCGCCGCCACCCGGATCGAGTTCGAACGCCATGTTCTTTTGGCGCAAGGCCGATTCCAGCGCGGCGGTGGCGCGCTGCCAGATGGCGTCGGTCCCCACGGCTTTTTCCGGCTGGGTGGCCAGAACCGTGTTGAATTCCTCGAAGCCAAAGGCGCCGAACAGCTCCAGTGCAAGCTCCAGGATGCGCAGGATTTCGTCTTCGATCTGATCCTCGGTGCAGAACACGTGGGCGTCGTCCTGGGTAAATCCCCGTACCCGCATCAATCCGTGCAGGGCGCCGGACATTTCGCGCCGGTACACGGTGCCCAGTTCCGCCCAGCGCATCGGCAGCTCCCGATGGGAACGCAAGCGGTTGCGATAGACGAGGATATGAAACGGGCAATTCATGGGCCGTAGTTGGTAGCCGCGTCCCTCGTCCTCTACGGGCGCATACATCGACTCGCGGTAGAAATCCGTGTGCCCGGAGCGATCCCAGAGATCCTCCAGCGCAATATGCGGCGTGAACAGCAGTTCGTAGCCGGCGCGCGCGTGGCGCTCGCGCCAGAAATCCTCGATAACCCGCCGAATGCGGGCCCCCTTGGGATGCCAGAACACCAGTCCGCCGCCGGCGTCCTCCTGAATGCTGAACAGATCGAGGTCCGTGCCGATGCGGCGATGGTCGCGCTTGGCTGCTTCCTCCAGGCGCTTGAGATGGGCCTTGAGCGCCTTGGAATCCGCCCAGGCAGTGCCGTAAATCCGCCGCAGTTGTTCGTTGGATGAATCGCCGCGCCAGTAGGCTCCGGCGGTGCGCGTGAGCTTGAATGCCTTGAGATGACCGGTGGAGGGTACGTGGGGCCCACGGCAGAGGTCTTTCCAGTCGCCCTGACCATAGAGCTTGATGGGTTCTCCCTCGGGAATTCCGGCGATGATTTCGGCCTTGTAACGCTCGCCGATCGAGCGGAAGTAGGCCACGGCGTCGTCGCGGGCCATGGTCTCGTGCGAAACGCGCAGGTCGGCGCGCGAAAGTTCCTTCATGCGCGCTTCGATCCGCTCCAGGTCCTCGGGAGTGAATCCCCGCTCGTAGGCGAAATCGTAGTAGAAGCCGTCCTCGATTACCGGTCCGATGGTGACCTGGGCGCCCGGGAAAAGGTCCTGCACCGCCTGCGCCAAAAGGTGGGCGGTGGAATGGCGCAATATCTCCAAGCCGTCCGGGTCGCGCGCGGTGACAATCGCGAGTTCGGCATCGTCGGCGATCCGAAAATCGGTATCCACCAACTGCCCGTCCACGCGGCCGGCCAGCGCCGCGCGAGCCAGACCAGGGCCGATATCGGCCGCGACTTCGGCTACGCTGGGCGCCTGCTCATAGCGTCGGCGGCTGCCGTCGGGAAGAGTGATTTCCGGCATCGGGCGATTGTACGCCGGAGCCTGAAAAAAACGCCGGCGCAGGAACTCCATTCGCTGCGCCGGCGCCAGCAAGAGGCCCGGTGAAAGGGCCTGTTCAGCCCCCGCCTATTGGGGAGGGGGAGTAGGTCCGACTTATTCGTCGGAGGCCGGGGCTTGTGCCTGCTGTTTGTTGCCTTGGCCGCGATACAGTTGGCCCGGCTGCCAGCGGCGCTGCATGTTGCCGCGCCGCATGCCCTCGCGCCCGCCGCGCCGCATGATGGCGCGCTGGTTCATGTCCTTGCGCATCTCGTCCAGCCGCGCGTTCTGCTCTTCGGTCAGAACTCCAGCCAGCCGTTCGCGCGTGGAATTCTCAAGCTCTCTCGACTGCTCCCGCAGCGCCTTGCGTTGCTCCCTCATGGCATCGCGCGCCTCACGGTTTTGAGCCCTAAGGGCTTCACGCTGGGCCTGGCTTTCGGCAAGAATCGTGTCCACCTGCGCTTGCTGTTCCCCGCTGAGCTCCAACCGCTCGCCCAACCATTCGGCTCGCGCCGCGGCCGGATCGTGCGCCTGGGCAGCGCCGGCCGCGAACGCAAGCAGAAGCGCCGCGCCGGCAATCCTTCCTTTCCTCATGTGAATTTCTCCGAGATTCCGGAAACGACCAATCCGTTTCCCTACTCCTTTGGATGCCGTATCCGCTTCAACGGTTGCGCGCGACCGCAAGCCGGGCGTCGGCGTCTTGGACTCCGCAGCCGGCGCGGGTGATATACCCGCGTCAGGCGCCGAGCATTGCGCGCGTTATGCGCCCGAGGGGATCAGCGCCAAGGCCCGCAGCGGGCTGCCGGAGCCTTGTTCGAGTTTCAGAGGGGCGGTGAGCAGCACCGAGCCGGTGGCAGGCAACTGGTCGAGGTTATTGAGGCATTGCAAACCGTACTTTCCGGCGCCGTGCATGTAGTAGTGGCAGGGATACGGGGGCTTGAACCGCTGCGCCTGGCCGCTGTCGGTGCCTATGGTCTCGGTGCCGAAACCCATCACGTCGCGCTGCTCCACCAGGAAACGCACGCAGCCCACATCAGGGCCGGGCGTGTGTTGCCCGGCAGCGTCGTAATTCTGAAACGCCGCGGGATCGTCCACACGGCGCGCCCAGCCGGTTTGCATCAACACCCAGGCGCCGGGCGGTATGCGGCCATGCTCGGCCTCCCATTCTTCAAGCCGTTGGCGCGTCAGCAGGAAGTCGGCGTCGCGCTCGGCGTCCGCTACACAATCCACCACGCAAGCCGGAGCGATCATGTGCTGCGGCGGGATCGTATCGACGGAATTGTTCGGCAGCTCGCGCCCGGAGATCCAGTGAATAGGCGCGTCGAAATGCGTGCCGGTGTGTTCGCAAAGGCTGAAATTGTTCCAGTACCAGGCCGGGCCGCGGCTGTCGTAGCGCGATATCTCCTCACTGCGGAACGGCAGCGCCTGACCCATTTCGGGAGGCAGGCCTAGCTGCGGAAAGTCCGGACTCAGCGTGTGGCTCAAATCGACCACGCGCAGCTTGCCGGCAGCGAGTCCGGCCAGCAGCTCCTCCAGCACCCCGCTCACAGGGTAAGCGACCCCACTGAAGTGCCACCGCACACATACAGCGCTTGCCCGGTCACGAAGCCGCTGCGGCGGTCCAGGAAAAACAACGCCGCGCGGGCCACGTCTTCGGGCCGCCCTAGCCGCCCGACAGGAATGGAGGCAGCCAGCTTCGTGGCCCGCTCGCTGCCCGGAGGCACGACATCGTCGAACATTCCGGTATCGGCAATCGGCCCGGGCAGGATCACGTTGGCGGTTACCTTGAGCGGCGCCAGTTCCAAGGCCCAGGTGCGCGCCAGGCCGAGCATTCCGGCCTTGGTGGAAGCGTAGGCGGTGCGCTTGGCCAAACCGACCACGGCGCGGCTGGAAACCAGCACGATCCGCCCCCAGCCGGCCGAGCGCATGGCCTCCAGGTTGACTTGTGCCATCGCCACCGCGGCGCCCATGTGCAATTGCGCCAGCGCCTCCATGTCATCTTGCCTCACCTCCGGCAGTGGCCGTTCCCGGATTACGCCTGCGTTATGCACGAGGCGATTGGCGGGATCGCTGGCGGCGGTTTCGGCGAATGCCTGGCGTGTGGCTTGCGGGTCGGTCAGATCCACGGCCACCGACTTGACCTGCGGCGAGCGCGCCGGCGCCGGGCGGCGCGCAAAACACACCACTTCGAGGCCCTGCTCGACGAGCACTTGCGTCATGCAGGCGCCGATGCCGGAACTGCCTCCGGTGAGCCAGACGCGACCGCCGCTCACCGCGCCTGCGCCTCGGCTGCCAGTTCGCGCTCCAGCACCTTGGGATTGTCGCGCCAGCGCTCCACCCAGTCTTGGGCCACCGCGCCCGGGAACAGGTCCTCGACGCCGTCGCGCAAGCCGCTAACGATATCCAGGGCCAGGCGTTCCGGCGCCAGCTTGGGCGGCGGCAAGGTCTGATTCCAGGGTTCGTCGATGGGCCCGGGAAACACGTTCATGACCCGAATGCCGGCGGGCTGCATTTCGGCGCGCAAACACTGCGCCAGCGAGAGCGCCGCAGCTTTGGAGGCCGAGTAGGTGCCTTGCGGAGGATAGTTGCTCAGCGCATAGACGCTCAGGACATTCACCCAGGCGGTGGCCGAAGCGTCGCCGTCGGCCGCCCGCGCGCGCATCAGCGGCCCGAACGCCTGGGCCAGCCGCAAAAGACCCAGGTAATTGACTTCCATCTCGCGGCGCGCGAGCTCCGCACCGGCGCGGGTTGCAATGCCCTCGCTGCGATGCACTTCGGCATTGTTGATAAGAATATCGACGCGCCCACCGATTTCTCCGGCCATGCGTTGCACACCGCGCTCGTCGGTCAAGTCCAGCGGCACCACGCTGACCTGATCCAGCTTTTCGACCTCCTCCTGGCCCGGATATTTTTTCCAGGGTTCCGCCTGCCCCACCCAGATAACAGCCGCTCCGGCCTCTGCCAGGGCGCTCACCAGTGCCTGACCCACGCGGCTCTTGCCGTCGGTAACCAGCACCTTGCGGTGTTGCGGGTTGCAGGAAAACTCGTTGTGGCGCGGGTCTGTTTGCATGTCGTCGCTATGCTGAGCGGGCAGCGCCACCAGCGCGCCTTGCCCGGCCTTGTCGAGTTTAGCCGTAACCCGCACCATGGCGGGTGGCGGCGGACAGCCTTGATGCAGATGCACGACTGCAACCGGACCCTCTTCCAGGCGCGTCAATCCCAGCCGCCAGGGAAGGCGTTCGCGGTAGAACGGATCGTTGCTGTGATGCAGCATGGTATGCGCCAACAGCTCGCCGCGCCCGGAGGCCGGCTGCCACGATAGCGCGCCCGAAAGGCACTCGGCGCAGCAATCAGCCGGCGGATACTGAAAGCGTCCGCACTCCTCGCAGCGCTGCAAGGCAAACTGGCCTTCTGCGGCCCGCGCCGTCAACCCCAGCGCTGCCCGGCTGCGCGGCAGCGGCGGCGTAAGCGGCTGCCGCGTGCGCAGAATCGGGTTCTTGAGACGGGTCTTGCCTTGCATGGATGATGTCATGGGCGCGCCAACACGGCAGCCGCGCTGCACAAGCCACGGTCGTAGTTGATCATGCCGAATCCTGAAACAGCGCCGCGCCGCGCATTCGCAACCTGTTTGCCCAGCGGGTGGCGCAGCAATTGGCGCAGCGCCTCCACCAGCCCCAGAAAACCGCCGGCGGCGCCAGCCTGGCCCATCGACAACTGTCCGCCGCCGGTATTCAAGGGACAGTCGCCGTCGAAGGCAAATTCGTGCGCGCGGATAAAGGCGGCGCCTTCCCCCGGCACGCAGAACCCCATGCCTTCGATCTGCATCAGCGTAATCACGGGATAGTCGTCGTAAGCCTGGAAGAAATCCATGTCGGACGGCCCGCAGTTCGCCTGCCGCCATAACTCGGCCGCGTCCAGCGTCCAGCCGCCGCGAGCTTGGACGGGGTCGCGTGGATAGGCGTTGTGGCGCTCGATGGCGCCCAGCAGCCGGACGTGCTCCAGCCCCAGCGCGCGGGCCCGGTCCGCGGTGGTGACCAGAAATGCGTCGGCCCCGGCGCAGGGCATGACGCAATCGAACAGGCGCAGCGGTTCGGCGATGACCCGCGCATGCAGGTAGTCCTCCAGCGTGAGCGGCTGGCGCAGCAGTGCGCAGGGGTTGTGTCCGGCGTTGCGCCGCTGCGCCAAGCACAGTTTGCCGAAGTCCTCGCGACGCAATCCGTATTGCCGCATCCACCAGTCGGTGATGAACGCGAAGCTGGCGTTGGCTCCGCCGGAGCCATAGGGATATACGGCGTCCACGGCGAAGCGGCTGAAGGTCGATAGCGTGCGCCGAAAAGTGTCCACCTGGTTGGTGTCGCCGGCGATGCAGGCCACTATTTCGGCGTCGCCGGCCTGCACTGCACGCGCCGCGCGCCGCAGACACACCACCCCGGAAGCGCCGCCCATGGGCACATGGTCCAGCCAACGCAGGGACATGCCAAGGTGCTGCGTCAGGCCCACGGCAGTGTCCGGCGCCAGCGTGAAACTCGACACGCCGAGGCCGTCGATCTGGTCTTTCTTGAGCCCCGTGTCGCGCAACAGCCCGGCCAGGGCCCTGGCGATCCACGAATGCGCATCGCGCGTGGAGTAGCGCGCGTAAGGCACGGTGACCGGCGCGCCCACGGCAACGCCTTCGTAGCTCTGGCGGCTCATGCCGCCCGCGAAGGCAGGGCGCGTTTCATGCTGCGCGTATCCACGCAGGCGCCGCGCTCGAACAAATCCAACGCCAGCGCCTTCAAGCCCGCGCGGTCGATCTTTTGCGTGGCCGTGTGCGGCAGTTCGTCCACCAGCGCCACAAAACCGGGCGCCTTGAAATAGGCCAACCTTTCGAGGCAATGCCGCGTCAGGTCGCGGGCCAGTGCCGCGGGTTCCGAGTCAGCGCCTTGCGCCGCGCCGGCAACACGCACACAGGCGAACACCTCGTCGCCGCGCACTTCGTCCGGCGCCGCCGCCACCGCCACTTCGGCCACAGCAGCGTGTTCGGCCAACACTCCCTCGACCTCGGCAGCAGAGATGTTCTCGCCGCTGCGGCGAATCAGGTTGCTCCGCCGGTCGATGAAATGCAGGTCGCCGTCGGCGTCGCGGGCCACAATATCGCCGGTCTGAAACCAGCCGTCCTTCCAGGCGCGTTCGGTGGCTTGCGCATCCTTGAAGTACCCGGAGAAAAACCCCAATCGCGGGTTGTCTCCCGCCTGCCGCACCCAGAGCTCTCCCGGCTCATCCAGGCCGGCTTCGCGACCGTCGGCGGCCACGATACGTGTCTTCAACTGCGGACCCGGTCTGCCGAAACAGGCGCTGCCGCGTTTGCGCGGCTCGCGGTTGGCGATGATGGCCGCCCCTGCGCCCGTCTCGGTCATGGCCCAGGCTTCAATCAGCGGAAAGCCGAAGCGCTCCTCGAACGGTGCGTGCTGACGGCTGCCGACGCCGGCCCCGAATCCGAAACGCAGACGATGCGCGCGCTCGGCGGCTTCTGCGGGCAGCTTGAGCAGAATTGCCGGCATTACGCCGAGGTAGTGCACGATAGTGGCACGCGATTCGCGCACTTCGCACCACCAACTGCTCGGATGAAAGCGGTCCAGCGGCGCGATGCAGCCGCCGGTCTGCAGCATCGCCATGGTCGAACAGGCCAGCGCGTTCATGTGGTGCATGGGCAGAGGCGTAATCAGGCAATCGCGGCCCGCATCCAGCGCGCAGAGATCACCGAGCGCGGCGTACCAGGCGCCGATCGTCGTGAAATACCGGTTGCTGAGCATACAGCCCTTCGGCTGCCCAGTGGTGCCGGAGGTGTAAAGCAGCGCGCACTCGCGTTCGGCGTCATTCTCGGGCGCCTTGACCTGAATGGGCGGCGATCGCAGCTCTGGAACATCCTCACCGGGCGCGCATACGGGCACATCCAGTCCGGCCTGGCGGGCCACCGAGCGCAACTCTTCCGTCCTCTCGGGCAAGGCAATCACGAGGCATGCTTCGCTGTGCGTCAGCGCGTAGGCAAGCTCCGCGGAACGCCAGGCCGGATTCAGCGGCGCCACCGAAACGCCCAGCGCATTCAGCGCCAGCCAGTGCAGGAACATGTCCGGGCGGTTTTCCAGCAGCAGGGCCACGCGCCGGGTCGCCTGGCCCTGCTGTTGCGCCAGCGGCCGCAAGCGTTCGGCCAAGGCGTCCACGCGCCGCCAGGCGTCGCCGTAACTGATATCGCCGGGCGCGATCCCGCTGCGATCGGCGGTATCGGTGGTAATGCGCAGGAAGGGGCTTTCCGCGTGCCGGCCAGCCGCCAGCTCCAGCGCCCGTGCCACGGTGCCCTGAGCCGCGTTGCTCACAGAAGCATTTGTATGGACGGCAGCGCTGCGTCGCGATTGAGCAATTCGATGCGCTTGACGGCAATCTCCAGGCGGCTATTGCGCCAGCGCAGATCGTGATGCGCCACGCCGCCAAGCACGAATTGCTCGTCCAGGCGGGTTTCGAGATAGACGAACGGCGTGCGCGTCGAGTATTCCCGCTTCGAATCATCGCGCCGGACAACTTCGGGGCGCTGCAGAACATGCTGACAGAAGCTCGGCTGCTGCTGCGAATGCGAAAGCGGGCTTTTCAGGCGTTCTATTCGCACCCTGAGCAGAAACTTGTCTTCGCAGAACAGCGATGTGTGGCTGTGCGGATCGGTTTGGCCGCGCACCAGCGGCATCCAGTAGAGCGCATCTTCGGAGTACAGCGCATACCACTCATCAAGCCGCTTCTCGTCGATCAGGCGCGCCTCGCGGTAAACGAACCTGGCCAGCGCTCCCTTGCCGGGGGGCTTGGCGGACGCCTTGCTCATGCTCCTGCTCCTGCTCCTGCTCCTGCGCCAGCGTGTTTGCGGCATACCCTCGCCGGCAATGCTCCCTCCTTCCGGAACACGCCGGCAAGCACATCCTTGTGGGCTCTGCGGCGGCATCCTTGCCGCCGAAGGTTCCGAGAGGAGGTAGCATCGCCGCCTCTAGCCAGCGCCGTGAGGCGCGGGTGGCGGATGTTGAGGCCGCTGGAAAAAGGGGCTGCCGGGATCACGCAGTGGTCTCGTTGGTGGGGAGCATGTACTTGAGCCAGGCGCGGAACTGGCCGCGCATGGACACTTCGCTGGTGCCGCCATAAACGCCGGCAATGCTGTCCTGCTCGGCGGCATCGTAGTTGCGGTGCAGGCTCACCCACTCGTTGCCCTCTGCGTGCAGGCCCTTCTGAATCTCGCTGTAGCAATGCAGGTCGTCGTGCCCGACCACCGAAGTAGGCGCGTTGATCAGCCGCGAATAGGTCATCGTGCGCTTGAGCAGCTCCTCGGGCGCGCCGGCCAGCCGGAAGGTCCAGCTTTCCAGCACCGTCCTGTTGGCCGCCAGCGGGCGCGCCACGCGAATCGCCTGGATCGCGCCCTTGATTGTGAGGCTGGGGAAATACACCGTGTTGTGGCGGTTCTCGCCCAAGATCGCCTGCGCCCGCTCCTCACCGTAGGCTTCGATCATGCGCTGGTCATACTCCGGCACCGACGAGTACTTGGAGTGAATCGAGAACTTCACGCCCGTATAGGAATGGCCGTTTTCGTAGATTTTCACGCCCATGTCGTCGAAAAACTTGTAGTCGTTGACGAACGGCGCGAACTGCTGCACCACCATCGGCGGTACTCCGTCGTCCCCCTCCTCCTCCCAAAGCCGCTTGGCCACGCCGGCCGATGACTGGTGCGTCACCATCGGATGCATGGCGTCGTTGAGGTTCTCGACGAACATCTTCCAGTTGCAGTCGTGGTCGTAGCGCAGCACGCCACCGGCAACCTCCAGCCGTCCCTCGGGCGAGCGGTCCGCCATGTTGTCTATCGAACTCAGGGATTCGCCGAAATAGTCGTGAAAGTCGGGGCCCTCGCTGCTCAGGCGCACAAACACGAAGCCCCGGTAGTTGGCCACCTTGGGCGCCGGCGACAGCCCCCGCCAATGGGGTGTGGCGGCGATGCAGGTTCCGTCGTAGCCTCCCTTCAACGGCACTGCCCGCAAGCTGCCGTCGAGTCGATATGTCCAGCCGTGGTACGGGCAACGCAGCATCCGCCCGCAATTGCCCTGCACGGCACTGACCACGCGCGTACCCTTGTGCGCACAGCGGTTCAGCAGCACGCGCACCTCGCCATCGGCGCCGCGCAGCATGACCAGGGGCGACCCGGCGATATCGGCGGTGTAGAAATCACCGGGCTCGGGCACCTGGCTGTCATGGCCCATGTAAATCCAGGCCTTGCGCCATAGCCGTTCCTGCTCCAGCTCGTATAGCTCCTGGGAAATGTAGAGATCGCGGTGAATCGCGTCCGACCGCACCAGCGCGCGCAGGGCGTCGGGGTCGTTCGCGTAGGACTGACGGGCCATGGTCTCGTGCGCCTTGGAATTTCCCGGGAATTCTAGCCCGGCGCAGCGCTGCGGTGTGCGGCAGCAGGGCGTGAGGGCCTTGCTGCCTGCCAGACCAGGCGCAAGGATGCGTTGGAGCTCAAGAGCGCAGGCCCAAGCGGTGTCTGCTGCGAGTGGCGGCTATGATTGGCATCGGAAGCGGAACGCGAGACATCGTCAATGAAGAAATTGCTGCGCGCATTGGGCTTGGCGCTGGCCTGGACGGCAGGTTCGATAGTGGGCCTGCTGACGCTTGCGGCGCTCGGGTTCCTGGTGGCCAAACCGACGGAAACCGCGCGCTTTTTCGGCCTGTTCGCGGACAAGCGGCCGGGGCATATGCAATGGGTCGAAGGCGCACCTGAACAGCCGCTGCCCACGGCCGGCCTGGAAGAGCGCAGCCTCACGGCGGACAGCCTGGAGGCGGCGCTGGCCTACGGCGCCGCAAGCGGATCGGATGCGCTGCTGGTATGGCGCGGCGGCCGCCTGCAGCTCGAGCACTACTACGAAGGCGCCAGCCCGAGCACGATCACCTCGACGCAATCCATGCACAAATCGGTGGTGGCCTTGCTGCTTGGCATTGCTATCGCCGAAGGCCATATCGCCTCGGTGGACGACCCGGTAAGCCGCTATCTGCCCGAATGGCGAGACGGCGACCGGGCGGAAATTACGCTGCGGCACCTCTTGTGGCAAAGCAGCGGCATTGATTTTCCGAGCTTTACCTTCAGCAGCCTCGTGCCCATTATGGGGCTTCTGATCGGTCAGGACATGCGACCGGTCACGCTGCGGCAGCAGGCCATGGAACCGCCGCTTACGACCTTCGAGTACAACAGCATCAACCCCCTTGTTCTGGGTCTGGTGATCGAGAACGCCACCGCCACACCGTATACAGAGTACTTTGCCAAGGCATTGTGGACACCCCTCAAGGCAGGCAGCGCTTGGGTACAGATGGACCGCGCGGGCGGCATGGCCCGCAGCTACTGCTGCCTGGACGTCACGGCCCGCGGCTGGCTGCGCCTGGGCTTGCTGCACCTGAATAAAGGCATGGCGAACGGTGTGCGCATCGTGCCGGAAGAATGGATCGCGCAGATCCAGACGCCCGCCCCCACCAATCCCAATCACGGCTACCTCACCTGGCTGGGCAACGAGTATGTGGAAATGCGCCGCTACAACTCCAAGTCATCGCTGCGCGTTTACCATTCCGAGCCGTTTGTCGCCGATGACCTTGTCTTCTTCGACGGTTTCGGGGGCCAGCGGGTGTATATCGTCCCGAGCGCCGACATGGTGATCGTGCGCACCGGCGCGATCGCCACCGACTGGGACGACGCCCGCCTGCCCAACGTGCTCCTGGCGGGCCTGCTTTGAACCGGAGATTGCCTGAGAAAGTGAACAAGACAACCACTACGCTTGCGGCTTTGCTGCTGTTTGCGGCGGCGGTGCTGCAAGGCCAGGCGCAGCCGGACGCATCGATGACTCCCGAGGAAATCCAGGCCAGGGTGGACTGGGTAAACGACGTGGAATCGCAAGACTTTCATTTCTGGCGCCGCTGGCGCGACCGCCCCGATGCGGCCGCTTTTCGCCAACCGCAGACCTGGTACAACCCCATGATTCTGGTCGAAGGCGGCGTGTCGCAGCCGTTTTTCCCCAGTACAGCTTCCGACGATCCGCCAACCATCGCGCCCGAAGCAATAGCAGCGGCGTCCCGCTACGCGATGGAGAGGGAAACTCAGGCCTTCATGGTCTACCACCGAGGCAAGATCCGCCACACGGCTTTCATGCAAGGCTTCCACGAGGCCTCCCCCATCAGCTCGCATTCCTGGGTCAAGACCCTGCACGGCATCCTCGCCGGTTTCGCGCTGGCCGATGGCGATATCGGCAGCCTGGATGATCCTGTCGAAAAATACATCCCCGAGTGGCAAGGCGAGCCGCGCGGCCAGATCACGGTGCGTCAGGCGCTGCACAACACGACGGGGCTGGAACTGCCCTTCAGCATGAGCGATCAAGGCATACAGCCCTACTCCAAGAGCATGCAGATCGTGGAAGGATCGGACGTCAACGCCACGGTGCTGTCTTTCGAACTGGCGGAAGAACCGGGCACGGCATTCGCCCACAACAATCCCAACACCCAACTGGCTGGGATAATTCTCCAACGCGCCACCGGCAGGAACTTCGCCCATTACCTGGCCGAAAAACTGTGGCGGCCGATGGGGGCTCAGGGAGGTGCGATGCGCCTGGACGGCATTGAAGGCAATGTCATCTCGTACTGCTGTTTCCTGTCCGCCCCGGCGGACTGGATGCGCGTGGCGCACCTGCTGATGAGGGACGGACGGCTGCCCGATGGCGAACAACTGCTGCCGCAAGGCTGGGTCGAGAAGATGCTGACCGGCTCCGAAGCCAACCCCAACTACGGCTTTCAGATCTGGACCGATGCCGAATACGTCGAGCGGAGGCCTTATTTCCCGGGCCTGCCCCTGGAATTCGCAAACTATCACTCCGAACCGTTCGCCGTGGACGACTTGTTCTACCTGGACGGCGGCGGCAAGGTGCGCGTATGGATCAGCCCCAAGCTCGACCTCATCGTGCTGCGGATGGGCTATCCGCCGCCGCGCGGCATGGGCTTCGACGAATCCTTCATCCCCAACACCATCATCCGCGGATTGCTCTGAAGCCGCGCATGGACATGGCCAGTTACCGCAACACGAAACGGGCCGCCGCCGCAATCGCAACACCGAATTAGCCGGCGCCCGCCAAAAACACGGGAGTAAGACATGCTCAAGCGCATACTCAAGGGCCTCGCCGCCACCGGCAAGTGGATCCTGATCGTTATCGCTGTTATCGGCGTGGTGATATACCTGCCTTCGCGGCTTGGCTGGTACGGGATTTACGCCAAGCGCTATGTCATCTCGCTGTCCGGCAATCCGCTCAGCCCGGCGCGCGCCTGGTACGACCCACACGAACGGGTGGCAGGGGGCGAGCCCGCGCCGCTGGAAGCGTGGGCGGAGGGCGAGAACCCGATCGCTGCGGACATCTACCGGGAGGCTTCCTCGTGGGCGCAACAGCAGCGCAGCGATTCGCTGGTGGTGCTCTACAAGGGCCGGCTGGCGCACGCCAGTTACTTCAATGGGCGCACCCCCGATTCGGAATTCAGCACGCACTCGCTCACCAAGGTGCTCAATTCCATCCTCGTGGGCCACGCCATCGCCGACGGTTACGTGCAGTCGGTTGACCAGCCGGCAGCGGATTTCCTGCCGGAGTGGGACACGGACGAACGCCGCGACATCACCTTGCGCGACCTGCTGAATATGGCCGGCGGCCTTCAGGAAACATTCGCCTTCTGGCCCGGCTCGCCGCGGCTGGCCCGCACCATGGGCACGGACATCGTTACCGCCAATCTGGACGTCGGAATCTACGCGCCGCCCGGAACCGCCTTCACGCATGCCAATCCCAACAGCCAGGTTGCCGGAATCGTGCTGGAACGCGCAGTCGGCATGCGTTTCGGCGACTACCTCGCGCAGAAGCTATGGGCGCCGCTGGGGCTCCGTGACGGCTGGCTGTTCCTGGACCGACCGGGCGGCATGGCGCATACCGATTGCTGTATGTGGACCGCGATCGAAGACTGGGCACACATCGGTCAGATGCTGCTACAGGACGGCTGCTTTGCGGGCCAGCAGATCATCCCGGAAGGTTGGGTGAACGAAATGACCACGCCATCCGCCGCCAACGAGAACTACGGCATGCAGCTCTGGCTGGGAACATCGCATAAGCCCCTGCGTACCTACGACCCGAATATCGAGTTCCTGGGCAATCTGCATTCGGAGCCGTTCGTGGCCGACGACGTATTCTTCCTCGATGGCGCCGGCGATCAGCGGCTCTACATGATTCCCTCGCGCGAACTCGTGATCCTGCGCACCGGCAAGGACGGCCCCGAATGGGACGACGCCCTGCTACCCAATCTGTTCACCCGCGCCGTGGACAGCATCTCCGGCCAAACGCCCGCCACGCGCCCCACCCGCGCCGACCTCAACGCCGCCTGCCTGAACAACCCCACCGAGTAGCTGCGCGCGTCGCGGAAAGAACAGAAGACATCAATCTAAGCATTAGGTAAGGAAGGCAAGCCCATGACGAACTGGTCAAACTGTCCAGCCGTGGAACGCAATCCCCGCAAGATCAGCGGCGATTGGGCATTTAGGGGCACCCGGGTACCGGTGTATGCCCTATTTGAGAATCTTGAGAGCGGGGCAACGGTGAAGGAATTTCTTGAGTGGTTTCCCGAGGTACAGGCGTGGCAGGTGGCTGCTGTACTCAAACATGAAACCGAATCCTTGAGGACGCCCGTCGAAGCGTGAAAATCCTCTTCGATCACGGGACTCCCGCGCCTCTTCGGCAACATCTCCCAGAGCATTCCGTGGATCGATCTGCGGAGAGGGGTTGGGAGTTGCTGGAGAACGGCGAGCTCATCCGAAAAGCCGAAGAGGACGGATATGAGGTCATCGTCACCACGGATCAGAACATGCGGCACCAGCAAAACCTGGCCGACAGCCGATTGGCGATCGTCGTGCTGATGGCAACGGCATGGCCGCGCGTGCAGCATCGAACGAAGGAAATACGCGCGGCCATCCAGGCAGTCGGGCCAGGCCAGGTTCGGGAAGTCCCGATCTGAGTGTCCAGAAGCGCCCACACTAACGGCCTGCCCACGCCACCGGTCCTGATCGATACCGAGGTATTGGCGGATTTCCTGCGTGGACGGTCGGTCACTCCCTTCCAATAGGCGGGGATAGTTCTCGCCGATTAGAACGGCGACTGCCTTAACCGAAGTGGCCGAGAGCTATTGCAGCGCGTCCGCGAGGCTCAGGAGGCTGTTTACGTTGTGGGCGGAGCGGTGTTCGTGGACAGCGGGGAGTAGTGCGCGTACGCCGCGGGCACGGGGTTCGAAGTCCGGGTAGCCCAGCAGCGGGTTGAGCCACACGAGGCGCTTGCATGAGCGGCGGAGGCGGTCGGCTTCGGAGCGCAATTTTTGCGTGTCGGCGCGCTCCAGGCCGTCGCTGAGCAACAGCACGACGCCCGGGCGGGTCAGAACCCGGCGCGACCAGAGCCGGTTGAACTGTTCGAGGACGGAGGCGATGCGGGTGCCACCTTGCCAGTCGGGCGCGGCCTTCAACGCTGCAGCCGCCGCCACGTCGCTATCGCGCCCGCGCAATTCGCGGGTCACCCGGGTCAGGCGGGTGGCGAAAACGAATGCCTCCACTCCACGCCGCGCGCTGCACAACGCATGCGCGAAATACAGAGCCATGCGCGCATATGCCGTCATGGAACCGGACACGTCGAACAGCAGCACCAGCGCCATCGGTTCCCGAAGGCGCGCCTTGCGCCGCAATTGCACAAGTTCGCCACCCGACGACAGGCCGCCGCGCAATGTGGCCCGCATATCGATGCGGGGGCCATGTGCGGCTGCTCGAAAACGCCTGCCCAGGCGCATGGGACAAAACACGCCGCGGCGCAGCAGTTCTCGCGCCTGGGCCTGTTCCTCGGGCGTCATCTGTCCGAAATCCTTGACCGCAAGCGATTCCCGTGGCGAGTAGGCAGCGCCTACGGCAACCGATTCCGCGCCGGACGCGGCGAGCGACTGCGGAGCGCTAGTCATGGCACGCAGCAAGCGCAAGGCGCCGGGTTGCGGCGTGCTTTCTCCGAGGGCTCGCAGGCCTTGCGCCCGCAAACCATCAAGTCGCGCCCGCGCATCGGTATTGCCGAAGAACAGGGGAAACGCGCAGTCGAACAGCACACCCTCCGCCTGGCTGGCGACGAGAACAGAACGCAAAGCATCCGCAAACTCGCCGCGGTCGCCCACATCGACGCGCTCGGCGGCCTCCAGCGCCAGCGCGGTCTTGCCCACGCCCAGCGGCACCCCGACCGCGCGCAGCGTCCGCACAAACCCCACCACGCGCGCCGCTATCCCTGATATTGCATCGGTTTCCGTACGTCGGGACGAGAGATGGTCTGACTGGGGCGTGCTCACGTTTGGAAGCATAGCCACTCTGTTGAAAAACGCCGATCTTCGGTCTCAATAGGGGCCTGGTGCGCATTGTCCGCCGCGACACGAGACTTCAGCCCGCGGCGGTGAGGAGGCGGGCTACGGCGGCATCGTCCACCTGCTGGGTGTCCTCCTGGTATTTAAGCAGTGCGCCCAGCGTTTCGGAGACGGACTTGGCGTCCAGGTCGTGCGCGCCCATGGCCATCAGTGCTTCGGCCCAGTCGAGCGTTTCGGACACGCCCGGGGCTTTGAACAGACCTTCCTGGCGCAGCGCCTGCACGAAACGCGCTACCTTTGCGCGCAGTGCCTCGGGCAGGCCGGGCACGCGCGCGGCAAGTATCCGCTCTTCGGCGGCCTGCGTAGGATAATCAACCCAGCAATAGAGGCAGCGGCGCTTGAGGGCATCGTGTACCTCGCGGGTGCGGTTGGAAGTCAGCACCACGATCGGGGGTTTCGCCGCTTCGACGGCGCCCAGTTCCGGAATGCTCATGCGGAAATCGGCCAGGAATTCTAGAAGATAAGCCTCGAACGGCGCGTCGGCCCGGTCGAGTTCGTCCACCAGCAGTACCGGCGGTCCTTCCGGACGCGGCGCGAGTGCCTTAAGCAGCGGCCGCTCGATCAGGAATTCCCGCGAGTAGAGCGCATCGGAGAGCTCCTGCACGCGCTCGCTACCACCGGCTTCCGCCAACCGGACGGCAAGAATCTGGCGCGCATGATTCCATTCGTAGGCGGCGCCTGCCAGGTCCAATCCTTCGTGACACTGCAGGCGGATCAGGCGGCGGCCCAGGGCCGCGGCCAAGGCGCGCGCGAGCTCGGTCTTGCCCACGCCTGCCTCGCCCTCCAGGAACAGCGGGCGCTTGAGGTCGAGCGCCAGAAAAACGGCTGTGGCGAGTCGCCGGCTGGCGAAGTAATTCTGGACTGCGAGCAGGGCGCTCGCCTGCGCGGCGGAATCGGGCGCTGCGCTCACCATACGGTCAGCCCCAGAATTCAGCGTTCCACATCACGGCGGAACAGACGAAGACCCGCAGTGCGCCACCAATACAGCGGAACAACCGAATTCGCGCAATCGGGCGCCCGGTCGTGCGGCGCTAATCGAGAGCCATGCGCACGGCGCGCCGGGCCATCACGCCCACCAGGTGGGCACGGTAGTCGGCGCTGGCGTGCATGTCGTCGTTGAGATTGGCGGGCGACACCTCTAGTCCGTCGAGCGCATCGGGCGAGAAGTCCTCTGCAAGCGCTGCCTCGAAGTCATCCAGGCGATACACCGATGGTCCCGCTCCGGTAACGGCAACCCGCACCGACGACTTGAACTGGGCTACACACACACCCACCAATGCGTAGCGGGTGGCTGGATTGGGAAACTTGGCATAGCCTGCCTGCTGTGGGATGGGAAACATCACCTCGGTGACCACTTCGCCTTCGCCAAGCGCCGTTTCGAACATGCCGACAAAGAAATCATCGGCGGGGACCTTGCGCTTGTTGGTGATCACCGTGGCGTCCAGCCCAAGGGCCACCGCCGGATAGTCGGCCGCGGGATCGTTGTTGGCCAGCGAGCCGCCCAGTGTGCCGCGGTTGCGGACCTGGGGGTCGCCTATGGACTCGGCAGCGTGGGTGAGAACGGGAACAGCGGCGCGCAACTCGACGTTGCCGGCCACCTCCGCATGGGTAGTGGTGGCGCCGATATGCGCGCCCTTGCGACTCAGCCGGATGCCGTGCATTTCGTCGATACCGGCGAGGTCGATCAGCTCCGAGGGAGCGTTCAGGCGCATTTTCAGCGCCGGCAGCAGCGTCATGCCCCCGGCCAGCAGCATGGCGTCCTCGACGGTCGTGAGCCGCTTGGCCGCGTCGCGCACCGAGCCGGCGCGGTAATAGTTGAATTCACGCATTGCCCTGTGCCTCCTCTACTCGCCCGACCGGGCGGCCTGTATGGCCTGCCATACGGCGTTCGGCGTGGCCGGCATGTCGATTTGCGTCACGCCCAAGGGGCGCAGCGCATCCAGTATGGCGTTGATCACGGCCGGCGGCGCCCCGATTGCCCCGGCCTCGCCGCAGCCCTTCACGCCGAGGGGATTGAACGGCGTTGGCGTGCATCGAGTGGCCACCACGAACGGCGGCAGGTCGTCGGCGCGCGGCATGCAGTAGTCCATGTACGAGCCCGTAAGCAACTGGCCCTCGGGCGTGTAGCGGCAGTGCTCCATGAGCGCCTGGCCGATGCCCTGGGCCAAGCCGCCATGCACCTGTCCTTCCACGACCATGGGATTGATGATGTTGCCGAAATCGTCCGCTGCCACAAAATCGCAAAGCTCCACCACCCCCGTGTCGGGATCGACTTCCACCTCGCAGATGTAGCACCCGGACGGAAACGTGAAGTTCTCCGGATCGAAGAAGGCGGTTTCTTCCAGGCCCGGCTCCAGTTCCTCAAGCGGATAGTTATGCGGAACATAGGCAGCCAGCGCCACGTCGCCGAAGGCCACCTGACGGTCGGCGCCCGCCACGCGGAATTGGCCGCCGCTGAACTCTATGTCCTCGGCAGCCGCTTCCAGCAGGTGCGCGGCGATCTTGCGGCCTTTTTCGATCACCTTGTCGAGGGCCTTTACCATCGCCGTGCCGCCCACAGCCAGCGAGCGCGAACCGTAGGTGCCCATGCCGAACGGAATCTCGCCCGTGTCGCCGTGCACGATCTCCACATTGTCGAAGTCCACGCCCAAGCGATCGGCAACGATCTGCGCAAAGGTCGTTTCGTGGCTCTGTCCATGGCTGTGGGAGCCGGTGAGCACTTGTACGCTGCCGGTGGGATGCACGCGCACCGTGGCCACTTCGTAGAGCCCCGCGCGCGCGCCGAGTTGGCCGGCCGCCTGGGAAGGCGCCGCTCCGCAGGCCTCGATGTAAAAACTCATGCCGCGCCCGCGCAGCCGCCCGCGGGCCTCGCTCTGCTTGCGGCGTTCGCCGAACTCCGCGTAGCTATTGAGCTTCATGGCGAGGTCCAGACACCCCTCGAAGTCGCCCGAGTCATAAAGCTGTCCTACCGGCGACTGGTACGGAAACTCGTCCGGCGGAATGAAATTGCGGCGGCGGATTTCGGCGGGTTCCATGCCCAACTGCACCGCCGCCTCATCCACGATGCGCTCGATCGCATAGCAGGCCTCCGGGCGCCCTGCACCGCGATAGGCGTCGGTGGGTGTGGTATTGGTGAACACGCCCTTTACGGTGATATAGACATTGGGGGTCTTATAGACTCCGGCCAGCAGCGGCGCATAAAACACCGTCGGTATGGCCGTTCCGAAGGCCGACACCCAGCCACCCAGGTTGGCGACGGTGTCCACCCTGAGCGCCGTGAAACGCGCCTCGGCGTCCAGCGCCAGTTCCACCCGCGTGAAATGATCGCGCCCTTGCGCGTCGCCGAGAAACGACTCGCTGCGCTCGGCTGTCCATTTCACCGGCACGCCCAGACGACGCGAAGCCCAGCACACGACCAGTTCTTCGGCGTAGTGGTAGATCTTCGAGCCGAAGCCACCGCCCACATCGGGCGCCACCACACGCACCTTGTGCTCCGGCATCTTCAGAGTCGCGCTGCTGATCAGCAGCCGGTTCACATGCGGATTCTGACTGGTGGTGTAGAGCGTGAGCTGCCCGGTGCCGGGATTGAAGTCCGCCAGCGAAGCCCGCGGCTCCATCGCGTTCGGAACCAGGCGATTGTTGACCAATTCCAGCGACACCACATGCGCCGCTTCCTTGAAAGCGTTTTCCGTGTTGGCCTTGGCGTCGGGCGCCATGGCCGACGGCAGCCATTCCCAGTTGAAGCAGAGATTGCCCGGCGCGTCTCCGTGAATCTGCGGAGCGCCTTCCTCCAGCGCCGCCACGGCGTTGGAGACCGAATCGAGTTCCTCGTAGCGCACGTTCACCGCCTCGGCGGCATCGCGCGCCCTGGCCCGCGTGTCGGCGATCACGACTGCCACGGGATTACCCACGTAGCGTACGCGGTCGGTGGCCAGCGCCGGAAATTCAGGCTCCACGGCAGGCGTGCCGTCGATGCTGGTGATGCCCCAGGCCACCGGCAGCGGCCCGACATCGTCGGCCTGCAGGTCGGCGCCGGTTAACACCGCGGCAACGCCCGGCATTGCCAGCGCCTCTTCGGCGTCTATGCCAAGCACTTCGGCGTGCGGATGGGGCGAACGCACGAACCATGCATAGTGCTGTCCGCGCAGGTTGATGTCATCGACGTAGCGCCCCCGGCCGGTAATGAAGCGCCGGTCTTCGGTGCGCGGAGCGGATGCGCCTATGCCCACCGCGCCGCTCATGACGCCTCCCCGCTCGTGGCGCCAGCGGCGGCGCGCACCGCCTTGACGATGTTGTGGTAGCCGGTGCAGCGGCACATATTGCCTTCCAGCCAGTCGCGCACCTCCATTTCGCTGGGCCGCGGATTGCGCTTCAGCAGATCCACGGCGCTCATGATCATGCCGGGTGTGCAAAAGCCGCACTGCAGCGCATGATGTTCGTGGAAGGCCTGCTGCATCGGGTGCAATTCGCCGTTGCGCGAAAGCCCTTCGATCGTGTCGATGGCGCAGCCTTCGGCCTGCGCCGCGAGCATGGTGCAGCTCTTCACGGAATTGCCGTCAACATGCACCACGCAGGCGCCGCACTGGCTGGTGTCGCAGCCCACATGGGCGCCTGTCAAGCCGAAATGATTGCGCAGCAGTTCCACCAGCAGCGTTGCGCCGCTGACGTCGGCGCTGACGCTCTTGCCGTTAAGCGTGAACGAAACCTTGATGTCCATTCCCGCCCTCCCTGTTTGACGTTTATCGATTACCGGCGAGGACCGGCCCCGGCTGCCGATAATACCGCGTTCGGCGACCCGCGCCGGCCACGATGGCGTCAGGCTGCGCGGTTGAGCAGGTAGATCGCCGCCGCAAGGGCCAGCAATAGGCCCAAGGCCAGCCAGCGCAGGACCGGACGCGCGAACCAGCGGTTCAAAGCGCCACCCCCCGCAGACCGCGCCGCGGACTTATGCCTGCCGTCCAGTATTTCAGCCAGACGCGCGAAGAAATGCGCCGCGATCTTGTGCGTAATGCCTGACAGCAGGCGCGAACCCACTTGCGCCAGCTTGCCGCCCAGTTGCAATTGGGCCGTGTAGCTGAGTTTCGTGCCGCCGGCGCCATCCTCGGCCAACTGCACATCCGCCACCCCGCGGCCGAATCCGACCGGCGCCTTGGCGCTGCCTTCCAGCCGGTAAGCCTTGGGCGGATCGGGATCCACGATGCGTATTTCCACCGAGAACCGGGCGCTGACCGGGCCCACTTCGGCCTTCATCAAGGCCTTGTAGCGATTCTCGCCTACCAGTTCGAACGATTGGCAACCGGGAACGCAGGCAGCGAGCACCTCAGGATCGATCAGCGCTTCCCAAACCGCCTCGCGTGCATGCGCGAGGTCTTGTTCTCCCTTTACCTCCAAGGGCTAGCCCTCGTGCCTCAACAGATTCCGGGCTTCGAGTGAAAGCTGCCGCGGTGGATCGAAATGCGGGAAAGCGGGATGGTGGACCGGCGCATGGTGCAATGCTACCCGGCGCGGGCGGCTGCCGGCAATTGCACAAGCCGCGTGCGGGCGGCGCGCTCAGTGCGTTGAACCTTGGAGAGGACGCTTGCCTTTCGCCCCGGCTTTCTCGTACAAGAGGCTCTTCAAGACTAAGCATCGCATGCGAGAACTCAGGGAGCCGGGCGATAAACCGCAATCCAGACGCTAGTACGGGAAGCACCAGCCTTGCGGCGCGGCTGGCGCGTGGGGACATTTCCAGCGGAGCGGCGGTGGAGCGCTGCATTGCGCGTTTCAAGGAGCGCGAAAAAGCCGTGCGGGCATTCGCGTCTTTCGATGCCGAGCGCGCGCTGGGCGAAGCGCGGGCGCGCGACCGGGAACGCGCGTTGCGCGGACCGCGCAGCGCACTGCATGGGCTGCCTTTTGCGGTCAAGGACGTTATCGACACGGTGGATTTGCCCACGCAGCGGAATTCGCCGCGCTACGAGGGTCGGCGGGCAGAGCAGGACGCCGCCTGCGTTCGGATGCTGCGACAGGCCGGCTGTGTGCTTCTGGGCAAGGCGGAAACGGTCGAATTCGCCGGCATCGGGCGCGCTGCGCCCACCACCAATCCGCACGATCCCGAACGCACGCCGGGCGGTTCCTCAGCCGGTTCCGCCGCCGCCGTCGCCGCCGGTATGGCGCCGCTGGCGCTAGGCACGCAGACCGGCGGTTCGATAATCCGGCCGGCCTCGTTCTGCGGCGTAAGCGGCTTCAAGCCCACCTACGGACGGGTGCCCGTGCAGGGTTTGTGGCTGCACGCGCCCAGCCTCGACACGGTCGGCTGGCTGGCCGAAGACGTGGCGCTGCTGGCACGCGCCGCCGAAGTCCTGAAGCTGGGCGTATGGCAGGCGCCTGAGGCGGGGCAGCGGCTCAAGTTCGGGTTGTATCGCACGCCCTACTGGAACGATGCAGAGCCGGCCAGCCGCTCCGCGGTGGAAACCGCTGCCGAGAAACTGGCTGCAAGCGGCCACAGCGTCGAGATGGTCGGCGAAATCCCGGGCGCGAACAAGCTGAACGCATGGCAGGACGCGATCATGCACGGCGAGGTGCGGATTTCACTGCTGGCCGAGTATGCGGCCGGCAAGGCGGGCCTGCACGAGGACATCATCGAGGAAGTCGAGGTGAACCGCGGCATCACGCCGCGCGACATGGCAGCGGCCTACGACGGCATCGGCGCCTTGCGCCCGGTGTTCGATCAGCGCCTGGCCGGCTACGATGCCTGGCTCACGGCTGCAACGCCGGGCGAAGCCATCCTGCGCAGGAACGGTGACGGCGAGGCTTCCTTCAATCGCATGTTCTCGGCGCTGCACCTGCCCTGCGTTACCGTTCCGGGCCTCCGCGGGCCGGCCGGACTGCCGGTGGGCGTGCAACTCGTGGGCGCCCGCTTTGCGGATATGCAGGTCCTGACCGCAGCCGCAGTCATGGAAGAATTGCTGAGGCGCGGCTAAGGTTCCTCGCTGTCGGAGGCCGGGCGTCCTCTCACTTCTCGAAGATCGCCTCAAGAGGCCATTCGGGCAAGTCGGCGACGCCGTCGAGTTCCTCCATCCGCAGCAGCCGCGCGAACAGGTCGGCGGCCAGGGTTTCGGTTAATCCGGGCAGGAACCCCGCACCGTCCGAGAACACCGCCGAAGGCGAGGATGATCCGCTCCCGAATTCGCTCTGCAGCGGCCACCCGCCGGCGAACGCGGCGCAGTCCATGAACTTGGCGCGCAATTCGTCGCTGCTCAGCGGTTTCTGCCCATGCCCCCGATAACGGTAAACGGGTTCGCTGACGAGTTCGGCGCCTTGCGCCGTCAACACGCTGACTGTGTCGCAACGCGCGCCCACCGGATAGATCGGATCGTCATCCGGGCCCTCTTCGCGCGCGATCCTCTTCATCAGCGCCTGCACATCGCTGTGACGCACACATTCGTCGCGCATTTCATTGAGCCCCAAGCGCCCGAACAGCAAAGCGGCGGCCACCGCGAATTCGAGGCTGAACTTGGCCTGCATGGCGTTGCGCGGCAGCCGAAAGCGCATAACCGAGGAGTGTGATTTGCTGATCCGAACGGTGACGCGCTTAATGGCTTGCGGCTGCACGGCATGGTCCCGGCGCAACTGCAGGGCTGCCTCCACGCAACGCTGGGCGGCACCCACCACCGGATAAGGCTTGATGTTCAAGCCATGCTCGGCCATGTACCAGTCCTGGCCGAGCTCCGTCGCCGGCGCGGCGCAATCGACGCGGCCTGCCGGAGAAATCGCGCGCAGAAACCCACCCGATCCGTCCAGCGCGTGCGGCCCGGCGTCCAGCCCGGCCATGGCTCTGCGCACCGCGGCCACGCCGGCTTCCGCGGCCCGCGCAGCCTGGTAGGGCTTGGCTTGCGTTCCGAAGTTATCCATCACGCCGCCGCCCGCAGCAGCAGCCAGCCCCAAAGCATTGCGTGTCTCCGTGCGCGGCAGACCGCGCAGCCAGCACAGCGCTGCGGCAGCAGCGATTGGGCCATAGACACCCGTGGGGTGCCAGCCGGCGGCCTGCATGTAGTCTTGCTCGCGCCGCGCCAGAACACTCCATACTTCGAACCCGGCCAGGTAAGCGCCCAGCATGCGTGCGCCGGCGGCGCCCACAACTTCGGCCTCGGCCAAAATTGCAGGAACCAGCACCGCGCTGGTGTGGTTGGCGAAGGCGTAATCGTCCAGGTCCAGCGCATGCGCGGCCGCCGAACCGATCAGTGCCGATTGCGCGGCCGGCATCCGCGCGCCGCTCAGCAGCACACGGCACTCCGGCGATCCGCCCTGCTCCGCCCGCCACAAGTTGCGCACGACCGGCTGGCCGGCGCCTGCCAGCGCCACGCCCAGGCAATCGATGAAACCGGTAGCGGCCAGGCGCCGAGCCTTCTCCGGCGCGCTCGCGGGCGCGCCGCCGCACAAAAAGTCGAGAACGGATTCGGTCAGTGCGCCCATGCGCGGGCAACGATACACCGGCCGGCGCGGCGCGATGTCCGGCGTACACGCGGAAGCAATGGATTGCGCCGAAAACGCCGTGCGGCAGCAATCCCGGCCGCCGGTCTCTATGAGAAAATGCCTTTCTTTTGAGAGCGCGGAGGGGCGCCGGACGACTTGGCGCGAATTGGCATCGACATCGGCGGCACGTTCACCGACCTCATTGCGGCCGACAACAACGGCCGGGCGCTGGGCACTCACAAGCTGGCGTCCACGCCCGACGACCCTTCGCGGGCCGCCATGCAGGGTCTGGAGCAACTGCTGCGGAAGACCGGCCTGGGTTTCGACGATGTGGAGTTCTGCTGTCACGGCACCACCGTGGCCACCAATGCGCTCCTCGAAGGCAAGGGCGCCCGCACCGGACTTATCACCACCCACGGCTTTCGCGATGTGCTGCATATCGGGCGCAAGAATCGCCCCTACAACTTTTCGCACTCGCAGGAGATCGCCCGCCAAAGCCGGCCGCTGGCGCCACGGCGCTGGCGAATGACGGTGCGCGAACGCGTCCGCGCACCCGATGGCGCCATCGAAACGCCGCTTGACGAAAACGATGTGCTGCGGGCCATCGCGCGGCTTAAGGAAGAAGGCGTGGAAGCAATCGCCGTGTGCTGTCTGTTCTCCTTCCTGAACCCGGAGCACGAGCGGCGCATCGCCGAGCTGGCGCGCAGCGAATTTCCCGAGGCCTACGTTACCGCCAGCCACGAACTCGCGCCGCTGGTGCGGGAGTACGAGCGTTTTTCCACCACCGCCATGAACGCCTACGTGGGCCCGGTCACGGCGCGCTACGTACGCCGCTTCGCCGCCGGGCTCAAGGCCGCCGGCGTGCCCGCGCAACTGCGCCTGATGAGTTCCAGCGGCGGCATGGTGGCGCCCGCCGAGGCTGAGCGCAGACCGGTCAACTTGCTGCTATCGGGACCGGTCGGCGCCTTGATTGCCGGTATCGACGCAGCTCGCGGAATCGGCCGCAGCGATGTGATCACGCTGGATGTCGGCGGCACTTCCGCCGACATCGGCGTGGCGCCGAACGGCGAGATGCGTATGAGGAGCCTGCTCGACACGCGCGTGGGCGACTACGACGTGATGACGCCGATGACGGATATCGCGACACTGGGCGCGGGCGGGGGTTCCATCGCCTGGCTGGACGATCAGGGAATGTTCCGCGTGGGGCCGCAAAGCGCCGGCGCCCAACCCGGTCCCGCTTGCTACGGTCGGGGCGGCGAACAGCCAACCGTGACCGACGCGCTGGTCGCAGCCGGCTGGTACCGCCCCGAGCACCTGGCCGGCGCGGTGCCCAGCCTCGCACCGGACAAAGCCGGTCACGCCATCCGCGCGCACATCGCCGAACCGCTGGGTATGACACTTGAGGACGCCGCGCTGGGCATTTTCGACATCGCCGTCAACAACATGGCCGAGGCCATGCGCGTGGCCAGCGTATCCAAGGGTTTTGACCCGCGCGAATTCACGCTGGTGGCCTACGGCGGCGCGGGCGGAGCGTTCGCTGCGCCGGTGGCCGAAGCCTTGTCCATCGGCGAGGTTCTGGCGCCGCCACATCCCGGGGTGGGCGCTGCCGGCGGCCTGTTGTGCGCGCCAGTGCGCTACGAATTCAAGACCACGCTTTGGGGCGCGCTGGATGGCCTGGATCATGCCGGCGTTCAAGCGCAGCTTGACGAGATGACGCGCGCGGCGAAAAACCGCCTGGTCGGCGACGGATTCGAGGCAGAGGATGTCCGCCTCAAGCTGTGGGCGGAATGCCGCTACGCCGGCCAAGGTCATGAGCTGGCCGTGGAAACGCCTGCCGGCGCAGTCGATGCCGAGTGGGCGAAAGCGTTAGGCGAGCGCTTTCACACCGAACACGAGCGGGCCTACTTGCGCGCCTATCGCGACAAGCCGGTGCGCGTGATCAACCTGGGCGTGTCGGCCTATGTGCCGGGCGCGCCGCTAGTGCCGCAAGAGAGCGCGGCAACGGCTGCCGAACGCGCAGAACCACTGCAAACCGCCACCTGCCTGTTTCCGGGCCACGGCGAACCGCTTCCAACGGCCTTCTACCACCGCGCCAGTCTGCAATCGGGACACGGCATAGCCGGACCGGCCATCGTCGAGCAGACCGGCGCCACCACCGCGATTCCTCCAGGCTGGAGCGGGCGCGTGGACAACTACGGCAACCTTCTGCTGACGCGCATGCGGACCGGAAAAGAGGGCATGCCCGCCGCGCACGAAGCCGAACGGCGCCTCGCCGAGGTGACAACATGAGCGCTGCGCCACTCTGGCCCGGTCTCGAAAGTGCGCGCAGCACCGGCCTGGGCGCACACACGCAGCGCCGCTGGAACCGCGTGGAGGTGGACCCGGTTTCGCTGCAGGTGATCGGCGGCGCGCTGCAGTCCATCGCGCATGAAATGGCCGAGCTCCTCGTTCGCATGGCCTACTCCAGCGTCATGCGCGAGTCGCGCGACATCGGCGCCGCGCTGCTGGATTTCGACGGCCGGCAACTCTGCGAAAGCGACTCCACGCCCATGCACTGCGGCTCCCTGCCCGCCTATGTGCGCGGCATCGACCGCAAGCACCGCGGCCGCTACCGGCCAGGCGACATCTACCTCCACAACCACCCCTACCACGGCGCGTCGCACAGCCCCGACTACGGCGTGCTGCTGCCACTGTTCGCGGGTAGCGTGCATGTGGGTTTTGCCGGATGCACGGGCCACATGGTGGATATCGGCGCAGCCGACCCCGGTTTTTCGGTGGACGTGCCGGACTTTTTCGCCGAAGGTCAGATACTCGACGCGGTAAAGCTGCACGACGGCGGTGCGCGCCGCGAGGACCTCTGGTCGCTGATCATGGACAACGTGCGCACACCGGAAGCCAATTCCGGCGACCTGGAGGCCATGATCGCCTGCTGCCGGCTGGGTGAGGAGCGCTTCGCGGGGCTCGTGACCAAGCACGGGCTGGACCAGGTCATGAGCGCGGCCGAGGCATGGATGGACTATGCCGAGCGGCGGCTGCGGGCGCGCATCGAGCAGTTGCCGGACGGCGAGTACCCGGCGCCGGATGCCTGGCTGGAGGACGACGGCAAGCATTTCGGCAAGCCGCTTAAGATCGCCACCCGCGTGATCGTGCGCGGCAGCGACATCTGCGTGGACCTGTCCGGCTCCAGCGATCAGACCACCACCGGCTTCAACTGCCCCTTCGAGGGCAGCGTACTGCCGGCGGTGAATTTCGCGGTGCGCGCGCTGCTGCTGGACGAGACCGCCGAGGGCGCAGGCGTACCGCAAAACGACGGCGTGTTCCGGCCCGTGTACGCGCATGCGCCCAAGGGCAGCATCTTCAACCCGGTCTTTCCGCGCGGCTGCGAGGCGCGCTTCACCCAAATCAACCGCATTCCGGACCAGGTGCTGCAGGCGCTGGGCAGCGTTCTGCCCGAGCGCGTGACGGGTGGAAACTCCGCCAACGTGTCCTGCTTCGTGTATTCCTTCGAGTCCGGCGAAGGAAAATACCGGATCAACGTGGAGATAAACGAAGGCTCGTACGGCGGCCGTAACGGACGCGACGGGCTGGACGCCGTGGATACCCTGATGGCCAACACCCGCAACAACCCGCTCGAAGAAATGGAGCTCTCGGCGCCGATGCTCTGCGAGCGCTACGAGCTGCGCGGCGAAGCCCCGGCCGCGGGACGCTGGCGCGGCGGCATGGGCGCGGTCAAGACATGGCGCTTTCTTGAAGACGCCGCGGTCAGCTCCACAGGCGACAACCGTTCGGACGATCCGCCGCGCGGCATCTTCGGCGGCGCCGACGGACTGCCCGGCGAGGTGAAACTCAACCCGCGCACGTCCAAAGAACAGCAACTGCCGGCCAAGATATCGCATGCCCGATTCGCCGCCGGCGACCGGCTTGAAATAACGCTGGTTTCCGGGGGCGGCTACGGCGACCCGCTGGAGCGCGACCCGCAGCACGTGGCCGAGGATGTGCTCGACGAACTGGTCTCCGTTGACGAGGCGCGGGAAAGCTACGGCGTCGTAATGGACCCCGGCGGTAATAGCGTGGACCTCGCGGCCAGCAGACGCTTGCGCGAAAGCTTGCGGGGCAGCCGGCAGGCAGGGGCTTCCGGCACTTCGCACGGACGGCACGCGCCTGCGGAAGCTCCCGCCGCGATCGCCGTTGCCGCCCGGGAAGAGAAACAATGAGCATTCCCGAAAACAGGCGCAGTCTGGCGCTGGCCGAAGAACTGCTGGCAACGGCTGCGGAACCGCTTGCACAGCGCGATCTCGACCAGATCGCAAACCTGATTCTCGACCACCTCGGCTGCTGCTATGCCGGTTCGCAGTTGGCCTGGGGCCGGCGCCTGCACGAGTGGGCCGGCGCCTACGACGGCTCCGGCAAGGCGCCGCTGTTGGCCTCCGAGCTGCGCCTGGCGCCGGCCATGGCGGCCTTTGTCAACGCCACCTCCGCGCATGGCATGGAACTGGACGACACCCACGACGAGTCGGTCAGTCATCCGGGTGCGGCGGTGATCGCTTCCAGCCTCGCGCTGGCGGCGCACCACGACCTTGACGGGGCGCGCGTGGCGGCGGCGATTCGTGCCGGCTACGAAGCGGCGGGGCGCGTGGGTGCGGCCACCAATGCCGCCGAGACCATCGAGCTGGGCTTTCATCCCACCAGTTTGTTCGTGGGCTTCGGCGCCGCCGCGGCGGCCGCCGTGCTGCTGCGCCTCACGCCGCGGCAACTGGCGCGCGGCTGGGGCCTGGCGCTATCGATGGCCGGCGGCTCGATGCAGTTCAGCCAGGAACCGGAGGGCACCACCGTCAAGCGTCTGCACGGAGGCTACGCGGCGCTGCACGGCGTGATGGCCGCCGAACACGCAGCACTCGGGATTGCCGGACCCGAGCAGGCGCTGGAAGGCCGTTACGGCCTTATCCGCAATTTCGGCGCCAATTCCGATCCCGAGCGGCTCAACCGGCCGCATCCGGATGGCCCCGAAATCCACCGCATCAGCTACAAGCCCTACCCCTGCTGCCGGCTGTTTCACTCCACGTTGGACGCACTGGCCGAAGCTACCCGCGATTTCAGTCTCGAGCCCGAAGACATCGAGGCAATCACGGTAGGCGGGCCGGACATCATGGTCACGCAACACATGCTGCGCCGACCCACTTCCGAGATGGCCGCACAGTACAGTCTGCCCTTCACGCTGGGCGCGGCGCTGCATTACGGCCCGAGCTCGGTGGCCGGCTTCATGGGAGAGGCGCTTGAAGATTCGCGCATACTGGCGGTCGCGGACCGGGTCGAGGCGGTGGCCGACGCCGAAATGCAGGCGGCGTTTCCCGCACACTTCGGGAGCTGGCTGGAACTGACAACTCGCGGCGGCGGCAAGCGCCGCGCCAGCGTCCTGGACAGCCTCGGCACGCCGGCCAAACCCATGACGCGCGGCGACCTGCTCGCAAAATTCACCGGGCTTGTGGCCGGAGAACATCAGATCAAGGCCCGAAAAATCACCGAAAAATTGGATAAAATGGAACAACTTCGTTCAATTAAACCTCTTCTTTCATCATTCTGTCATTAAAATCGCTTATCTTCTATGAAAAACACCCGAACTACTGCCGACCCGGTGTCGGCCAGCCGCCTGCGAGACGATGTCAGCTTGTTGCTTGACACTATTGCGGCCGGCGGAGTGGCGATCGCGCCGCTGGATGTAGCCTACGCCGTCAACGCCTGCACCGAGGCAGGCATCCGGGCCATCTATGCCGCCAAGAAGCGCAGCTACGAGAAGCCCGGTGGCCTGTTCGCCAATGTCGCGATGAGCCGCGCCATCCACGTCATGGAAGACTGGAAACATGACCTGGCCGAAACCATCACGCGGGAGGAAAACATACCTTTCTCCATCGTGGCGCCGTTTCGCGTCAAGCACGAGTTCTTCAGCCGCGTGGAGCCTTTCGTCATGGCGTCCTCGACCAAGGCCGGCACTTTGGACATGCTGCTCAACGCCGGGCAATTCCACGACGAGATCGCTCGCCAATCCTGGCAGCGCGGCATGCCGGTGTTCGGCTCGTCGGCCAACACCTCGTTGCAAGGGTCGAAGTATCGCTATCAGGACATCGAAGCGCCGGTGCGTGAAGTGGCCAGCGTGTATTTCGACTACGGAATCTCCAAGTACGCCAACCCCGAGGGACACTCCAGCACCATCATCGACTTTCGCGATTTCTCGGTTATCCGCGTGGGCGTCGTGTTCGACCGCGTCGCAAGCGCCTTTCGCAAGCACGGCAAGGTGGCGCTCAAGCTTCCCTGATTTGGCTCCGAACTCACCGGGATTGAAAAAGACACCGGACAATCAGACTGCGGTAAAATGGAGGGTTCAAGTGGCGGTCAGCGGGGCCGCCGAAATTTTGCATTGCGCGAATCGGGAGATTCCCAAATGACCATTCTTTCCGTTCGGCGGCCGCTTGCCGCCACCATCGCACTCCTGGCCGTCGGCGGCCTGTCGGCGCAGGACAACGCGCTTGAGGAGATCATCGTTACGGCCGAGAAGCGCGAAGCGTCGCTGCAGGACACGGCGCTGGCGATCACCGCCGTGGGCGGCGAAATGCTGGAAAACGGCGGGCTGGACGAAATCGAGGACTTGAGCCTTGATGTGCCATCGCTGGTATTCAGCCGCGCCGGCGGCGAAGCGCAGGTATATATCCGCGGCGTGGGCACCAACCTGTTCGGCATTGGCCAGGATTCCTCGGTGGCGGTACACCAGGACGGCGTTTATCAGGGCCGCGCGCAGATGGGGCTGACCCAGTTCCTTGATGTGGAGCGCGTCGAGGTGCTGCGCGGTCCGCAGGGCACGCTCTATGGCCGCAACGCCACCGCCGGCGTGATCAACATCATTCACCGCGCACCCGGCGACGAGCCGGAAGGCTATGTGAATCTCAAGCTGGGCAACTTCAACCGCTACGATGGCGAGGCAGCCTACGGCGGCCCGCTCGGCGAGGGCGCGGGCTTTCGCCTGGCGGTGCGCTACGGTTCGGACGGAGGCTTCACCGAGGACCTCGACCCCAGGGGTGGCGACGAAGTGGATGGCGGCGAAACCATGGCCGCCCGCGCCACGCTCAGCTTCGCGCTTTCCGACACGATCAACGCCAAGATCATCGGCGATTACACCGACTTCGATGGCGACAACCGCACCATCCGGCCGCGCGGCAACCTGCACCGCTCGGCAGCCGAAGGCGCCCAGGCGCTGCCGGGCTTCGACCAGACCCGCAACGAGGTGGACAGCTTCCAGAAGTGGACCATCGGCGGCATTACCGCTGAAGTAACCGCCGACCTGGGCAACGGCGTCACGCTCACCTCCATTACCGGCTACCGCCAGTTCGAGGACAGCTTCCGCTTCAACACCGACGGCACCGAGATCTTCGTGACGCAAACGCACTTCGAACGCGATACCGACCAGTTCTCCGAAGAAATTCGCCTCGCCTGCGCGTGCGACGACTACCAATGGATCGCCGGTCTCTACTACTTCACCGAAGACAAGGAAGAGGCGCTGGGCCTCCCGGCGCTCAATTTCGGCGGCGCATTCAACATATTCGCCACCAACAAGACCGACGCCTGGGCCGGTTTCGGCGAGTTGACCTGGCGCTTCAGCGACCGGCTCGACGGCACCGTCGGGCTGCGCTACAGCTCGGAAGAGAAGGAAGACTGGAACCTGCGCGGCCTGACCGGAGGCAATTTCGACGGCCTGTTCGGCGCCAGCGACCCGCGGGCCTTCTCGTTCGGGTTCCCGCCGCGCAACACTACCGACGACTGGAGCGCCTTCACGCCCAAGCTGGGCCTGAAGTACGACTTGCGCGACGACATCATGGTGTACTCCACGCTCACGCGCGGGTTCAAGTCCGGCGGCACCAATTCGCTAAGCGGCGACCCGGCCTTCGATCCTGAATACCTCTGGAGCTTGGAACTGGGCGGTAAGTCCACCCTCGCCGACGGCAGGGCAACCGCCAACGCGGCATTGTTCTACTACGACTACACCGACCTGCAGGTATCGACCTTCACCGAGGGCACGGTGAGCGTAACCAACGCGGCCGAAGCGACCGTGTTGGGACTGGAACTGGACGTGTCCATGGTGCTGTCCGACGAGTTCACCTGGACCAGTTCCGCAATGCTGCTTGACGCCGAATACGACGAGTTCGTAACCCGCTATGGCGGCGTCACGGGCATCGTGCTCGACGTGGCTGGCAACAGTCTGGTCAACGCGCCGGAAGTGTCGCTTACTTCCACGCTCAACTACAGCGCCGACATCGGTCCTGGCGAGTTCTCGGCCATGGCCCAGATTGCCTATCGCTCCACCGTGTATCACAGTCAGTTCAATGAAGCGGAGGTGGGCCAGGGCAGCCTGATGCTGGCCAACATCCGCGCCGGCATCCGCTTTTTGAGCGGCGTGGAAGTGGCCTTTGTGGCCCGCAACCTTCTGGGCCGCGAGTACTACCAGAACTCGGTACGGTTCACGTCACTCAACGACCGCAGCAAGGACTTACTGGGCATCGGCGCTGCGCTGGGCTACCCGGGCGAAGGCCGCTCCTTGGCGCTGCAACTGCACTGGGGATTTTGAGACGCGAAAGAAGGACGCTCTCCGCGCGCGGAGGGCGTCCTGAAAGGCATCCGGCGCAGGGTTTCGCGCTTGCACGGTTCTTGCCTCAACCCGGCGGCTGAATGACCCGTAGGCCGCCCACGGACTGGCGCAGTTGGTACGTCGTAGGCGTCCTGTCGGTCGCCTACATCTGCTCGTTCATCGACCGCTCGGTGCTGGGCCTGATGGTGGGCCCCATCAAGGAAGACCTGGGCATAAACGACACCCAGTTCAGCCTCCTGCACGGGTTCGCCTTCGCCATCTTCTACACGCTGCTGGGCATCCCCATCGCCTGGCTCGCCGACCGCGCCAGCCGCCGCAACATCATTGCCGCCGGAATCGCGGTCTGGAGCCTGATGACCGCGCTGTGCGGCATCGCGCGCAGCTTCGGCGCGATGTTTCTGGCCCGCGTGGGCGTCGGCGTAGGCGAGGCGGCGCTGTCGCCGGCCGCCTACTCGATGATCGCCGACCTGTTTCCACGCGAGAAGCTGGGCCGCGCGCTGGGCATCTATTCCTCGGGCGTGTTCGTGGGAATCGGCCTGAGCTTCATCATTTCGGCGGTGCTCATCGAAGCCCTCGATACGATCACGCTGCCGTTAGTGGGTGAGCTGACTCCATGGCGGCTCACGCTGATTCTGGTGGGCGCCCCCGGTTTGCTGGTTGCAGCGCTATGCTTCACCTTCCGCGAGCCGCCCCGCGTGGGCGCCAAGACCGGCGGGTTGCCGCTGCGCACAGTGGGGCGATTCTTTGGCCGGAACGTACGCCTTTATGTGCTGCATTTCCTGGCTTTTTCGATGCTCACGCTGCTGTTCAACGCCGTGATGACCTGGCTGGCCGAGTACCTGATCCGCATTCACGGCATGGAGCGCAGCGTGGCGGGGCCGGCCCTCGGCCTCATCGTTACGTTCTTCGGCGGCGGCGGAATAATCTGCGGCGGCCTTTATTCCGATTACCTGAAGCGCCGCGGAGACAACGGCGGTGCGATCCGCTCCGCGTTGCTGGCCGCCTGCCTGGCGCTGCCGCTGGCCGCCAGCGCCACGCTCATGCCCAGCGCCGAACTGTCGCTGGCGCTGGCCGCGCCGCTGCTGTTTTTCGTAAGCTGGGTGTTCGCGCCTGCCACGACTTCCCTGCAGCTCTTCACGCCGCCCGCCATGCGCGCCCAATTTTCGGCCGTGTACCTGTTCGTCGTGAATCTGACCGGCATCGGCTTTGGCGGAACCGCCGTGGCGCTGATTACCGACTACGTGTTCCGCAGCGACGACATGCTGCACTATTCGATCGCCATCGCCGCCGGCGCCAGTGGAGTCGTTAGCGTAGCTCTGCTGTGGATGCTGTTGTCCGTCTATCGCCGCTCGATGAACGAGCGCGAACGCGAACTCGCGAGCGAAACCGCAGCATGACCAGGCTTTCACTGGATATTGACCATGTCGGCTTGGTAGGCCCGGACATTCACGCGACTGTGGCCGCCTATCGCGCGCTGGGCTTCCGGGTGACCGAACCGGTGGAACTGATGGGCACGGCTCCGGACGGAAGCGAGCAGAGCCTGGGCCAGCAAAGCGCGCACTTCGTTTTCGGTTCCACATATGTCGAGCTGAGCGAAGTAACAGAGCCGGGGCCCGATCACCACCTGGCCGACTGGCTGGGACCGGAACATGCCGTACGTATTCTGATCTTGCGTGCCAACGACATCCACGCCACGCATCAACGGGCTGCGGCGGCCGGGCAAGACCCCACGCCGGTGGGCGAGGCCAGCCGCAGCCTGCAATACGCCAGCGGCGCCGTGGCGCGTTTCCGCTGGCTGTCCCTGCCGGCCGAGCGCTTTCCGGAGGCGCTGTGCGGCTATGTGCAGCATTTGACCCCAGACCTCGTGTTCTACCCCGCCATGAACCGCCATCCCAATGCTGCGGTGGAACTCACGGGCATAACGCTGGACGCCGCCGACGTGAAAGATGCCCGGCGGCGCTTCGGCCTGCTCGAAGACCCGAACGCTGCCGGACGTCTGCATATCCGAGCGGCGCAACAGAGCCGCGGACGTTTCACGGCCTTGCACCTTCGCACCCGCAGCCTGGAGCTGACCGCAAGCGTGTTGAGCGAAGCCGGCCACCGCTTCGAACAGGCGAACGGCAGACTGGACGTAGAAGCCCCCGGCGCGCGCCTGGTTTTCTCCGAGTAAGGTGTCACGGCCCGAAAACGGGCGCAATATAGGGGCCAATCGCGGAGGGGAGCCGCCAAACCATCGACAGACTCAGAAAATTCGGCGCCTGGTATGCGGTTGTCCTGCTCACCGCCGCCTACACCTTTGCGTTGATCGACCGCTGGATCATCAGCCTCATGGTGGGGCCGATCAAATCCGACCTCGGCTTGAACGATACCCAGTTCAGCCTGCTGCAGGGCATTGCCTTCGCCCTCTTCTACTGCACCTTCGGCATCCCCATCGCCCGCCTGGCCGACCGCTCCAACCGGCGCAACATTATTTCCGCCGGCATAGCGCTATGGAGCCTGATGACGGCGCTGTGCGGTCTGGCCCGCAACTTCGGCCAGCTCTTCATGGCGCGGGTGGGCGTGGGCGTGGGCGAAGCGGCGCTCGCGCCGGCGGCCTACTCGCTGATCGCCGACCTTTTCCCGCGCAAGAAAGTCGGCCGCGCGGTAGGCACCTATCAGACCGGGCTGTTCGTAGGCTACGGGCTTAGCGTGATCCTGGGCGGTTGGCTGGTCGGCACGCTGGAACAGGGCCCGCCCCTTGTGCTGCCGCTGATCGGCGAACTCTCCGCCTGGCGCGCCACGCTGGTAATCGTCGGCCTGCCGGGGCTGGTGATCGCCGCGCTGTGCCTTACGTTTCGCGAACCGGCGCGGCGCGGAGCCGTGGATGGCGGCGTTCCAGTGCCGGAACTGATCGCCTTCATGAAGAAGAATGTTGCTATATACGGCTACCTCGTAGCCGCGTTCTGCATGCTGTCGCTACTGTTCAACGCGGTCCTGGTCTGGGGCGCCGAGTACTTCATTCGCATTCACGAAATGCCCCGCGCCACGGTCGGACTGCGGCTCGGGCTGATCGTGGCAGGCTTCGGCTGCGTGGGCTCGGTTGTCGGCGGTCTGCATGGCGATTACCTGCACCGCAAGGGCGACCCGGGCGGCGCGATACGCTCCGCCATGCTCGCCACCTTTGCGCTGGCGCCGCTGGCCGGCGTGACTTCGCTGCTGACCAATCCCGATTACTCGATGATGATGTATGCGCCGCTGCTGTTTTTCGGGAGTTGGGTGTTTCCGCTTGCGGTGATGACGCTGCAGCTATTCACGCCGCCGTCGATGCGCGCTCAGGTTACTGCCGTCTATCTGTTCGTGGTGGCGCTCTTCAGCATGGGTTTCGGCAGCACTTCGGTGGCGCTGATCACCGATTTCGTATTCGCCAACGACATGAAGCTGCACTACTCGATGGCCATTGTCGGCGCAACGAGCGGCCTTCTGGCATTGTTCTTCCTCTGGCGGCTGCTGCCGATCTACCGCCACGCGATGCGGGCGCGCAAGCTTATCTGACGATGCAGGCCCCGCTTACCGTCGCGCAGGCCGAACGCCTGATCCTGAAGTCTGTAGTTCCGTGGCCTGCGGAGCGCGCCGCCCTGCTTTCCGCCGCCGGCCGCATATTGCGTCAGGATGTGCATACCGAACGCGACCTGCCTCCCTACGCGCGCGCCACCATGGACGGTATTGCGATACGCTGGAAGAGCTGGGCCGCCGGCCAACGCGAGTTCGCGCTGGAAGGCGCGCAAAACGCCGGCCAACCCCCGGCAAAACTTTCAAGCCCGCGCGCCGCCTTGCGCATTGCGACGGGCGCGCCCATTCCGCAAGGCGCGGACACGGTAGTCCCTGTCGAGCGCATTCACCCGGCCGGCAGCGGCGTTGTGATCGAAGCCGAATGCCGCCCGCAGCGCGGTCAGTTCATTCACAGGCAGGGCTCTGATCGGCGCGCCGGCGCGCTGTTGTTGAAAGCGGGTTGTCGGATAGGCGGCGTGGAAATGGCGCTGCTCAGCGCAAACGGCGTGGCCGAACCGCCGGTTGCGCCCATCCCGAAGATCGCGCTGGTTTCCACGGGCGACGAACTCGTGGGCCTCGACGCCACCCCCGAACCCTGGCAGATACGCTCCAGCAACGGCCCCGCCATCACCGCCCTGCTTGACCGCCACGGCTACGGCAAGGTGACCGCTATCCGCGCGCCGGACCGGCGCCAAGTGCTCGCCGCGCGAATCGGCGAAGCTCTCTCCGAAAGCGATGCGCTGATCTTGAGCGGCGGCGTATCGAAAGGCGCAAAGGACTACGTGCCCGGCGTGCTGGCCGAACTCGGCGTCCAGCCCGTATTTCACCGCGTCCGCCAGCGACCCGGGTTCCCGCTCTGGTTCGGTATGAGCGGCGACAAGCCCGTGTTCGGTCTGCCCGGCAACCCCGTTTCCAGCCTCGTGTGCCTGCGCCGCTACGTGATCCCGGCGCTAGATAAATCGTCGGGTGCAGCGGCGGCGGGTCCGGAAACTGCGACGCTCGCAAGCGCCGTTACTTTCAAACCCAAGCTCGCCTGGTTCCTGCCGGTACGCCTCGCAAGCAACCGAACCGGCCAGCTTCTCGCCCACCCTTGCCAAACCAACACGTCCGGCGATTTCGCGGCACTGGCAACCACGGATGGCTTCGCGCAACTCCCCGAGAACCGCGTTCATTTCCCCGCGGGCCATAGCGCCCGCATCTTCCGCTGGAATGCGTGAAGAGCCCGCGCCAATCCGGACTATGGGTTCAAACAGTCACCGAACGCCGGTAAACAGGTAGTCGGCCCGGCAGGAATCCGTTTCGTTCTGAAACGACACCGAGAGCGCGACGATTCCGGGCGTCGGCACGGCAAAGCTGTCGATGGTCCAGGTTCCCATTTGGGCGCCATTGGAGCTGTAGGTGCCCGACGCCGCCAATGTGTCGTTCCCCTCCCCGGGGGCGCCGGATAGCTTCAGAACCCTTCCGTAGAAATTATCGAACTGCAATCCCAACGCCTCGTCTTCCGCGGTGAGCGTCAGCGTGGTCGTGTCCACCAGCGGAATGCTGCCCGTGCATTCCGGCGCGCCATTGGTGACGAAGCTCTTGCCGGCGAAGGTATGGGCCAGTAGCGGATAGTCGCCGCGTGCAGCAAGCGGAGCATCGGCGGGCATGGGCCATTCCGTCTCGATGATGGTCCCCACGCGCGCGCCCTCTGCGCCGAGCACGACCGACTCCCGGTGGGTTGCGAGGGTGCCCTCGGCATGCCGCCATTCGACGAGGATGTCATAAGAGCCGACCAGCAAGCCTTCGAAACGGGCGAGCGGCTCGTCGCGCTCAAGCGTCACGGCCTGCGTCTGCCCATGGCCGAGCACCTCCACCGTGGCCAGCGCGTCCTGACCTCCGGTGAGCCCGCCCATGGAAGGCGGATCCTCAAGAAGCCCGGCAAATTCCAGCGTCGCTTGACAGGCACCGGCCGTGTTCTCGAGTTCAACGAGGACGGCTACCGCACCGGGCGCCGGTTCCGACAAGTGAACGAGATTCCAGGGCCCCGTCATGCCGTCGGGCAACGCGAACGCGCCCCGGGCAGCCAGCGGCGACGAACCGGGCTGCAATCTGCCGGAGAGCTGCGTTGTGTCGCCTGCAGCACTGACGAAATCCAGCGACATGGAGTCGCCGTCCGTGTACAGCATCATATCCAGGCGAGCGGGGTTGTCCGCCCCCTGGCCGAGACAATCCTCGGCGTCGAAGATCCCTCTGCCGGTATAGCGACGCCGCATTACGGTAGTTTCGACCGCTGCATCGACCAGCAGATCCGCGCGCTGGTAGTCCACACTCACGGTGAAATCGCCGACATTCTCGTCCAGATCGATGAAGTACGAATACGCGCCGATTTCCGCACCGCCGCTGTTTACCGTCACCCGCAAGTCGTATCGCCCGATCTCAATAGCATCGAAGCGCACTAGTCTTGCGCCCTTCGGCATTTCGCGTTCAAACGTTTCGCCCGAACGCTCAAGCGTGACGACGGCGATCGCTCCCGGGGGCATGGCCTCGTCCGACCGCACATGCAGGCGCACGATAACATCGCTCAGAACGGGCTCCGGCTCCGGCTCAATGACTTCTACGGGCTCCGGTTCTTCCGGTACTTCCGGAATCGGCGGTGGTGGCTGGGTCACCTCTGTGGTTTCACACGCCGATACAGCGAGGAGAACGATACCAAACAGGAGTGCCGACCTTGGTCCGGCACGCATTCGCAGCCGATTCGAGTTCTGCAAGATGGTCCTCCTCATCACTGGCAGCCAGACTGCCGCTTGCCCCAACCGAGCCGCGCCATCTTCCCTTGCGCGCGGCGCCGGGCACCTGATTCTATGTGAAGTCGAAACGGCAAACAAACTGTTGCCGGGCGGGTTGCCGGCGGCCAGATTGCAGCCGCCGATCAGGAGGCTGTCGTGGACGCGCGCCTCCTCGAGACCGGCAGTTCCAGGATCATTCTGGTATGGCTGCCGAATTCCGTTTCGACGCGAATGGAGCCGCCGTGACCCCTCGCAATGTCGTTGCACAAGGACAATCCGAGGCCCGTCCCCTCGTCGGTCGGCTTGGTCGTGAAAAAGGGATTGAAGATCATGTCAACCGCGTCATCGGGGATGCCTGTTCCGTTGTCGTGGACATACACCTCAACACGATCGCCCAGATTTCGAGTGCCCACAGCTATGGTGGCTTCGTAGGATTGGCCGGCCTCCTGTTCGGCCCGGCTCCGCTCGGTGGTGGCCTGCCATGCGTTGATGATCAGATTCTGCACCACACGGGCAATGTCCTGCGCGACGATATCGATCTCACCCGCCTTTTCGTCGAAATCGCGCTCGAGTTTCACCGCAGGTTGGTCGTTTTCCGCCTGATAGGCGCTAACCAGGTTGATCTGCTCGTCGATCAGGCCGTTAATCTCGGTAGGCTCGCGCGAACCCGTGCTGCCGCCCATCTTCAACATGTCGCCCACGATCCGTCCGGCGCGGCCGCCGTGGCTGCGTATGCGCTCGAGGTTTCCGAAAACATCCCTGCAAATCGGCTCAAGCAGTTCCTTTTGAACCTCGCTGAAGCCGTTCTGACTCTCCTCGAGTTCTTCAAGCAGCTCCTGTACCAGTTCCGCTGACACTTCGGAGAAGTTCTGCACGAAGTTCAGCGGATTGCTGATTTCATGCGCGACGCCGGCCGTCAGTTCGCCCAGGCCGGCGAGTTTCTCGCGCGCGACGATCCGATCCTGAGCCTGACGCAATTCCTCAAGCGCGCTTTCGAGCTGATCGTTCTTGCCGCGCAACTCTTCGGCGAGCTTCTCGACCAGGTTCAGGCGCTGCACTTCAAGCGCGTGGCGCCTGAAGACTTCGAGCGCCGAGGCCAGTTCGGCCACTTCGTCGCGGCCGCCGATATCCACCGGATCCTCAAGATCGCCTTCTGCCATGGCGAGCATGCGGTTCGAGAGTGCCTGCAAGCGGGGCGCCAACAGCCTGCCGATCAGTAGCCAGCCAATCAGGATGGCGCCTACGATGCTGAGGCCGTTGATGAAGAAAAGCTGCGTGACCGCGGAATCTATAGCTTGCTGCGAGGCACTGGCCGCCGATGCGGCGGCCTGCCGCGCCTCGTCCACAAGGCGCTCGACCGCATTCAGCAAGTCCGCTGCAAGATTCCGATTCTGGCGCACCAGGCCCGCCTGGCGATCGTCCAGGACGAACTGCTGCGCGCGCAATTCGATTACGCCGTCTCGCGCAAGACCCAGTCTTCGCAAGCGAGCGAAGATGGTGTTGTCGCCGCTCAGGGTGGTGAGCTGCCTTGCGACACGCTCCTCGATGGATTCCAGGGATTCGGCGTCGAGAGCGCCCAGCGCACTCTCCAGGAGTTGAACGGCCAGCGCACCCCGGTCGCGAAACTGGGCCGCGCCATCCGAAAGGCGCGCAACGTCGCCATCCAGGCTTGCCAGTTCGCCACGCAGGCTCTGAGTGCGCGACCGCAAGGCCATCCGCTCCTCCGCCACGCGCCGCAGTGCGTCGATGTTGGTGATCAGCGCTCCGCCGTAACTGCGCACACTGTCGAATCGTTCGCCGCTTTGATTCGTCAGTTCCGATAGCTGAATCTCGAATTCCAGACGTTGCTGATTGATCTCGGCGCTCAGTTCCGCAAGTTCCTCCGCCGATGCGGCGCCTGCGAGGCGCACGGCCGCAACCGCCAAAGCACTGCCCTGCTGGGCAACAGCGAACGATCCGGCAAGCTGCGGCATGCTGGTTTCGTTGACTTCGGACTGGGCGGTTCCGATGGTATCGAAGGCCAGCCACGCCACCAGACTCGCGACCAGGGTGAGCGCCACAATCGTGCCGATACTGGCGTAAAGCTGCCCGGAGATTCTGGACAGAATACGCGTGGCTCCCCGCACCCACTCCAGTCGCCAAATCCCGGTGGCTCCCCGCAGCCACTCCTGGCGTCGAATCCAAGCGGTTCCCCGCACCCACACCTGGCGCCAAATCCTGGCGGTTCCCCGCAGCCACTCCTGGCGCCAAATCCAGACAGCGCCGCTCTTGAGGCGTTGCACAACCCAATCCGCGTACCGGGAAATTTGCCGCGCGGCGCGCAGGATTGGCTCGATTTGCAAGCGATCTGGCAGCCTCACCATCGTCCCCCTCGAAAACTTCCCCCCAAGACTGCGCGGCAAATAGGCGTTACGTCAGCGAATCGAGGACTCGACCGAGTTTCTCCACGAGCTCTGCAATGTGCGTTTCCTCGGCAATGAGTGCAGGGCAAATGGCGATCGTGTCGCCGGTAGTGCGCACCAGCACACCATTATCGAAACACAACCGGAACGCTTCCTGCCCGCGCGCCGTGGGCTTGTCCGCCACCGGCTCCAACTCTACCGCACCCAGCATCCCGAAATCGCGGATATCGATAACGTAAGGCTTGCCCTTCAACGTCTGCAGAGCGTCACCGAGGAGCTTGCCCGTTTCCCTGGCGCGCGCAAACAAGTTCTCGTCGCGATACACGTCCAGCGCCCCGTGCGCGGCAGCCACCGCCAGCGGATGGCCGGAATAGGTGTAGCCATGCGCGAACTCGATAAGCTGCTCGGGGCCGTGCATGAAATCCTCGTAGATGTCGCGGCGCGCCAGCACCGCGCCCATGGGCACCGAACCGCTGGTGAGCCCCTTGGCCAGGGTCATCAAGTCCGGCGTCACGCCGAAGGTATGCGCGGCAAACGCCTCGCCGGTGCGGCCGAAGCCGGTAATCACCTCGTCGAAGATCAGCAGGATCCCGTGTGCGCTGCAGATTTCCCGAATCCGCTCCAGGTAGCCCTGCGGCGGAATCAGTACGCCGCCCGAACACGCGATCGGCTCAACGATAACGGCGGCCACCGTGGAGGGGTCATGCAGAGCCACGATCTGCTCGAGTTCGTCGGCCAGGTGTGCGCCCCACTCCGGCTGTCCGCGGCTGAAGGCCTGGTGCTCCAGGTTCTGCGTATGCCCCAGGTGATCCACGCCCGGAAGCATCGCTCCGAACAGCTTGCGATTCGAGGAAATCCCGCCCACCGAAATACCGCCGAAACCCACGCCATGGTAGCCCTTCTGGCGGCCGATCAGGCGCACCCGCTGCCCCTCGCCCCGCACGCGGTGCCAGGCAATGGCGATCTTCAGCGCCGTATCGACCGACTCCGAACCGGAATTGGTAAAGAACACGCTCGACAAGCCTTCCGGCGCCATCTCCGCCAGCCGGTTGGCCAGTTCGAAAGTGCGCGGATAGCCCATCTGAAAGGCCGTGGAGTAATCCAACCGGCCGGCTTGCTCCTGTATTGCGGCGACGACGCGCGGATGGCAGTGCCCTGCATTGCAGCACCAAAGCCCCGAGACGCCATCAAGCAGTTGCTCGCCCTCGTGCGTGGTGTAGTACATGCCTTTGGCCGCCACCACAAAACGCGGGTTGGCCTTGAACTGCCGGTTGGCCGTGAACGGCATCCAGTAGGCCTGCAAATCGGGCAGTTCCGTCATTACGCTGTTGTCGAGATTCATGGCGGGTACCCTACCAGTTCGGCACGGATTCGAGCAATCGAGGCCGGGAAGCTGGATTGCTCGCTCAGGATCGGCGGGAGCGTGGCGAAGGCTCGCCGAAGCGCCCGGCCGGCCGGCTCGGCGTGACGTAGAATCTTTGGAGAAAGCGGAGCGCAGAGACGTGGGCAAAACGCCGGACAAATTCCTTCCTTTGAACATTGCCGTGCTGACGGTGTCCGACAGCCGCACGCTGGAAACGGACGACTCCGGGGCGTTACTGGCTGAGCGCATTGACCAAGCCGGGCACAAGCTGCACGAGCGACTGCTGGAACCGGACCACCGCTACCGCATTCGAGCCGTGGTCTCGCGCTGGATCGCCGACGAGGATATCGATGCCGTCATATCCACCGGCGGCACCGGTCTGACCGGACGCGACGGCACGCCTGAGGCCGTGGCGCCATTGCTGGACAAGCACATCGAAGGGTTCGGCGAGATGTTCCGAGTGCTTTCGTATGAAGATATCGGCACGTCCACCTTGCAGTCGCGCTGCCTGGCGGGGCTGGCCAACGGTACCTTCGTGTTCTGCCTGCCCGGCTCGCGCAACGCCGTAGCCACCGGCTGGGACAAGCTCATCAAGGCGCAACTCGACACCCGCACTCGGCCCTGCAACCTGGCCGAGCTTCGCCCACGCCTGCGGGAAACCTGAGCCGCGCTGGCCACAGCCCATGTCGCTGCTGCAGATTCACCAGTTTCCCTGTCTGTCCGACAACTACGGCTTTCTGATCCGCGAGCGTCTGTCCGGTCTGACCGCCGCCATCGACACACCCGACCCGCACGCCATCGACCGCGAACTCAAGCGCAAGAACTGGCGGCTGACGCACATCCTCAACACCCATCACCACCCCGACCATGCCGGCGGCAACCTGTGGCTCAAGGAGCGCACCGGCTGCATCATCGTGGGGCCCGGCGCCGACGCCGAGCGCATCCCCGGCATCGATCTGCAGGTGGGCGACGGCGACACCGTTGAGTTCGGCAATACCGAAGCGCTGGTGTACGACACGCCCGGCCACACCAAGGGCCACATCGTCTATTACTTTGCTGACGAAAATGTCGCCTTCGTGGGTGACACGCTGTTCGCCATGGGCTGCGGGCGCCTGTTCGAGGGCACGCCGGCGCAAATGTGGGAATCGCTGCAAAAGCTGATGAGCTGGCCCGGCCGCACGCGCATCTATTGCGCGCACGAATACACCCAAGCCAACGGTCGCTTCGCGCTTACTGTCGAGCCGCACAACCGCGCACTCGTGCAGCGCATGGAGGACGTGGATCGGCTGCGCGCCGAGGGCCGCCCGACGGTGCCCACCACGATGCACCAGGAGAAACGCACCAATCCGTTCCTGCGGCCCGGCAGCGCCGGCATCCGTGCACAGCTCGGCATGGAAGAAGCTGGCGATGTGGAAGTGTTCGGCGAGATCAGGCGGCGCAAGGACCGATTCTGACGATGAATTTTCATTCGGCCATACGAGGTAGAGCGCTATGCCCCAAGCAACACGCAGGCAACTGATCCAGGGAATCGCAGCGACGGGTGTGGCGCTTCCGAGCTGCTGGTCCGGCGCCTGGGCGCAGACCGTGGCAACGGCGCAGCCTGGGCTGATACTCGGCAAGGGCCCGCAGGGCTGGTGCGATGAAGCCAAGAATGGCGGCGCTACGGTGCGCTGGAATGATGAAGACCAATCATGGTGGATGTGGTATTACGCCCGCGACAACAACTATCCGGAGGGCGTGGCGCCGGCCTTTGGCACCGGGAGAATCGCTCTCGCCAAGTCCGCTGACGGCATTGCCTGGCAAAGATACAAGGGGCCTCTGACGGGCGGCGCCATCATGGACTGGAGCAGCAACCCGGAGGACTTCGATTCCACCCACCTCGGCAGCGGCGATGTGCTTCGGCACAACGACGAGTGGCTGCTCTGGTATTTCGGCGGCGACAGCACCACGCCCAGGGAACTGGGCGGACACGCGGTGCCGGAGAGCTACCAGTTCAAAGGCTACCGGTGCCGTCCGGGCGTGGCCCGCAGCAGCGACGGCATTAGCTGGACGCGCATTCGCGGCGCCGCGACCGGCGGCGCAGCGGTGGACATCGGCGACAACATCTATGGCGCCTTCCCCAACGGCATCCACGACGGCAACCGCTTCCTGATGTACTACACCACGCTATCGCCCCGCATCTTCTACTGGGAGACCAAGGTTGCGGAATCCACCGACCTCGTGAATTGGCGCGTGCTGGGAAATATTCAGTGGAGCAGCGATCCGGCCCGCTGGGAGCTCGGCGGCTCGAATACGCGCCATATCCTGCCGAACCCGGATTCGTCGGGACGCCGCTGGCTCATGGTGTATACCGCGCTTGACGCCCGCCTGCCAGGTTTTCCTCGCGTTATCGGCGCTGCGGAGTCCGACGACGGCCTGTTATGGCATCGGAAATATAACGACCCCATTCTGCACATGGGTCCGTTGCACAACTTCGACAGCGGCGGCGTGGCCTACCCGCAGCTCATTCCGCATGACGACGGGCGACTGTTCATGTACTACTACGGTTTCGCCAACACGCTCAACACCAACGAGCCAACCAGGGGGATCGGACTCGCCATCAGCGAGTCGGGCAGGCTCACGGACTTCCGGCGCGTCCGATTCTGAAGGCGAACCGCGCCGCGCAACGCCGGGGCGCGATCTTCAGTCCAAGTCTAGCGCCTGCTCAGCGAGTTCGCGAATGCCATGATGTCCGCATTGAACTTCTCGGGCGCGAACCAGAACGGCATATTGCCGGACTCGGCATACACCGAAACCCGCGCATCGGGCAATTCAGCGGCGATCGATTCGATCTGCTCCAGGTTGGCGAGCGGGTCCCTGCCGCCCACAATGAACAGTACCGGCACGTCAGTTGATTCCAGCAAGTCGCTGTTGTCGGTGCGGTGCTTGCGGTAGAAGGGCCGCACATAATGCGGCGTCATCATCGCCGACACTTCCAGCATCTGCATCTCGGCCGCGGGGAGCTCGGCTTCGCTGGCGACTATGCCCAGGTAGCCCTGCGTCCATTTCAGCAGCGTTCGCGGGTTGGCCGACACCGACCGCGCGATCTGCGCTTCGCGCTCCGGCGTCATCGGCAATTTCGGCCTCGGGACAAATCCCGCGTTGGTGCTCACAAACACAATGCCGCCTATCGCATCGGTCCCGTAATGGCGGATGTAGTCCATCACGAAATAGCCGCCGTATGACCAGGCCACCAGCACCGGACTGACCGAACTCCCGGAATCCAGCGCGGCCTTTACATCGTCCGCCCAGAGTTGCATGTCCAGGTAGTGCTCTTCCTGCCAGGGCTTGGCCGAGGCGCCGTGGCCGCGCATATCGAGCGCAAGCAGCCGAAACTGTTGGGCGAGATCCGACTCCATCTGTTTGTGCCAGTTGAGCGTGCTGGCCAGGAAGCCATGCACAAAAACAATGCTGGGCGCATCCACGCCGCCGTTGCTCGTTAGCGCGATCGGAAGCCCACCGCCGCCTTTGATCATTTCGGTTCGAAGCGCATCCGCCTGCGCCCAGCAGGAAAAAAGGGCGAAAACAAATCCGAGCAGGTTACGCATTAGATCCTCCCGTCCCCATCGGGACTCCATTTTCGGCCACTTCCGGCATTCCCTCAAAATGCAAGATCGACATTCTGCAATAAGGAAGTTTTATGGAACAGGACTGCACGGGCAATATAGGATGGCAAAGTGTGCGTCCGAGCCTTGCATAATCCGCAGCCATGACCCAGTTCGCGACCACGGAGCTAAGCCGGCGAACACTGCTGGCCGTGCTGGGCGGACTGATGGGAGGCAGCGCATTCACCCGCAGCAGCGCAGACGCAGCGCAGGATGAGCCGTCCCAAGCCTACACGCCGGCGGGCATGAAGCGCACACTGCCCGAGACAGCCTTGCAGGAACCACTTGCCCGGATAAGACAGAATGGCCCGTTCGACCTGGACGATTCCCGGGGGCTCACGATGGCCCGCCTGAAGGCGATGTTCAGCATGAACGGCGACTACACTTACACGGCATTCATGACCCGGCATTTCGTGGTTCCGATTGATCGAACACCCTACGCCCTGGTCAATGAACTGGAACTGAACGTAACCTTCCTGACCACCGGCGGCCCCGAATTCCAGGACGACTACGAACAGGGCAAACTGATGCTGCACGCCTTGTACACGCGGGTCTTCCTTGACGCCCATGACCTGCGCCCGGTGCAGACCATCGACGTGCCGGCCATGAACAAGCAGTTGACGCTGAAAAACACGCAGTTCGCGCTCAGCATTCCCATGGACCTCAATCCTTCGGCGGAGGGCGGCGATTCGCTGGGCGACGAATTGACCTGGTACCCGTTCGGGGATGATCTGCACATAAGCTCCCAAGCCATTCCTCCCGTGAATGCGGCCCGACCCCCGCGCATCGATACCTCCGTGTGGAGAGTAAACCTCGCGCATCTGATGGACCCCGGGCATATGCGGCTCAAGGCCGACTACTCCTATTGCGCGTCGTTCTATGCCGCAGTTTACGGCTGGACCGGCCTGTCCATCGACGATCCCACCCGGGTGTTGACCAGCAAGAACGGCATCAAGGTGCATACGCTCGACGAGCTTCCCGCCCTGGTGCGCGAACGGATTCTCAGCAAGTACCCGGAGCGGGTCCCGCAAGCCTGACATAACGAAAGAGGAGCCTGACATGAATGGCACCAACACAATCAACGAAGACCGGCGCGATGTCGTTCGTTCGCTCAGCGCAATCGCCGGCATGGCCGCATTGAGCGGTCTGGTGCGGCCGAAAGCGGCCGCCGCGGCAGACGCAGACAGCGACCTGCTGCCCAACGGCCTGCCTCGCGCAGCCGCGACGGGGGAGCCCGCCGTGGTGGAGTTTGACCGGCCCTTCGATCTGACTGATCCCCGCGATGCCTGGTACGCAAAGATCAAGGCGACCAATAACCTGGCCGGCGAAAAGACCTACGTTCCGATGTTCTCCCGCACCTATATCTGTCCCGAAGGTGGACCATCGCACCCGATGTTCGGTCACTGTGGCATGTGGACCTGGCAATTGCAGAAGGCCACGGTCGAAGAGTTCGAAGACGCCCGGGAAGATTCCATGGTGCAGCGCGCGCTCTACACGGGCATCATCCTGGATCCCTACACCTTCGAGCCTGTCAACGAGCTCGAAAACCCCTACACCGGCGACACGATCACCGTCGAAGATTCGGTGTTCGCCATGAACTACCTGCTGCATCCGCTGGGCGGCGGCCGTGACAAGGACGTTCCGGAGTTCTATGACGCCAATCCCCGTCCGGACACGCCTTATATCCGTTTCGGCGACGAGATCGCCTTCGTGCTGGCGGGCTTGTTCCAAGGCGATGGCGATTACCAACCGCGGGCGGACTCGTCATGGTGGACCACCCGCTACGCAGAACTCATGGACCCGGACCAGCCGCTGGTGGAGACGCGCTACAACTTCACCGGCATCATGCGGGCTTGGGAGCGCCCCTGGCTGGGCGTTGCAAAACCTGACAAGACCCAGTTGATGTGGAACGTGGAGGGCAAGAAAATACACTCCGTGGACCGCATTCCGGACTTCATCAACGAGCACCTGCTTAGCAAGTACAGCGGCCGAACCTGAACGGGCTACGGGCGCTCATGATGGGCGCCGCTGGCTGTGGATTCGAGCGCGCGGCTCATGTAGCCGAATGGGTCTTCGGCAATCTGCGGGTAGTGCCGACGCAAAAGGCTTAGCAGCTCATCCGGCGCCCGGTCCAGGGAGTACGACTTGGCGCCCCGCGCACGCGTGTAGAGTCCCCCGGGGCGCGAGCCCATGTCCATCCAGGGCAGCCAGTCGGACACGATTTCGAGATGAAGCGTTGCGGGTACCCGAGGCGACAACGCGTTCAGGTCTTGCGCGCGGGCGCCGTAGTCCACGAATTCCGTGGAAGCGAAAACGACCTTGCCCGATTCCTCGTCTGTCACCGTGACGTGCTTTTCGATCTGCGCCCAAGTCTCGTAACCGAGGGTAGCGGGCGGCTCGACCGACTCGACAACGCGGATGCCTCCCGGCGCCGAGCGCTCGGACGGTCCGACATGGGAGTGGAAGGACGACAGCGTGACAGGCGCGGGAAGGTTCACCGGCACCTCGCGGCCTGAATAGGGATTAAACCATGTCTCAAGACGTTCCCCGCTTTCCAGGTCGGTATAGAACACGACCTCCAGGACATCCAGGCTGTAGCCGCCCTCCTGGGGATAAACGATGCGAGAAAAACCGATAGTAGCGGTCTTCCACAATGCCTGGAGCCGGTTGTCCACCCGGCCGTACTTGACCCCGAAGATCGACCAGATGACTTCGTCGTCAACTCCGGAATAGAGCATCCGCAGGTAGTTGCGCTGTGCGTCAACGGACAGCAGATCCGGCGGCGGCGCGCTCTCTGCGTCTGTTGCCGCGCCGGCGCCTGGCAACTGCAGTGGACTGCCGACAAGCAATGCCAAGCCCGCAATGGAAAGCCGGATTTTGCGTGACAGTGGCGGACTTGGCCCACCCCGGTTCACCCCGCCGCCGGCGCCTTGAACGCGCGCACCGCTGCAACCGAAAGCGCTTCGCTGCTCAGAACCATAACTTGCAAGATGCAAATTTGACCGGTCCATAATTGCAAATTATATTGGCGCGAGAATTCGTCCTCCAACATCGGACGGATTTGCAGAAGCAGTATCGGCGTGTCCCGCGCATGAAATTCGACCTCAAGCAGTTGCGCCACTTCGTGAGCGTGGTCGATACCGGCAACATCACCCGCGCCGCCGAATTGGCCTACATCACGCAGCCCGCACTCACGCGCAGCATCAAGAAAATGGAGCAACGCATGGGCGCAATACTGCTCGACCGCGGCCCGCGGTCCATTACACCTACCGAGGCTGGAAGGGTGCTGTACCGCTACGCCAAGATCATCATCAACCAGGCGGAGCGGGCGCTTGCGGATGTCACCGCAGTCTCCAAAGGCGAGCAGGGACATGTACATATCGGAATTGCCGCGCTATTCGCGCCCACCTTGGTCAGCCACCTGATTCCGCACCTGTCGGCGAAATTCCCCGGACTGCATACACGCATCACCGAGGGCTTCTTCGAAGATCTCGTAGCGGGCCTGATGGAAGGCGAGATCGACGTGTTGTTGTCGAATTTCCCACCGGGCGTGGTGCCGCCTGACGTAATCCTGAAGCCGCTGTTTCAGGTCCGTGCGGAATTCGTGGTGGGCGCTTCGCATCCGCTGGCGTCCAGCGACAAGGTCACGGCAGAAGACTTGAGAAACGCCCAATGGGCCATCATCAAGCACCCGCACATCGTGGATTTTCTTGACAAGTTCTTTGCCGCCGAATCCCTGCCGCCGATCTCGGCAGCCGTGGAGGCCACCTCGCTCAACACCTTGAAGTCGCTGGTACTGCTTGGCCAGTACGTCGCCATGCTGCCGCGCCGCTGGATCGAAAAAGAGCTCGAATCGGGCGAAATCAGGACCATACGAAAGGAAGGAACCGCGCTGGTGCGCGAGGCAGGTCTCATCCTGCGACAGACCGAAACACAGCGGCCCACGCTCGCCAACATTATTCCTGTAATCGAGGAATCCTGCCGGCAGTGGCAGATCGATCGCTGACGCTCCGCGCCTTCGAACTCTCCGCCCACATACCCTTCAGCAAAGGAAAACCCCAGCCATGACCATCCTGCTGACCGCCGCAAACGGCCGCACCGGACGTGCGGTGCTGAAAGAGCTCGCGCGCAAGGGCGCCGACGTGAAGGTGTTCCTGCGCGACCAAAGCCAGTGGCCCGACCTCAAGAACCTTGGAGCTGCTTCGTATGCCATTGGCGACATGGAGAACGCAGCCACGATCAATGCCGCGATGGCATCCTGCGACGCCATCATCCATATCGGCCCGCCGATGCATCCCAAGGAGGTGGAGATCACGCAGCGCTTCATCCGCGCCGCAGCGAAACGCAACTTGAGCCGCTTCGTCTATTACTCGGTAATGCACCCGCTGCGCCGCGCGGTGCGCCATCACCAGCTCAAACTGGACGCAGAAGAAGAACTGATCGAATCCGGCCTGCCCTACACCATCGTGCAACCCATTCGCTACATGCAACACCTGGCGATGATCTGGAACCAGGTGCTGGAGACCGGCGTGCACGCCATGCCGTTCAACATCGACGTCAAGTTCAACGTGGCCGATCTGCGCGATCTTGCCGAGGCAACCGCCACCGTAGCCACCAGCCCCGGGCACACTTACGCCACGTATGAGTTGGCCGGCCCTGAAGCCTTGAGCCAGCGCGATATGGCCGCCGCAATCAGCCGCGTGATCGGCCGGAAAATCAGCGCCGCCGCCGTGAGCCCGGAGCAGTTGGAAGCGAAAGCCCGCAAGGCCGGCGCCAGCGACGATCGAGTCGCGCAGATGCTCATCATGAACAGGCACTATGACCAATTCGGGTTCCGCGGCAATCCCAACATCCTGAGATGGATCCTGGGCCGCAAGCCCAACACCTTCGAGAATTACGTGCGACGACTCGCCGAGCGCTAAGCGGCGCGCAATCCCGAGGTAGGTTACGCGCGCTTCGGCAGGATCAACAGGGCGTATGCCATGATGCCTTCTTTGTATCAGGCCGCCCGAGGCTATGCATTAGACTACCAGAAGGGGTATGTATGCATGCACTGCATACGCGGAGAGCTACGTGAGAGTCCGATGGGTGTTCTGGAGCGATGACCTCCATGAGACATCCGGACGACACGAAGGAGGAATTCGACATGACGCATCAACACACTCGGACTCGGGCAAGAGCCCTCGCGAAAACTCCGGCATGGCTCGTGTTTCCCGCCCTCCTCGCCGGCACAGGCATGCTGGCGAGCGATCGTGTTCTGGCCCAGGATGACAGCCTGCAACTCGAAGAAATCGTCGTCACGGCCCGGAAACGCACTGAGAACCTCCAGGAAGTGCCTCTGTCGATTACGGCAATTTCCGGCATCGACCTGGAGCGCGCGTCCGTGTATGGACTCAGTGACTTGGCGGAAATGACGCCCGGACTGACCTACCAGAGCATCGGGGCGTTCAACACGCCCACCATCCGCGGCCTGTCGCAAACCAGCCAGGGCGGCCTGCAGGGCAACGTCGGTGTGTTCATCGACGGCGTTTTTCTCAACAACCGCTCGTCGCTTGAGTTCGGTCTGCTCGACCTCGAGCGCATCGAAGTGGTGAAGGGGCCGCAAGGCGCGCTTTACGGACGCAACACCTTCGCCGGCGCCATCAACTACGTCACCGCCAGCCCAACGGCCGACGAGATCAGCGGCAAGCTGTCGGCCGAAGTCGGCAACGCCGGGCGCCAGGAACTGGGCGGTGCCATCAATCTGCCTCTGGGCGAGAACGCCGCGATGCGAGTGTTCGCAGCCGCCAGCGAGTTCGATGGAACGATCAACAACGCGCGTGACGGCGACAAGCTCGGCGGTTACGACGAACGGTTGTCGTATGGCGTCTCGGCGGTTTTCGATCCGTCCGAGAACCTTAGCGTCAAGTTGTTCGCTGCGCGCACCGAAATCGACGAGGATCAGCCGCCCCTGATTATCGTTCCCACCTCGCGCAATGACTGCGGCGCCACCTACAACCTGCCCGATGGCCGGATATTCCGATCGCTCTATTGCAGCGGTCTGCAGGAAGGCGACGCACCCAACCTCAATTCTCTCGGCACCGGCCAGGTGGGCAACTTCACCCTCTCCTACCTCAACCTCGAGTACGACCTGGGTTTCGCGGCCCTGACGGCCAACTTCTCGCACTCCGAGTCGGAATACGCCACCGCGTTCGACAATACGTCCAACCCGGCCGCCGAACAGATACCGCTGGGCCCACTGGGATTCTCGGCGCAGTTCTTCACCAATTCCAGCGGCGATGTGGCCGAGCAGAGGTCCTACGAAGTTCGTCTGGCCTCCACCGGCGACGGCGCGCTGGATTGGCTCGTCGGCGGCTCCGTGTTCGACACGCTCACAGGGAGCGTGCTCTCCAGCATCTCCACCCTGTTGGACAACCCAAGCGAAGTGGGCCGAATTTCGTTCCTGCCGACACGCCTGGATACCGATGTGCGGGCGGTGTTCGGCTCGCTGTCCTACGCTCCGGACGACAAGCACAAACTGAGTGCCGAAATCCGCTATACCGAGGAAGACCAGTTCCAGGAAAGCGCGGTGATGATTTTCTTCATCCCGAACTTCCCCGATTCAATGACCTCAGCGGGTTCGGAGTTCAGCTACACGACACCACGCCTGACCTACGAATACGCCATGAGCGGCGACACACGGCTTTATGCCTCGGTAGCCCGCGGCGTAAAGACAGGCGGCACCAACGGCGCCGGATTTGCCGACACGCCATTTGCCAGCTTCAAGGAAGAGTCGAACTGGACTTATGAAGTGGGCATCAAGACATCGATTCTGGACGGGCGGGGCGTATTCAATGCAACCGCCTATTCGGTGGACTGGACCGACCTGCAGATTCCCGCGCCCGCCAGCCTTGAAGTGGGCACCGCTATCGTGAACGCCGCCGGCGCCACCTCAACGGGCATCGAAGTCGATACCACCATCAACGTGACCGACAACTTCACTCTCCGCGCCGCCATGACCTGGCTGAACCCCGAGTTCGACAGCGGCGTTGTGGACGCTGCGATCGAGCCGCTATGCGGAGCGCGCGGACCCGTAGTTGCGCCATCCCTGGCGTGCAGCACGGAGGTCGGCGGCCAGCAACTCCCGCGCACCTCCGATTTCCAGCTCTACCTTGGCGGCACCTATACCTGGCCTCGCCTGATCGGTGATTTCGACGGCTACCTGCGATTGGACTCCAGCCACCAGGCGGGCAAGTATTCCTTGAGCCTCAACCAGCAGGACCAGGGCGACATCAACCTCACCAACCTGCGCCTGGGGCTTGAATCCGAGAGCTACGAGATCGCCATTTGGGCGGAGAATCTGTTCGACGAGGACTACAACGAGCGCGTTACTGTCGTAACCGACCCCGCTGCCGGTTTCGCCTGCAGTAATTGCGGCATCACGGTCGCGCGCTTCTATCCGGGCAACACCCGAACGTACGGCCTGCGCGCCACCTGGAAGTTCTGAGCAGAGCGGTTGAGGCAGCCGGGGGAGTTGCGCCGGCTTACAGGAACCTCTCGGGAAAGCGCTCCATTACCTGCGCGCGAATGAACGACGGCAGCCTTGAGGGATCGTGCGTCTTCATCCCCGTCAGGTGGACCAGCAACTGCGCCGGATCACCCGGCTCCACGCCGTACCAGGAATACTCCGTCACCTTCTGGATCACCGAGTAGTCCCTACGCGTATCGATTGCCCGCTTGGCAGGATCCATAAGCTCGCCGCGGTTGACCGTCCAGAATCCCACGTCGCAGCGCGGTTGGTGCGCGCCCGGCTTCTGCGCCGATCCGAGCACCGTGTAAGTCACCTCGTTTCCGGTATCGATCCGGTGCTGCGAGAACCCGCCGTCCTCGTCCCAAGGCTGCCGGTAGAAGGCCGGGTCCACTCCCGGAACAATGATCGACTGTTCGAGCCGGTACACCAGCCGATCGGCGTAGTGAATCGTGGGAATTTCGATCGTCCTGCCGATATAGGGGTTGAACTTTCTTGACACGGGGCTGAAGTCCCTCGGATCGACATGCGTGGTCGTGAAGGTGGCCCACATGGTGTAGTCGAACTCACCCACATCCGGCGCCCAGGAAGGATCCGTGGGCGTGACGAACACCTTCGCCAGCGTGAGACGGCCCAAAAACGGATACGCCGGCTCGCCGGGCGGGCAAATCAGTATCCAGCCGTACTGGGCCAGCCAGTAATAGTCCCCAGAGAGATTCGCCTGCGCCTTTGCAAATGCGAAGTGATTGTCAAACGGATCACTCAAATCATAAGGCCCCGTATGCTCCGGTATCCAACGCGGCAACGCGAAGGCGTCTGCAGGCAGGCTCTCCCGTCGCGCATGCTCGCTTACCGTTTGCTGCACCCTTCCGTTGTCGTCGTCCATCATCGAAAACACGTCCTGTGCGCGCATGAGGCCGGCGAAACCCAAGCCGAGGCCCGCCGTGCGCAACAGCCTGCGGCGCGTGGTCAGGCGCGGCTCCGCGCCGCCTGGTGATGAAGAACCTTCGGTCTTGACTCGCATTTGACGCCCCCCTTGGCTTACTGCCCTTCTCAGGATCATAATGGACCAATGCGCTAAGCATCTTCCGGTTGTCAGGGGGCGGAATGGGCAGGACGCTGGTTTTCAACTTCGACGGCACGGGCAACGAGCCGGGCGACGCATGCGAATTTGCCGAGGGCGCGAGCATCAGCAACGTGCTCAAGCTGCACGTGCTGATGGGCGGGGGTCTGGGGCCGGGCGGGCACCGCTCGGAAACCCCGGATGGCGGCGAACAGCGTGCCTTCTACTACCACGGCATCGGCACGCGCGCGGGCAAGCTGCGGATTCCGCTGTTCAGCCGGTTCTATTCCTATACGCGCAAACTCGTGAACATGGCCATTGCGCCCCGCTGGGGCGATGTGGCGCGGATTCTGCGCGAGGCGAAGGCGGATTTCGACGCGAATTATGAGGCCGGCGACCGCCTGGTGGTGTTCGGCTTCAGCCGCGGGGCCGCACTGGCGCGCAAGTTCGTGGCCGGACTCCTGGACGAAGACGGCAGTCGCGAGGTCGCGTTTCTGGGCGTATTCGACACGGTCGCGGCGATGGACGGCGTACATCGGGAGGGCGAGGAAATCAGCACGCAAGTGGTGTTCGAAAACGGAACGCTGCATGGGGGCGTCGAGCGGGCCGTGCATATCGTGGCGCTGGACGAAGACCGAGTCACGTTTACGCCCACGCTGATCAACAAGGACGATTCACGGCCGCAGCGGATTCTCGAAGTCTGGTTTCCGGGCGTGCATAGCGACATTGGCGGCGGCTACTGGCACGACGGCCTTTCGGACCTGGCGCTGGAATTCATGATCGAGCAGTGCAAAGCGGCCATGGGTGGCGCCATCCGCATCCACGGTGGCGGCGGCGAGGCTGTTCGTGGCCTCCTGGAAAAGCTGCAAGAGCAAACCCTGACGGGGGAACAGAGTGGCGGTTTATCGAAGGTGGACGTGGACGATCTCGTCATTCACCCCATGGCCACCGGCACGCAGCACAAGCACAGCGGCTTGATGGCGAAGGCGGGCGACCAGGCGCCACGGCGCGTCTGCGTCAATCATGACGATCAACCCAGCCGCGAGACGCTTCCGCTGATTCACCACAGCGTAAGAGAGCGGTTCAATGGCATGCCCGGCTATCGGCCCGCCGCCCTGCGCGGCCTGAAATTCCGACTGCTGCTGCCCGACGGCCAGACCAGCGGGCCCATACGAGGCATCAGCGGCTTGCGCAAAAGCGCTCGAACCGCAGCTTAAACCTGCACTACGTTGGTGCCAATGGTGTTTATGGGTTCGGCGCCATCTTCGGTAATGAGCATCAGGTCCTCAAGGTGCGAGGAACCGCCCATGCCGGTGGCGCCCATGGGGCAGTCCACGCTCAACACCATGCGCGGCTCGATCACGATGTCTTCGCGCGGCGGCGAGCCCTTGGTGCCCACGTGGTCGGTGTGATAGAGGCCCACCGAGTGCGGATTGAATGAGATCGAGAAGTCCGCGCCCATCTTGCGCAGCGCCTCCTGGCCCATGCGCCGCACCTCGGAGAACCGCAGGCCGGGCTTGAGGTTTTCGCGCACATGATCCCAGGAGCGGGCGGTGAGCTCCGACACCTTACGCATCCGCTGCGACGGCTCGCCAATGTAGATGGCACGGGCGAAATCGCCGTGATAACCCATGTATTCGCTCACGCAGTCGATCGAAAAGCACTGGCCTTCGCGCAGCGTGGCCGAGTAAGTGGGCGAGCTGACCCGGTCGATCACCATGAACACGCCGCGCATCCCGCGCGTCGCGGCGGCCGCGAAATAGGTAGCGCGCAACTCCCGCACATCGGCGCCGGCGCGCGCGGTGGCGGCCGCCTGCAATGCCGCTTCGGCGTTGGCTTGCGCGGCGTAGCGCATGAGCTGTATTTCCACATCGGATTTCACCGGACGGATGCGCCGCAGCGCATCGTCAGCACTCACCAAGGTGGCTTCGCCGGCGGCCTCGGCGACACTGCGGGCTACCGGCTGCAGATCGGTGGCAATGCGCCCACCCGCGACTGAAGTATCTTTCAGCGCGGCAGCCAGCGCGTGCTTGAGATGGGGCCTGGCCGCTTCCGCGCGCACGGCGCGTTCCACCATGCTCAGCCGGGTGGACTCGATAACGTCCAGCGGTTCGTGTTCAAGATCGGGATACAGCGGCAGTTCGCCAACGCCCAGCTCGGCGCCCTCTTGCTCCGCTCCAGGCGCCGCATAGAGGTAGGCGGGATAATCCGAGTGCCGGTGATCCATGGCGATGGTGTAGTAGTAGAGAAACGAAGGCGCGATGAGCGAAAGGCGCTGATCCCTCTGGCGCGTAATCAACGCATACACCGCAGGCGTACGCCCCATCTTGGTGGCGGTGAGATCAAGCCCGGTAGCGTGATACACATTCTTCCCGGCACCCAGGACGATAGCGTCCAGACCAAGCTCGGCCATCACCTTGTCGGCCTGCTCGAAATTCATGCGCGGCCCCAGAATGGGCGGCGGCACCGACACCGACATGCGCAGGCGCCGCTCCGACGCCGAGGACTCAGCGCGCACCGGCGAAGCAAGCCCGGCCGCACCCGCCGCGGCAAGACCCCCCAAGGCTTGACGGCGATTCATCGTAGGCTGAATGGACATGATGCGCTCCCCGTTGTCGTTCGCAAGTCAAGGTAACAGAACCGTTCTCGCGGCGAAAGAACGCGGTGGAGTTGTCGCGCGTCTCAATCCGATGGGCTGTCGGGTTGCTCGTCCAGATGAGGCGACAACAGCTCAATACGCTGCACCGTCTCATTGAAGCCGATCCCGCGGAAGCCCAGTTTCGACCCGCGAATCTGTTTCAACCAATACAAGACTTCCTTGGCATTACTTGGCGTTTTCGTTGCTCGGTTATTCGGTGCGCCTTCCTCTGCCACTGCTTCCTCGTACCTCTGCATGAGCGGTGTGTCCGACTGACCATTCCGCCCATTATCGTTCCGCCGGTACTGCTCCCGTTCTATATGGGCGGTAATCATCCATGTCTCGAAAGTTCTGATCATCGCCTTATGTTTCGTGCGCGCACTTGCTTCAAGAAGCCCCACAATGCCGTCAACTACTTCGGCGTCGGATGCTCGGCCCTCCACAAAACGGTCGTACAGTTCCCGATTCAGAGTCCGGAGAATGACTAGGACCGCCGCTGTGGTTCCAAAAGCAAATTGGCGGTCCTGAAGTGCCCCGTACACCATTCCCAAGAGATGAATCGCCCGAGCTGTCGTCCTTAGACTTACAGCCGCGCCACCGAAGAAAGCGACCAGCATCGGCTTGAGAGGGCCCAAGCCTTCCGGGTCCCCAGGGCGGTTCAAGTAAGCCATGATTCTTACTTGGCCGATTGTGCGTTCGATGAATTTCGTTCGGTCGGGCGCAGGGAGCCGAAAATCCACGTCGAAAAACCGCCCAAGATAGCCTCGGGCATCAAATTCTGGACCGTACAGTGCCCGAACCGAATGGGCGAGTTCCGTCCGATTCACCGCGACCACAAACACAATTCCGTCCACCGAGAACAGGTGTTTTGCGACTTCCAGGAGCTCCACTGCATAGGAAGGGCGGCACCTGTCGAGTTCGTCAATTATCACGACCAGCAGCGGCCGTTCCGGGTTTCCTGACACCTGCTGCGCCATGACTGATAAAGCGCTCTTGAATTCCTCCACTGACTTCCGGGCGTCACGATACGCTGAGACCCGTTCGTCAACGTAGGATTCCAAAATGACGTCAGCAACTTCTCTGAGTGCCGTGCCCGCCACGGGAACTTGCTCCAAAATCGTCTGCAGCATCGCCGGCCATCGCGTCCTCATAACGGCTCTCGCGCACTCACGTCCCTTTTCGATACTCTTCCGCACCTCTGCGCCAGGCCTCTTGGGGTGCTCTTTGAGGCCATCCATCAGCTCGGTTGCGAGCGCCGTAAACGGATCCGACACATAGTCGGATTCCCACGCGTTGAAACGGACCACTGGCACCTTCTCTTCTTCCAGTTCCAGATGCCTGTGCAGCATCCGGATGAATGTCGTCTTCCCGTATCCCCAGTCCGCGTCAATCCCAAAAACACCAGGCCCCTCCACCAAGCGAATGAGTCTGGCGAAAATCTTGACCGACTCCTTCCGCTCCAAGGCGTCGTACTTGAACGGATCGCCCGGCGGCACCTCGATTTCAAACGGCTTTATTCGTATTCCCAATGGCTGCTCCAGAATATGCCAACGTGGATCCCCCCCCCCCCAGAACTCAGTGCGTGTAGCAAAATGTCCCGCAATCTCTGGTTCGGAAGCGATTCCAGGATAGCGAAAACGCGCTAAACCTGCACTATTGCAACGCCAAAGCCAACTATCGCATCTTCAAACCCGCGAGCCCCTCCCGGAAACTGTTGGGGACGGTTCATTTCTTCCGTGAGTGCCACAATGAGGCGTTCCATATGTCCTGTTACCTGTCCTGCTACTTGTTCGGTATCTTGCAGTGTCACTTAGGGGGTCGCCGCGAGAAAGGCCTGCTCCCAGATGTGGTGAACTCGTACACCGGCGCCCCATCACCCGCTATCATATTGATTGATAAGGGAGCATCGGTCACGCGAATGGCGGCGAAACGGCCGACCACGGGAATCGTGTCGAACACACTGAACTTGGCCTCCACGGGGTCAGTTGGGCAAATTGCCTCTGCGTTGAAGAACGACGGTCAAGGACCACATGGCGAAGCGAGCGAAAAATAGCGGCGCCAATCTCGGCTTCGAGAAACAGCTCTGGGCCGCAGCGGACAAGCTGCGCGGCAACATGGAGCCGTCCGACTACAAGCATGTCGCCCTCGGCCTTATCTTCCTCAAGTACATCTCCGACGCGTTCGAAGCTAAGCGGAGCGAGTTGCTGAAGCACGATTGCGCCGACGCCGAGGACCGGGAGGAGTATCTCGCCGACCGCGTCTTCTGGGTTCCGAAGGCGGCTCGCTGGTCGCGTCTGCAAGCCAGAGCCAAGCAGACGAGCATCGGCAAGGATATCGACGAGGCGATGCTGGCCATTGAGGCCAACAATGACTCGCTCAAGGGCGTTCTCCCAAAGGATTACGCCCGCCCGGCGCTAAACAAGGTCATGCTCGGCGAGCTGATCGACCTGGTGAGCGGCATCGGCATGGCCGAGGAGGCCGACCGCTCCCGCGACATCTTGGGCCGGGTCTACGAGTACTTCCTCGGCGGTTTCGCCGGGGCCGAAGGCAAGCGTGGCGGCGAGTTTTACACGCCACGCTCCATTGTCCGATTGCTGGTCGAGATGCTGGAACCCTACAAGGGCCGTGTCTATGACCCCTGCTGCGGTTCCGGCGGCATGTTCGTGCAGTCCGAACGGTTTGTCGAGGAACACGGCGGACGCAGAGACAACATCGCCATCTATGGCCAGGAGAGCAACCGCACGACTTGGAGGCTCGCCAAGATGAACCTCGCCGTGCGCGGCATCGACGCCTACATCCGCTGGAACAACGAGGGCAGTTTCCACAAGGACGAGCTGCCGGACCTCAAGGCCGACTTCATCCTCGCCAACCCGCCCTTCAATGTCTCGGACTGGGGCGGCGACCGGCTGCGCGACGATGCCCGCTGGACCTTCGGCGTGCCGCCGGCTGGCAACGCCAACTACGCTTGGTTGCAACACATCCATCATCACCTTGCCCCTAACGGAACAGCGGGGGTGGTGCTAGCGAACGGCTCCATGTCCACCGCAACTTCCGGCGAGGGCGATATTCGCCGCGCCATGGTCGAAGCTGACGTGGTGGACTGCATGATCGCCCTGCCCGGCCAGCTTTTCTATTCGACGCAGATTCCCGCGTGCCTGTGGTTTCTCGCTCGGAACAAGAACCCCGGCAATGGCAAGCGCGACCGACGCGGCGAGGTGCTGTTCATTGATGCCCGCAAATTGGGGCACATGGTCGACCGCACGCGCCGGGAATTCTCCGACGAAGACATCGCCAGGATCGCCGACACCTACCACGCCTGGCGCAGAATTCCCGGCATCCCTTCCGAAAAACGGCCGCGTGAAGGCACCGAACCTCCTTCGCCTCCGAAAGAGAGCCAGGATCACGAAAAGTCAGCACCGCCTTACAACGACATCCCCGGCTTCTGCCGCAGCGCCACTCTGGAAGAAATCAGCAGGCACGATCACGTGCTGACCCCCGGCCGCTACGTCGGCGCCGCGCCACAAGAAGACGACGGCGAACCCTTCGAGGACAAGATGAAGCGACTCGCGGCGCATATCCGCGACCAACAGGCGGAAGCCGCAAGACTCGACGCGATCATCACTGCCAATCTGAAGAAACTAGGCTTCGGAGGCGATTGATGGCCACCGTTCGTTACCGTGCCGGCGCCTTCCCCCCGGACGACCGGCTGCGATGGCGCGAGCTGATTCCGGTGATCGGCCCCGCGGCTGCGGCGGTGGCTCGATACGACGGCATTCTCGCCAGCATCCCCAACCCGGATGTCCTGCTTGCGCCGTTCACCTTGCAGGAAGCAGTGATGTCATCCCGTATCGAAGGAATCCATGCGACCTTGAGTGATGTGCTGAGATTCGAAGCCGGCCAAGCCCCGGAGTCGGCTGCCCGGCGCGACGACATTCAAGAGGTGTTGAATTACCGCAGGGCATCGCGGTGGGCGGAAACGCAGCTTGCCGATATTCCATTGTCGCTGCGGTTGATCCGGAAAGCACACGCCATCCTGATGGACGGCGCCCGCGGCCACGGCAAGGCACCCGGAGAATTCCGGCGCGTACCCAACTGGATCGGACCGCCAGGATGCACCATTGAGCGGGCGAGGTTTGTGCCGATTGGCGCCGATGCTCTGCCGGACGCCATGGCCCAGTGGGAGCGCTACATTCACTCGGATGCGCCGGACAAGCTCGTGCAACTCGCCATCCTGCACGCCGAGTTCGAGGCGTTGCATCCCTTCCTGGACGGCAACGGCCGCCTCGGCCGCATGCTCGTGCCCTTGTTCCTTTGGCAAGCCAACCTAATCCGCAGCCCGAGGTTCTATATCAGTGCTTGCCTGGAGGCCCGCAGGAATGCGTACTACGACGGCTTGCTTGCAGTGTCACGGGACGACGACTGGACCGGCTGGTGCCGCTTTTTCCTTGAGGCAATCAATACCCAGGCGGAGGACGATCTTGCCAAAATGCAGAGCATTCTTAATCTCTACGAGGAGATGAAGTTCCTGGTACCCGATCTGACCGGCTCCCGCTACGCCATCCACGCGCTCGATTGGATATTCCGGTGGCCCATCTTCACCAGCACAACGTTCCTGGCAGGCGCGGGAATTCCTGTAACCATGACTGCGCGCAGGGTTCTCTCGCGGCTGACCGAAGCCGGGGTCTTGACAACCATCCGCAAGGCGAGCGGGAAACGGCCCGCGCTCTTCGCGTACGTCGACGTAATGGAAATCGCCGAAGGACAAAGGTTTTTTTGAGGAACACACGTGTTCCACTACGCACCTTGTGTATGCATTTATCGATTTTTTTGTTAGTCTTGAGACCTTGGTGAACAAAAGTGTCCCACAAAGACTCCGGCATGACCGAACCCCCTGGAATGACGGGCAGGAGGTTCCGGTTCGCGGCGCCCAAGCGGCAATCGAGTGCGATGCGAAAGCGGTGGAGCCGACGGGTCGATAAATCAGCGACATGCCGAGACGATTGATGACGACCGCGCAGCTGATCGAAATCCTGAAAACCTATCCCGCTGACCTGCGGGTGGTCGTCAACGGGTACGAGCAAGGCTACGACGATATACGCGCCGACAGTCTTGCCGTCATCCCAATTGCACTTGACACGGGCGAACACGAGTGGGAAGGACAGCACGGCGACCCGGGAGATGCGACTTCACGCGCCTCGTCCGCGCGAACTGTCGAAGCGCTCGTGCTCAGGCGGTCTTCGAACTGAGTTCCTACAATGGGAATGACATGATCGATTACACCAAGCTCCGGCTTTCACTCAACCGACTGCGACAGCAGCACGACAATTTCGCAAACGGAAATCCTGCGCTTTCCGTCCTCGACCGCGAAGGCATCGCCGAATCCGTAATCCAGCGGTTCGAAACTTGCTACGACTGTCTTTGGAAAGTGCTTAAGCGCTACCTGATCGAGAATTTGGGTGTCGCTGACGCACCCAACAGCCCCAAGCCAACATTCCGAATTGCAAATGAGAACCGATTGCTTCCCACCCCAATTGAGCGGTGGCTTCGCTACGCCGATGCCCGCACCGACACATCGCACGACTACGACGGCGAAAAAGCCAAGGCATGTCTTTCACTGGTGCCGCAATTCATCGACGACGCTGCTGACCTTTACCGAATCATGAGTGGCGAGAGCACGCCTTGAGCCCAGACATCGACATCACTCCCGAACAGCAACAGGCGCTGCTGGCACTCTTGCGGAGACATCTTCCAGACACGGAAGCGTGGGTATACGGCTCCCGCGTCCGTGGCACCGCAAGACCGTCATCCGACCTCGACATGGTCGTATTCGCAACACCAGAACAAAAGCCCCAAGTTAGCAACCTCCGAGAAGCCTACGAAGAAAGCAATCTTCCTTTCCGAGTCGATCTGTTCGTTTGGGACGAAGTCCCGGACCCGTTCAAACAGGAGATCAAACGCAAGCATGCCGCGTTAATCTCGAAACTCGAAAACGATCGTAGGCCAACCTCATCTCCATGGCGAGTCCTTCCGTTTAGTAAAGCCATAACCATAAACCCACCTGTTATTTTGAAGCGCGGTCACACTTATCCCCACGTCGAAATGGCGCTACTGACCCCAGGAACGCGCTCGGTTCGAGCAATCACTAAGCGTGATTACGCCGGAGGAGGCTCCCGCTTTGAGCCGGGAGACACACTCATGGCCCGCATTACGCCCTGCCTCGAAAACGGAAAGATCTCTAGATTCGATTCATCTTTTCCAGACGACAACGGTCCAGCACACGGCTCCACAGAATTCATCGTTTTGCGTGGCCGAGCTGACGTAAGCGACTCTGAGTATGTTCATTACCTCGCCAAGTCGCCCGATGTTAGAAGTTTCGCTGTAGGACAGATGACCGGCACTTCGGGGCGCCAGCGAGTTCCAACTGGCTGCTTCGAAAAGTTGCATGTTTCAATACCGCCACTTGCTGAACAACGCGCGATCGCCCACATCCTCGGTACGCTGGACGACAAAATCGAACTGAACCGCCGCATGAACGAGACGCTAGAAGCAATGGCGCGGGCGATTTTCAAGGACTGGTTTGTCGATTTCGGCCCCACGCGCGCCAAGGCCGAAGGGCGCGCTCCCTACCTCGCGCCCGAACTCTGGGAACTGTTCCCCGACGCTCTGGACGACGAGGGCAAGCCGGTCGGGTGGACAAGAGCACCCCTTGACGAAATAGCAGAATTTCTCAACGGCTTGGCTCTGCAGAAGTTTCCAGCCTCCGACACAGGTGGCAGCCTACCGGTCATCAAGATTGCCGAGCTGCGCGGAGGCATAACGGCCAAAACAACCCGGGCATCGCGCGATATCCCTCACAAATACACCGTAAGGGACGGAGACTTCCTGTTCTCTTGGTCCGGTAGTTTGCTTGCGAAGTTCTGGACGAATGGCGACGGAGCACTCAACCAGCATCTGTTTAAGGTGACTTCGGACAGATTCCCGTCGTGGTTCTTTAGTCAGTGGATTCACCATCACTTGAAGGAGTTTCAAGCAATCGCAGCCTCTAAGGCGACAACCATGGGACACATTCAGCGGCGGCACTTGAGAGAAGCGATAGCGATCTGCCCACCCGCAAATGTCCTTGAGTTACTTGGTCAATGGATCGGCCCGATCGTGGAACTTGCGGTAAAAAACAATCTGAATAGTCGAACTCTCGCGGAACTTCGCGACCTCCTCCTACCGAAACTCATGTCCGGAGAAATCCGCATACGTGAGGCCGAAGCCTCTATAGAGACCGTCATATGACGATCCGGGACGAAGATATTCGCCGCCAGCTTCGCCTAGGCGAGGACAGCCGGTGGGAATTCAAGCAGATCGCGTTCAGCGGCAACACGCCCACCGGTCCGCGCAGAGACGATCTCGCCGACGAGTTGGGCGCGTTCGCCAAAGCGGACGGTGGCATCGTGCTGTGTGGGGTGACCGACGAAGGAACGATCCAGGGCATGTCGCGAGAACAGATGGTCGCTCTGGATCGCCTGCTTGTCGAGGTCGGCAAGGACTCACTTGAGCCGCCGTTGCGCGTGGATGGCCATCATCGGGAACTGGATGGCAAGGCGTTCGTGCTGGTCGCCGTGCCGCGCGGTGAGGCTCTGCATGAACGAAGTGGACAGGCATACATCCGAGTTGGCGCAAGCAAGCGGCGTCTTTTGCGAGATGAGAGCCTGAGGCTGGCGCAAAATCGAGCGCGGAACCGCTATTTCTGGTTTGACAGGCAGATTGTGCCGGAGACCGGATTCGAAACGCTTGATGAACGCCTCTGGGAGCCGCTGCTCAGCGTGGCCGGGGCGACGGAGCCGCGGCGTGGATTGCGGAATCTCCGCCTGCTGGCGGAAGACGACGCCGGCGTGGACAGGGCAACGGTGGCCGGCGTATTGCTGTGTACCCCGTCACCGCAGGAGTGGCTGCCTCAAGCGACGATCTTGGCGACGCATTATCGCGGATCGGATCGCGCCTCGGGTCAGTTGGACGCGCAGGAAATCGTTGGCCCGCTGTCTGCATAGATCGCGGATGCGGTCAAGTTCGTCGTGCGCAACATGCGCGTTTCCGCGCGCAAGACACCGGAGAGGGAGGACGTGCCGCAGTACAGCAGCGCCGCCGTGTTCGAGGCGGTGGTCAATGCCGTTGCGCATCGCGACTATTCCATGTCCGCGCGAATGATCCGTCTATCCATGTTCAAGGACCGCCTGGAGATCGATTCGCCTGGCCGGCTTCCCAACGGCATGACTATCGAAGGAATGGAAGCCAGTCAGGCCACCCGCAACGAAACAATCGCTTCCGTGTTCGGCCGCATCCCCGTTGCCAGGGTGGCGGGATCTGATCATCGCAGATACCTGATGGAACGCCGGGGCGACGGCGTGTCGATCATTCGCAAGGAAACCGAAGAAGCCACCGGCATGCCGCCGCAATATGAGATCGTGGATGAGTCGAGTCTGGTGCTGCGCATCCCGGCTGCAAAGCTTGAGCTTGTTCCCGCCGACGCCACGGTTACGGTGCATTCCGGCGGTGAACCGCTCGCCGGAATCGAGGTCCTTGCGCTCTTTCCCAACAAGACGTGGGTGCAGGCATTCACCGACGAAACCGGCGAAGCTGCGCTGGACCTCTATACGACGCACCTGCCGATGACGGTCTATGCCGCTGGGCGGCGGTATCGGGCTGGACTGAAGCGCGCGTGGACCCCGAATCGGGGCGGTCTATTGCTCGAACTCGAACCGCTCGGGGCCGGCGGCGCGGTGATCTTTACTCAGGGCACGGGGCGTCTTCCTGGCCTGCGCGGACGGCTGAACCCGATACGCGATAATTCCGATCGAACCTATCTTTACGCCGACAATATCGCGATCGACGAGGGACGGCAGCAACCCGTACCATTTCTCCTCGGCAAACCGATACGGCTGACAGACGCCCATGGCACGGAACGGACGGTCGCGATCGTCGACATCGTCGGCCAGTCCGTCCTTATCGAATATCGACCATTCGAACCGTAATGGTCGCCCACAGGTTCATCCACACCGTGGCTCGGTGGGGCAGGTCCCGGTGCTTGTCAAGGAGGGCTTTGGAGCGATGAATGACGATACCCCGACCGCCGTACCCGGCGGCGAGATCCTGGTCTATGAGAGCGCCGACGGCGAGGTGCGCGTCGATGTGCGCCTGGAGCAGGAGACGGTTTGGCTATCGCAGCGCGACATGGGGACCGTGTTCCGAACGACGCCGGAAAACGTGCTTATGCACTTGCGGAATGTGTTCTCCAGCGGTGAATTGGAAGCTGAGGCAACTACTAAGGATTTCTTAGTAGTTCGAACGGAGGGAAAGCGGCAGGTGCGGCGCCGGGTGAAACATTACAACCTCGACGCGATCATTTCGGTCGGCTACCGCGTCAACTCCAAGCGCGGCGTGCGGTTCCGCCAATGGGCGACGCGCACCGTGCGCGAGCATCTGGTGCGCGGCTTCACCGCAAACGAGCGCCGATTGGCCGAGCGCGGGCTCGACGAAGCGCGAGAAACGCTCGACCTACTGGCTCGAACACTCAAGAGTCAGGCGCTGGTAGACGAGACCGGGCATGCCGTGCTTGAGCTCATTACCGGCTACGCCGCTACCTGGCGCCTGCTGCTGGAATATGACGAGGACCGGCTCCGGCAGCCATCCGGCGCACGGCCCGCCACAAGCGCGCTGGACATCGACCAAGCACTGGGCGCCGTGGCCGCATTCAGACGCGACCTGGCGGAGAAAGGCGAAGCCACCACGCTGTTCGGCAATCTTCGCGGCGACGCACTCGCCGCCATACTCGGCAATATCGAACAGACCATGTTCGGCGAACCTCTCTATCGCAGCCGCGAGGAAAAAGCGGCGCACCTGCTCTACTTCGTCGTCAAGGACCACCCTTTCACCGATGGCAACAAGCGCATCGGCGCCCTGTTGTTTCTGCTTTACATGCAGCAGGAGGGTATCCGCCACCGGCTCGACCCTCGCGCGTTGACCGCGCTCACGCTGTTGATCGCCGAGAGCGCCCCAGCCAACAAGGACCTGATGACCCGCCTCGTCATGAATCTGTTGAAAGCCCCTGCGGAATGAGCGCGGTATCTGAAACCGAGGTCGAAGACGCCGCGCTCGAGTGGTTTCGCGAACTCGGCTACACCAAGCTGCACGGGCCGGACATCGGCCCGGAGGGCGCTACACCGGAGCGCGGCAGCCACGGCGAGGTGCTGTTGGACGGCCGGCTCCGCAAGGCACTCGCTCGACTCAACCCGCACCTGTCCGGCGAGACACTGGAGGACGTTCTCCGCAAGCTGCGGCAGTCAGAAACGCCTTCGCTCGTCGAGGAAAACCGCCGACTGCATCGCTATCTGATCGAAGGAGTTCCCGTTGAGGTTGCCCGGGAAGACGGCAGCTTCGGCGGCGATGCCGTCCGGCTAATCGACCTTGATGCTCCCGATGAAAACGACTGGCTCGCGGTAAACCAATTCACCGTGATCGAGGGACAGAAAAACCGTCGCCCCGACGTTGTGTTATTCGTCAACGGTTTGCCGCTGGCCGTGATCGAATTGAAGAACCCCGGCGACGAGAGTGCCACGCTCGACGGGGCGTACAACCAACTCCAGACCTACAAGGACGAAATTCCTTCCCTGTTTCGCACCAATGCCGCGCTGATGACCTCGGACGGAGTTCAGGCGCGCATCGGCTCTTTGACGGCCAGTATTGAACGATTTATGCCGTGGCGCACGGTGGACGGCTCCACCATCGCCCCGAAGGGCTCGCCGGAACTCGAAACCGTCATCAAGGGCGTATTCGAGAAAACCCGGTTCCTCGCGCTGATCCGGGACTTCACCGTGTTCGGCGACACCGGCGCTGGGCTGGTGAAGATCGTGGCCGGCTATCATCAGTTCCACGCGGTGCGTCGCGCGGTCGCGTCCACCCTACGCGCCCTGCCAAAACTTGCGGCGAGTGTGGGCGAGGACCCAGCCGACTTTGGCTTGCCTTCGGTCGCATCGCAGGATGAGGGCGACAAGCGCATCGGTGTGATCTGGCACACCCAGGGATCGGGAAAGAGCCTTCTCATGGTGTTCTACGCCGGACAGATCATCGCCGATTCGGCGATGGAGAACCCGACCATTGTTGTCATAACCGACCGCAATGATCTGGACGATCAGTTATTCGCCACGTTCTCGATGTGCCGCGACCTGCTCCGTCAGACCCCGCAACAGGCCGAAAGCCGTGAGGACTTAAAGAAGGCCTTGGACCGGGCTGCTGGCGGCGTTGTGTTCACGACCATTCAGAAGTTTGCGCCCGAGGACGGCGAGTCCGAATACCCGGTGCTCACCGACCGCCGCAACGTCGTGGTCATCGCCGACGAGGCGCACCGCAGCCAGTATGGTTTCCGTGCGAAGGTGGCGCGCCAGACCGGGGAAATCTCCTACGGCTTCGCCAAGTATCTGCGCGATGCTCTGCCAAACGCCTCCTTCATCGGCTTCACGGGCACGCCAATCGAGAAGGACGATGTAAACACCCCGGCCGTATTCGGCCACTACATCGATATCTACGACATCAACCGCGGTGTCGAGGACGGCGCGACGGTGCCGATCTACTACGAGAGCCGGCTCGCCCGCATCGAGCTCGACGAGGACGAAAAGCCGAAGCTCGACGACAAGATCGCGGAGCTAACCGAAGACGAGGACGAAAGCAGCCAGGAGGGGCTCAAACGCAGATGGGCAAGCGTCGAAGCGGTCGTCGGCACGGAGAAGCGTCTGCGTCTGGTTGCCCGGGATCTCGTCGAGCACTTTGAGGCCCGAGTTGCCGGGTTGGACGGCAAGGCCATGATTGTCTGCATGAGCCGCCGAATTTGCGTCGCGCTCTATGACCAAATCGTCAAACTGCGGCCTGGCTGGCACAGTGCCGATGACGAGAAAGGCAAGATCAAGATCGTCATGACCGGCGCTGCTTCGGACCCAAAGGACTGGCAACGGCATATAGGGGGCAAGGCGCGCCGGGAACTGCTTGCCAAGCGGATAAAGGACCCGGATGACGCGCTCAAGCTGGTGATCGTGCGGGACATGTGGCTGACCGGTTTCGATGCACCGAGCCTGCATACGATGTATATCGACAAGCCGATGCGGGGGCACGGGCTGATGCAGGCTATCGCCCGCGTCAACCGTGTATTCCGCGACAAGCCGGCCGGGCTGATCGTGGACTACATCGGCATTGCGCAGAACCTGAAATCCGCCCTCGGCCAGTATTCACGCGAGGATCGGAAGCATGCCGGTATCGATGAGGCTCAAGTCGTCGCGCTGATGCGGGAGAAACACGAGATCGTGAGCGCCATGTTCCACGGTTTCGACTACCGCAAGGGGCTTTCGGGCTCGCCTCAGGAACGACTGGCCGTCCTTGCTGGCGCCATCGAGTGGGTTCTGGCCATGCAGCAACGCGACGCCGCCAAGCAATCTACGGAGGACGGCAAGAAGCGTGTCCATCGCCGCTTCAACGACGCTGTGCTGGCGCTCACCAAGGCGTTCGCACTCGCGGCTGCCAGCGATGCGGCGCGAGACATTCGCGACGAAGTAGGCTTCTTCCAGACCGTGCGCGCGGCGCTCGCCAAAAGCGCGCCCGGCACAGCCAAATCGTCAGCCGAACGCGACCTCGCCGTCCAGCAGATCGTCAGCCGCGCCGTCGTTTCAACCGAGATCGTCGATATTCTAGAAGCCGCAGGACTGGACACCCCGGACATTTCCATTCTCTCTGATGAATTTCTGGCGGAAATTCAGGGAATGGCCAAGAAGAATCTCGCCTTGGAGGCGCTGCGCAAGCTCATCAAAGGCGAGTTGCGCTCCCGAAGCCGCGTAAACGTCGTCGAGACCCGCTCTTTCTCCGAGCGACTTCAGGAAGCCATCGCCCGTTACCACAGCAACGCCCTCACGACAGCGGAGGTCCTTCAGGAACTGATCAGGCTCGCCAAGGACATCCGCGCCGCCCACAAGCGCGGCGAGGAAGAAGGCCTCAGCCAAGACGAAATCGCCTTCTACGACGCCCTGGCCCAGAACGAGAGCGCGGTCGAGGTCATGGGCAACAAACACCTCCGCGTCATCGCCCAAGAACTGCTGAACAGCCTGCGGAGCAACGCATCTGTGGACTGGCAGCATCGCGAGTCCACACGCGCCCGAATGCGGGTCCTGGTCAAGCGTATCCTTCGCAAGCACGGCTATCCGCCCGATCTGCGGGCGGCCGCCGTGCAAACTGTTCTGCAACAAGCCGAGGCGCTGTCAGAGAGGTGGGCGGCATAAGGAGTCGCGGGCGGCCCCGAGTTCATACAATCCCTGATTCGCCCATCGGTCACTCGTCCGCAGTGGCCAACTCGTCCCAATTCTCCGGGGTACCCTCGCGCAGCAACTTGAAAAGCGACCTCCTGGCGAGGGTGAACCCCGTGACGAATGCCGCGCCGTTCTTGAACGACGACGCCTCGCTCGACCCACTGTGAACAATATCAGAGCGGGCGTTATACAGATTTCCGACGGCTTCGCTAATCTTTTGCTTATCGTCAGCATCGGCTCCGAGAAAGCCGGAAACCCGTGCTTCCAACTTTCGACGCTTTTTCCATTTTGGCAAGTCGAACATGCCCTCCAGCGCGATCACGACGTCTACGATCTTGTCGCCCATTCCAAGACGCCCGTCCCGACCAAGCGCCTCGGCCAGCCGCACGACGAAAGGCCCCAGTCGTCCATATGCCTCACTTCCGCTATTTCCGAAGGCCTCCCGCGCCTCGTCGAACGCCGACGGATTTAGCTCCGGACATTCGGCAAACCCGTCGAATCGATCAGCCATCCCCGTCTTGTGCGCTCCTGGACCATCGCTCTCCATACCGAAAAGACGAGCCGCCGAACTGTCGATGCAATTCGGAATCTTTGCGATAGGCAGCACAGCCGCTTCGTGGCTCACGGCAAGCAGGTCCAGGAACTTCCGAGCATCCGGAAAAAAATCTGCCGGTGGGCAACGCACCGGTTCGTTCAAGTTGCCGGTCAGACGGAAAACCGGTCGCCACTGGAACGGTGTTATGACTGCGCCCACGGAGCGCCACTCGTGGAAACCGGCGCCTTGCGGTGCGAGTTTTTCGATCGGTTCCCGGCCCACGAAGCGCCGCACTTCCCCGTACGGAAGAATCGCCATGCCGTTTCCGATTTCTATCCTCTCTCTCACGGTCAGGCCGTAGAACAGCAGCGCGTCGCAACCCTCATCAAGGTCGCGCAGCACTTCCGCCGCCCCTTCGTGTCCGATCGGCGACAGAAAAGCGTTCAGTTCCAGAGCGGCCGCGCGAAAACCGTCTCCGGAGCACTCTGCGGCCCGCGCCATCAACCCGGCAATCAGGTCCCCCGCAGAGACCGACACCCCTGAGTTCACAAGCTGCATCCAAAAGTCGTTCTCTCCAATGTTCCGGCCGGATGCTACGATACGCTCAAGCTTTGGGTGCGAGAGTAGAGCGTACCGTGCCGGATCAAGCAGCGCGCAAAGGGGAGCGTACTCCGCTTCCTTGTCGAGCCTTCCGCAGCGGCGCGCGTCAGCATAGACCATGCGCAGGTCGTCCAGCGGAAACAGTGTTTCGTCTCTACCGCCGACAATTTGCCGCTTACGAGGATACGTCCGCCAATATTCCTGAAGATAGGGCTCTTGGCCCCGCGCTAGCGCCGCAAGCGCCCCCGCCAAGCGCTCGGACCAGCGGTCGGCGTCGAAGAATCGAGCTTTCACGCACCGTCCTTGCTGATGACCCGCCGCGCGAACGGCAAGGCGTCATACTTGAACTCAGAGCAGTATCTCTGTTTGCTCATGGCACTTCTTTCAATGCTGAGACCGATGTTCCCCCAGCGAATAGTGTTTGTTCAAGGAGAAGCGTAGGCGGGTCAATTCCGTATAAGTTGGTTGCATCGCACTCGTGGCTAGTATGGGCGGCGCAACGATAGGAAGGACGATCATGGCACACGGTGCGATGTTGGTGCCACTGTCAGTTGATCCTGAATTATCTACACCGAATGCCTAACTGCTGCAAAGGACAGACAACGGCATCCGGATATGTTCTCGCGCCAGCAGAGGTCAAATCCCGACGCCCTGATTTTCGACATGGACGGGCTCCTTCTCGACACCGAGCGCCTTGATCGAGACGCTTTTGAAGAAGCGTGCCGCGACGCCGGCTGGCAATCTCCCGACATGACAGTCTATGCAGATTGCATAGGAACCACCGGCTCGGACACCGAGAAGATTCTGCGCAACGGCCATTGTCCCGACTTTCCTTGGGAGGCTGTTCACTCCGCTTGGCTGAAGCGCCGAAATGACCACTTGGAAAACCGACCCGCGGATGTGAAGCCCGGAGCGGTTGAACTGCTGAGGTATGCCAACAAGCGAGAACTTCCGTGCGCTCTCGCTACCTCGACCCATTCAAGTCTGACCGCCACCAAACTTGCTCTGTCAGGACTCAGCGGTTACTTCTCAGTCGTTGTGGCCGGGGATGACGTTGAGCAAGGCAAGCCCGCGCCCGAACCGTATATCACGGCAGCGCAACGGCTTGGCGTACGACCTGATCGGTGCTGGGCGCTGGAGGATTCCGCCAACGGTGTGCGTTCGGCATCAGCGGCGGGCTGTTATGTGTTTCAGGTGCCGGATCTTGTCGTTCCGACCTCGAATTTGCGCCGATTAGGACACGAAGTGGTCGAGTCGCTTCATGACGTACTCGCAGCGCTCAAAGCCAATTCATGGCCATGCTAGGATATGTGGACAAATGGGCCTCATATCAGGAGAGTTCCTATGAAGAGAAAGACGATACTTCTGGTTGCTGCGGGGTTAGTCGCTGTCTTGTCGCTGTCGGCCGTTACCGGACTGCTCACCTCAGGGGCAAACGCGCAGATTTACCGTCCGGACAGAGTTGCCGTTTTCCGTTGCGTAACAAACCCCGATGGCACCATCACAGTGCGCAATTCGAGCGTGACCTCTTCGGTCGGGTTATTGGTCCAGCAAGGCGATAGATGTGCCGCTACCATATCCGCGCTGCAGCGCTCCGGCATGCGCATGGCGGGCGCCCCCGGAATTGCGCCTAGTCCCTTGGACAGTGAAGTGAGTTTCAGTTTCGTTTTCATCACCGGCTACTACTATGATGATGACGACTACTACGATGACGACGACTATTACGACCGTGACTGAGGCGGTGGCGAAAAGCCGCTGAACGTCCGGAGGGTTTCGCTGGCTATCTTTTTTCACGCCCCGGCGGGGCGTGTCATCGGCATCGCGCGATCAGGAAGCTTCGCGGGAAGGGATTTCCTGGTCAATCACGGTAATGGCTGCCGTAACCGGCACGCGTTCCGGCGGATAGCAAAAGTCGGCATCGCAAACCTGAATGCGCAGTTGGCCCGATAGGTCGAGCTGTCCTGGAACGGCATCTTCCTCGACCGTCAGGCGGGCCTGTATAACGGCGCCATCCTCAAAAACCGGCAGTGGATCCACGGAGTACCACTCGATGACTTCGGTCGGCGGCGGATAGATCACCTGTTCCCACGCGACGCCTTCCACCGAGTCGGGGAAAAACGTCGTCGGAATCAACGCCGAATCCGCCGGCGAGTCCGAGTTTGCGTGCGTGCCCGGAACCAGTTCCAACTCAATGGTCATGAAGGCTTGCGCACCGGCCTGCAATTCGCTCGGATTGACAGACGCGATTACTCCGGCATGACCCGGCTTTTCGACTTCCGTCTGCTCGGGGGGCGGTGCCACAACGTCCGACATCAGTCGTTCTGCCGCGCGCTTTTCGGACAATAGCGATTCAATCTGGAGCTCCAGTGTCCTGACTTGCGTTCCTGTGATCGGGGGGAGTCGGAGGACTTGGCGCCCCTCAATATCCAGAAGGAAATTTGTCGGCATGCCTCGGGCCTGGAACTCCGCTTGGGCAAACTCCATATTGCTGCGCAACTGGATGAAATCGAATCCGTTGCCGGTAGCGTACGGCAGGACGAACTGGTCTTCTTCCGGGTGCACGTTGAGTGCAAGAATCTCGAATCCCTCGGGGCCGTACTTCTCCAGAACTTTCTGCAGTTCCGGATTTTCGCCGCGGCAGGGTCCGCAGAACGGATACCAGAAGTTCAGGAGCACGACCTTGCCCCTGAAATCGGATAGCGATACCTGCTCGCCGTTGTCGTAGCGCTCGAAGGAGTAGTCCTCAAGCTCCTCCGCGTTCGCTTCCAGCACATCCCTGATCTCGGCCTTGACTGTTTCGTCTCCTTTACCGAGTTTCTCTGCGTAAACGAGTGTCGCCGCCCGCACCGCGTCCGTCGGCTCCTTCGCCGCCAGTGGAAGCAGATACTCATAGGCTTCGACGGTGTGACCGGCGCCATCCAACGCCCTGGCTCTGGTTTCGTGGAACACATCGGCGTTGACGAATCGCGGAATCGTTGTCTCCTGCAGCAATTCCACGGCCTGCTGAAATTCTCCGGCGGCGATCTGTTCGCTGCCTTTTATCACGCTTTGCTGAAACGCAAGCCGCTCGTTCCAGATCCCGGCACTCCAGCTATCCGGATCTTCGGCTGTCGCCGCAACCATCTGCTCGGCAATGGCGAGGGCCTTGTCCGGCGCCGATTCGGAATACAGGTCCGCCAGCAGACTCATTCCCGAAGCGGACCAATCAAACTCTTCGGGCGGGTAGGTCGCGCGCAGCCGCTCGTAGAGGGCAATTTTCTCTTCGCGATCCTCGGTGCGGTAGGCAAGCCAGTAGAGCGCCTGCGCGCCGCGCTCGCTGTCGGGGAATCGCTCGGCAAGTTCGAGGGACTTCTCTCGCCCTGACGCGGGGTCGGATTGGTGCAGTGCCGCGGCGTAGTAGAACGCATTGTCGGGACTGTTCGGCGAGGTTTCCGCCGCCTTTTTCAGCAGCTCCAATTGCAGTTCCTTGTCTCCGCTCACGTCAGCCATGAGCGCCAAAGTGGCGTAGGCGTCGGAAAGGCCCGGATCCAGGGCGATCGCCTCGTTCGTGTACTGCCTGACCTTGTCATAATCCCGGTACATGTAGAGCTGACCGATCGCCCACTTGTAGGCTGCGCTATCGGGCGAGTCCTGCGACCATTCCTGGTAGAGAGCAAGCAGACTCTCAAAGGACTCATCCGCGGCGGCCTTCATTGCCGCATTGCGGGCGCTTTCATCCAGCTCGGCGCTGATTTCCGATCTGCCCAGGTCCTGAGAGGCAAAGATGAACATCTCGTGCGCCTGGGTGTTGTTGGGGTCGAGGTCGATTGCGGCCCGGAAGTGCGTGACGGCGTCAGCGACATTGCGCTCTCGAAACGCCCGCTGGCCCTCGTCATAGCTGATCTTCGACGCTGCAACAGCGTCACTCGATGGTCCGTTATCGCCAGCTTCCGGCGCGCAGGACGCCAGGGCAAAACTTCCGCTCAAAATAACGAGCGAGGCGAGAACCTTTTTCCTTACATGCATTTTTGGATCCCCCTTCTGCCCCAAAGCCGTCAACTTCGAACAACTAGTGTAACCCTCTAGGGTTCCTTCCCCGCAGGCATTTTGCTGTTTTGAGCGATGCTGATAGCGGGCGGTTGCGGCGGTTGTGATTTCTCTTTACCCCTCGGTTTTTCCGCTTGACTTGGGCGGCGAAGACTCGCTATAAACTTTGCTGGAATCGGCGCTCGCAAACGGGCGTCTGGCTAGTGCGCAGGCAAGGGCTGCGCCCGGCTCGCTGGCAGGCTACCGGAGCGCAAGAAAAAGTGATCTTCATGCAATTCGCACAATCAAAGACTATTCAGTGGGCGCTTGCGGCAGCGTTGCTGCTCTGCCTTGCGGCGCCGGAAGCGTACGCCGGGGTGCTGCGGCGCGGCACCAATGACGAACTGCCCACTTTCGATCCGCAATACGTGGTGGGCAACTCGGCGGGCGCCATCATGTACGACCTGTTCGAAGGCCTGGTCTCGCGGACCCCGGAAGGCGCAACCCAGCCCGGCATGGCGGAAAGCTGGAGCGTTTCCGAGGACGGCACGGTGTATGTGTTCCGGCTGCGAGACAACGCGAAATGGTCGGACGGCCAGGCGATCACGGCCGGGGACTTCGTGTATTCGTTCAAGCGGATGCTCGATCCCGAGTCGGGCACGCGCGGCGCCAGCGCCTTGTTCCCGGTTCTGAACGCGACGGCCATCGCGCGGGGCGAACAGCCCGTCGATTCGCTGGGCGTGAGGGCGATCGATCCATCAACGCTGGAGATAACCCTGGAAGGCCCGGCGCCCTATTTCATCGGCTTGCTGGCTTCCTACAGCAACGCCCCGGTGCCGGCGCATGTTATCGAGCAGCACGGCAGGAAATGGACCCAGCCGGGCACCATGGTCACCAACGGCGCCTACATGCTCAACAAGGTCGTGACCAACACCTACTACCAGTTGGTCAGGAACCCGCACTACCACTCGGCGGATGCGGTATCGATCGACGAAGTGTTCTACTACCCGGTGCCCTCGCCCACCACGTCGATGAAGCGTTTCCTGGCCGGCGAACTGGACGTGATTCTCAATATTCCCTTCAACCAGTACGAGAACCTCGCTGAGAGCCGCCCTGAGGAGTTCCAGATTGCGCGCGGAATCGGTCTCGGCTACCTGTCGATCAACAACACCCAGCCGCCGTTTGATGACATTCGGGTGCGCAAAGCGCTGTCGCTGGCGATTGACCGCGACGTGATCGTGGAGAAACTGCTCAAGACCGGCGACGAGCCTGCCTATTCGGTGGTTCCACCGGCCATCTGGGAAAGCCCGCCGCAGCTTCCGGCGTACGCCGGGATGGATGCGGGCGAGCGGCTTGCCGAGGCGCGGCGGCTGCTGAATGAAGCCGGCTACAACCGCAGCAATCCGCTCAAGTTCACGTTTCTGTTCTCGCCGCTGGAAAGGGATCGCCGGCTGGCCGTGGCCTATCGCGCGATGTGGAAGCAGGCCGGAGTGGAGGCCGAGCTGGAAACCGCCGGCATGAGGGCTTTGATGAAGAAGGCCGCGACACGCGAATACGAGGTGATGCGGCTCACCTATTACGCCATCTTCTCCGACCCGGTATCGTTCTTCGCGCTGATCCAGGGCGACAGCTTCCGGAACTATTCCGGCTACGCCAGCCCCGAGATCGACCGCCGTCTGGCGATTGCCGACACCATACGCAGCGCCGATGAGCGCATCGCGTATCTGCGTGAAATCGAGCGGCAGGTGATGGCGGATTTCCCGGTCATTCCCTCGCACTTTCAGTCCCGGGCCTTCCTGGTGAACAAGCGCGTGGAGGGCTGGACGAATTCCACGGCGCCCAAGATGGCCAAGGATCTCCGGCTAAACGGCGGCGCCTAGCGCCCGGGAACAACAACCCGCACCGCAACGCCATGCCGCCCCCCGCCGCCGCCAGCCCAAGCGCCTTGCAGCCGGGCGATCTGTTCCTGGTGCTCAATGAGATCGACCAAGGCAGCATCGATTACCGCAAAGGCATTTCGGGACAGTGCCGAGTTGTGCACTACGACCGGCACTTCAACGTCAAGCGCGAGCTTCGAACCGGCGAGGAAGGAATGCTCGTGGGTCTGCTCTTCAACCCCAACGATCAGCGCCTCTACGCCACCAACCCGCAATGCAACAGCATCCTCGCCTGCGGCGCCGACGGCGCATGGCGCCGCCTGGGCAGCTACCTGCCGGAGCGCCGTTACGGCAACATGGTCCTGGCGCGTAATGGCGACATCCTGACCGGCGTTCATTCCCTCTACGGAGCGCCGATCAAGGATCGGTATGGCGACGGCAAGCTGATCCGGTTCAATACCGGCGCTGAAACAGCGCACTTCCACGAGGTCGAGATCGACGGCGGGCGCGGCGGGCGGCATTGCGTCAGCAACCTGGCCCTGAGCGCGGACGACAAGACTGTGTATTACGTTTCGGAAGCGGGCCGGCGGGTTTGCCGCTACGACACACGCGCGCGCAAGCAGCTTCCCGACTTCGCCGCTTTCGGCGAGGACGACGCCATGCGCACTTATGGCGTAGGCTTGCTTCCCGGCGGCGAAGTGCTGATGGCCTGCGGCTTCGGAGCCGTCCTTTTCGATGCGCGCGGAGAGGTTCTCAAGAGCTACGACGCGCCTTTCGAGAGCGGCTGGACGCGCGCCACTCCGGCCCTGGACGGCGAACATTTCTACATGAGCAACTTCCTGCACGGACGGCTGCAGCGCCGGAACATCGCCACCGGCGAAGTGGTCGGCGTGTTGGACACCGGGCTCAAGTGCTCGCTGCTGAGCGTAGCGGAGTTCCAAACGGGCTCGGACACGCCGCACACCGATCAATAGCTACGCCACCGCCGTTCGCGGCCTCAAGATCCTGGCCCGCAAACTGCCGAGGCCCGCTGCGAGTCAATCCTCGTCGAGGCGCAGCTCCTTGGCGACGGACAGCAGGTAGTTGCGCGCCTGCGGATTGACCGCCTGTTGCGCCATGCCCTCCAGGGCCCGGGCCTTGCGCTCGGCGTGGCGCGGGTCCTCCGGCCTGATCTGCATAAGCTGATCGGCCAGATAGACGGCCCAGCGGTAATCTTCCAGCAGCAGCGCTCCATCCAGCGCGGCGTCGAGCGAGATATTCGATTCGGCCAGTTCGTGCAGGCGCCAGGCGAGAGTGCGCGGCGACAACGGCAGCAGAGCGGCGGGTTCGCCGTCGAACCACCCCATGTGCCGCGCGTAAACGGAGCGCACGGCCCACTCCAGGGTGCCGTGAGTTTCCTCCAATACGGGGCTGTCGGCAAGTTCCGCCGGCAGGCGAATCGTGGCCGCCAGTTCGTCGGGTCCCCAACCGGCGTCAATGCCCCGCAGCGTCGCGTCGCGCACAAAGCGCAGCGCCGCAGCATAGTCGGCCAGCGCGCGCTGAATCGTATCGGCGCCGAACAGCGGCTTTGTATGTCCCGGAATCAGCACCTCGGCGCCCTCGGCGCGCATCCGATCCAGGCTGCGGGCCCATACTTCAAGGCTGGTAGCGGCATTGCCGATGCCGTCGAGGCTGCCGGGAAATCCGAAATGAAAGTTCGCCCCGGTGATCAGCACCCGGCGCTCGGGCAGCCACACGTAAAGGTGATCTTCGGCCTCGCCCGGAGCCGCGATCAGCTCCAGTGTCATTCCAGCAACGCGCAGCCGGTAGCGGTCGCCATGGATCAGCTTGTCGGGCGGTAGATAGCGATTTCCGGTGTCCACATCCTGCGGCAGAGGATCGATGAGCGGAGCGGAGCGTTGCCTGCGGTCCAGCAGCAGCCCCCGCTGGCGTTGCCGGCGCCTGAGCGCTTCCACGCTGGTCGCCACGCTGCGTAGCGAGAAATTGCCGCGGGCATAGGTGTCGGGCCAGAGCAGGCGTCCGGTGAACGCGGCCGCGCCCGCCACGTGGCTGCGGTCCCCATGAGTGTAGATCACGGCTGCAAAGGGCAGATCGATCACTTCGCGGTAGGCAGCGGCGGCCCGCTCGGCTGTAGCGGCGGAATGGTGCGCGTCAATGAGAACTGCGGCATCCTCGCCCACGACCACCACGGAGTTGGACGGGCCGAAGCCGATAGCTGCATACACACCCTCGGCCGCGGTCACGATTTCGCCGGCCAGACCGTGCGGCACGGAGAACACCGCCAGTACGGCGGCAAGCACGGCCGCGGGCATGTGGCGGCAGATCATTCGGAGTGCGGCAGCACCAGGGACACGGACAGCCAGGAGCCCACCGGCACAATCATGGACTTGAGCCGCTTGTCGGTTGCTATGCGCCGGTTGAATTGCTGTATCCCGTAGGCCGGATGATCGGGCGCCAGTTGCTCGTGGCCTTGGCCGAAACAGTCGGTGTTGTCGCCCAGTATCAGGCCGCCAGGGCGGGTGTTCTGCAAGGCGAAATCGAGCGCGTCGCAATAGATTTCCTTCGCCGTGTCGATGAAAGTCAGGTCGTAAGGCCCTTCGCGCGCGAGCTCGGGCAATACTTCGAGGGCATCGCCGAGCACGATCCGGACCCGGTCTTCAACCCCGGCGCGCCGAAAGTTGGCGGCGGCTATTTCCGCATGCAGAGCTTCGCGCTCGCTGGTGATCAGCAGTCCGTCGGACGGCAGCGCGCGAGCCAGCCAGATTCCCGAATAGCCGGCCAACGTCCCGAATTCCAGGATGCGGCGCGCGCCGATCAGCTTCGCCAGCAGGCCCAGCGCCTGCCCGGTCTCGGCATTCACGGAGATATCGGGCATGCCGCGCGCCACCGCGGCAGGCATGATGCCGGCCAGCAACTCGTCCTCGTAATCGAACAGGGCGCGGCGATAGGCGTCGAGGTCGGGGTAGGCAGTCATGGTGGCGCTCAGGCAAGCACCGCGTAGTATATCGGTCGAGCCTAGGGAGAACCGGATGACTACGGCGGACCAAAAAAAGCGCATCGTCGAGGAATTTCTCGAACGCTGCAACAGTTATGCGGCGAACATGATCGCCAAGTACCGCGCGGAGGAGGAGAGTGCGAACGCGGAACAGGAACTCGCGCTGCAGGACAAGATTTCGCACTGGACCGCCTACCGGGCGTTCAACGAACACGCCATCATGGAACTGAAAGGCACGGAACTCGACGACTGGTTCGACGATGACTGACGGCCTGGATACCCAGGCCTTTCGCCGGCACGCCCACGAGGTGGTTGACTGGATCGCCGACTACTTCGAAGCCGTGGAGAGCTTCCCGGTGCGCTCGCAAGCTCAGCCGGGCGATTTGCTGAAGATGTTACCGGAGCGCGCGCCGGAACAGCCGGAATCGATGGAGCGGATTCTTGACGACTTCAAGCGGCTTATTCCGCCCGGTCTTACCCACTGGCAGCACCCATCGTTCTTCGCCTATTTTCCGGCCAATTCAAGCTCGCCCTCGGTACTGGCCGAAATGCTCACCGCGGGAATCGCTGCGCAGTGCATGCTCTGGGAAACCTCGCCGGCCGCCAACGAACTCGAAGCCCGGATGATGGAATGGCTGCGCGACCTGCTGGGGTTGCCGGGCGGCTGGCGCGGCGTTATCCAGGATTCGGCGTCCGGCGCGACGCTATGCGCCTTGCTCGCAGCGCGCGAAAGGACGCGCGCGCGGGCCAGCCTCGACAGTCAGGTGTTCTACACCTCGGGCGAGGCCAATTCTTCGGTACACAAGGGGGCCCGCATCGCCGGTTTCCCGGCGGACTGCATACGCAGCATCGAGACGGACGCAAACCAGAGCATGGTTCCCGGCGCCCTGGGGCAGGCCATTGCAGCCGATCGGCAAGCGGGCCGCGCGCCGGGCTGCGTGGTGGTTACGATCGGCACCACCGGCACCGGCGCCAGCGACCCGTTGGCGGAAATCGGCGCCATCTGCCGACGCGAGAACATCTACCTGCACGTGGACGCCGCCTGGGCCGGAAGCGCGCTGATCCTGCCGGAATGGCGCCATCTCCTGAATGGCGTCGAACACGCCGATTCCTTCGTGTTCAATCCCCACAAGTGGATGTTCACCAATTTCGACTGCTCCGCGCACTTTCTCAAGGACCCGGAATCGCTGCAGCGCTCGCTGTCGATCGACCCGGTCTATCTGCAGAACAGTCGCGACGAGGAGATTACCGAATACCGCGATTACGGCATATCCCTGGGACGCCGCTTCCGCGCGCTCAAGCTATGGTTCGTGCTGCGCGCTTTCGGCGCCGAAGGGCTGCGGGAGAAGATTCGCGCGCACATCCGCTGGACCGAAGAACTGGCGCAGGCAATCCAGGCTGCCGAGCACTTCGAGCTCGTTACCGGCCCCAACCTGGCGCTCGTGACCTGGCGTTACGCACCGCCCACCGCCAAACCCGAGACCTTGGATGCACTCAATACACGCCTGCTAAAGGCCATCAACGACGATGGCCGCCTGTATCTGACGCCGGGCGCCGTGGATGGCCGCCGCGTGATCCGCTTTGCAGTCGGTCAGACCCGCACCGAAGAGCGCCACGTGCGCCAGGCCTGGAAAATTATCCAGGAAATCGCCGCGACGCTTTGAAAGTCGCGCTTAGTGCTGTTCGGCGGGCTTGCTGATATCGGGAGCTGCCGACGAACGCTTGCTCTTCTTGCCCGCCGATTTCTTTTTCTTGCCGCCCTGATCCCATTGCGGAGGCGGGCTGGGTTCCTGCCCCTCCATGATCTCCTTGATCTGCGACTGCTCGATGGTCTCGAACTTGAGCAGGGCTTCCGCCATCGCGTGCAGCCGCTCCATGTGCTCTGCGAGAATGTTGCGGGCGCGTTCATAGGCGGTGTCGACGATCTCGCGCACTTCCTTGTCGATGGCATGCACGGTGGCGTCGGACACCTGCTTGTGCTGGGTCACCGCGCGACCGAGGAACACCTCGCCATCTTCCTCGCTGTAGGTGAGCGGACCCAGGCGCCGGGAGAGGCCCCACTTGGTTACCATGTTGCGCGCTATCGCGGTGGCGCGTTCGATGTCGTTGGACGCCCCGGTGGTTACCGCGTCCTTGCCGAACACCAGTTCTTCGGCCACACGGCCGCCGAACAGGCTGGTGATCTGGCTGATCAGGCGCTGTCGCGAATGACTGTGGCGATCAACTTCCGGCAGGAACATCGTGACGCCCAGCGCGCGGCCACGCGGAATGATGGTGACTTTGTGCACCGGGTCGTGCTCGGGCACGTTCAGGCCCACAATGGCATGGCCGGATTCGTGGTAGGCCGTGAGCTTGCGCTCCTCGGGGCTCATCACCATCGACTTGCGCTCGGCGCCCATCAGGATCTTGTCCTTGGCGCGCTCGAACTGTTCCATGGTGACGGTGCGGGCGCCGGTCCTGCCCGCCAGCAAGGCGGCTTCGTTGACCAGGTTAGCGAGATCGGCGCCGGAGAAACCGGGCGTCCCGCGCGCAAGGGTGCTGGCCGAAACGCTGTCGTGTACCGGCACCTTGCGCATGTGAACTTCAAGGATCAGCTCGCGGCCGCGAATGTCCGGCAGCGGAACCACCACCTGGCGGTCGAAACGGCCCGGCCGCAGCAGCGCGGGGTCGAGCACGTCGGGCCGGTTGGTGGCGGCGATGACGATAATGCCTTCGCTGCCGGCGAAGCCGTCCATCTCAACCAGCAACTGGTTGAGCGTCTGCTCGCGCTCATCATGGCCACCGCCCAAGCCAGCCCCGCGGTGCCGCCCCACGGCATCGATCTCGTCGATGAAAATGATGCAGGGCGCCTGCTTCTTGGCCTGCTCGAACATGTCGCGCACCCGAGAGGCGCCCACGCCCACGAACATTTCCACAAAGTCCGAGCCGGAAATCGTGAAGAACGGCGCTTCGGCCTCGCCGGCGATGGCGCGCGCCAACAGTGTCTTGCCGGTGCCGGGCGACCCCACCATCAAAATACCCTTGGGAATCTTGCCGCCCAGGCGCTGAAACTTGGACGGGTCCTTGAGGAACTCCACTACTTCGCCGACTTCCTCCTTGGCCTCCTCGACACCGGCCACGTCCTCGAAGGTTACCGGAGCCTGATCGGGATTGAGCAGGCGCGCGCGGCTGCGTCCGAACGACATGGCGCCGCCGCGGCCGCCCACGCCGCCTTGCATCTGCCGCATGAAATAAAGCCAGATGCCGATCAGCAGCAGAAACGGCAGCAGGTTAAGCAGGAAAGACAGCCACGGGCTGTCCGACTTAGGTTTGGGGGAGCGGACCACCGCGCCGCTAGTGGTCAGTTCGCGCACCAATTCCGAATTGTCCGTGGACGGCGGGCTGTAGGTAACGAATTTGTCCCCGCCGGTGCGCTCGCCCTGAATCGTGCGATCCTCAAGAATCTCCACGTCGCGCACAGCGCCATCGCGGACCAGCTCCAGAAACTGCGAGAACGTGATTTCCTCGGCCTGCGCGGCGCGTTCGTTGAGCGGCCGCAACAGCATCATCAGGGCCAGTGCGATTACCAGCCAGAGGAAAAGGTTCTTGGTGAGTCTGTTCATTGTGTTGTTGCCGCGGCGATTGCCGGTATTCGGTGCGCGCAGCCTGCGAGCTTCAGGGCAGTCTCCGGTTATTGTTCATTGTTCTCATTAGGATTGCTGCCAGCGGGGCGACACCAGCCTGTCTGCGCGTTGACCGGCCATCGGATTGTAGCGCAGGAGTGCTTCGCCACCGCGGGGTAATAGCGTCCATATCGATGATTTGAGGACGTTGCGCGAATCTTCAAGCTTCAGGCGCAACCCACCAGGTAGGTCTCGCGGCTGGCCCGCCTGGAAGCTTTCGGCGTGCGCAGACGAACTTTGCGCAGACGAGCGCGGGCGTCGGCGAGGAATTCCTCGAACCCGTCGCCCTGGAACAGCTTGGTCACAAACAAGCCCTCCGGCCGCAGCAACTCCAACGCCGCATCCAGCGCCATAACGGCCAATTCCATCGACCGGGCCTGGTCGAAATCCCGGTTCCCGCTCAGCCGCGGCGCCAGGTCCGAAATCACCGCATCGGCCTGCCCGTCAAGCGCGGCGCGCACCTGGTCCAGCACCGCCTCGCGGGTCACGTCGCCCTGGAGCACAAGCACCCCATCAATCGGCTTTACCGGCTCGATATCGACCGCCACGACCACGCCGCCCGGCCCCACCTTGCGCGACACGTACTGGCTCCAACCCCCGGGCGCCGCGCCCAGGTCCACGACGCGGGCGCCGCGCGAGAAAAGTCGATCGCGACGATCCAGTTCCTCCAGCTTGAAAACCGCGCGTGAGCGCCAGCCCTCGGCCTTTGCGCGCCGCGTCCAATGATCTGCCCAACGATTCCCGCGCATACGTTTCAGCGCACCAGTTCGCCATCCCAGAGGCGTTTCAGGAAATCCAGTACCGGCAACACAAGCACGTTACCCCACCGGGCCGGACGCTCTGCAGTGCATACGCCCAGGCAGGTGGTGTGCTGTTTGCCCAGCGTTTCCGAAAGCCTGAGCAGGCCGCGGTTGTAACGTTTCTCCCACCGGGACGCCGCATTTATTTCCAGAGCCAGAAAGCCGTTTGCGGTCTCCAGCAGCGCGTCCACTTCTGCGCCGTCATATGTGCGCCAGTAGTGCAGCCGATAGTCCAGCTTCGAGTAGGAAAGGTAGGCGCGAATTTCGTTGAGAACGAAAGTCTCCATCTGGACGCCCAGTTCTTCCTGCGTCGGCGGGTAGGCCAGCCTGCCGGTCAGCGCCCGAACCACCCCGCAATCGAAGAAGTAGAACTTGCTCCGCGATACCTGGCGCGTTGCGGGCTTGCGCTTCCATGCAGGCAGCCAGGATCCCAGCAGCGTGTCGTCGAGTATCTGGAAATGACTCTCCACGGTGCGCCGATGGACGCCTGCCTCCCGGGCGATATTGGTCGCGTTGGTCAGTTGCCCGTTCCTCAGCGCGGCAACTTCCAGAAAACGCGCGAAAGCCCCAATATTTCGCGTAAGCGCTTCAGCGCGAACTTCCTGCTCCAGGTAGGTGGCCGCATAACTGCGCAAGTAGTCGCCCGGATTGCCGCCATCCACGGCCATGGGCAGCATCCCGAAGCGCAGCGCGTTTTCGAGCTGCAGATTGAACGACAGTTCCGCGGACGTGAGCGGAAACATCGCGGTGGTGACCGCCCTTCCCGCCAACATATTCACGCCACCCCGACGCAACTTGCGCGCACTGGAACCGGACAAGACAAAACGCAATCCGTGCCGTTCAATAAGGCGATGCACCTCGTCCAGCAGCTCCGGCACCTTCTGCACTTCGTCGATGACAACCCAACTGCGCTCGGGCAACAACGAAAGTTCCCGATGCAGTGCTCCCGGGTCCTTGGCCAGCCGCAATGCCTCGCCGGTATCCAGCAGGTCGTAGTACGCAGCGCGCGGGAACCGCTGCCGCAGCCACGTGGATTTCCCGATTCCCCGCGGACCAAACAGAAACACGGACTGTGCCGGAGTTGGAAGTAATCTGGCATACATAATAGCCAATATTACGCGAATATTGGCACATATGTATGCCAACTATGACGTGGATTCGCTGGCGATGCTCAACCGCGAGCGGCGCGGGAGGGCTTACTCGTAGTGGACGGACAGGATTTCGAAATACCGCAAGCCGCCGGGAGCGCTTAATTCCACCTCGTCTCCCTCGTACTTGCCGATCAGCGAGCGGGCCATGGGCGAGACGAAGGAAATCGCGTCGTCCCGTACTCTGGCCTCGTCTTCGCCGACGATCTGGTAACGCAGGCGTTCCTCGCTGTCGAGTTGCTGCAATTCCACGGTCACGCCGAACACGACGCGGCCGTCGCGGGGGATGCGCGCCAGGTCAATGACGCGCGCGTGCGCCAGGCGGCCTTCGATGTCGCGAATGCGCGCCTCCACCAGACCCTGCTGCTCCTTGGCGGCATGGTATTCGGCGTTCTCGCGCAAGTCGCCATGTGCGCGCGCCTCGCCGATGGCCCGCGCCAGCCGCGGGCGCTCCTCGTTGCGCAGCCGCTTGAGTTCGTCGCGCAGGGCGCTCTCGCCTGCGGGCGTCATGGGCACCTGCGTCATGCCGCTATGGTCGCGTGCAGGTCCTGCAGGCAGGACACGGCGCCGGCGCCGAAGTAGTCGATGGCCTGGCAGGCGGCTTCGGCGGCAGCCAGGGTAGTGAAATAGGTCACGCTGTTGCGCACCGCCTCCGAGCGTATCTCATGCGATTCGAGGATGGCGGCGCGGCCTTCGCTGGTGTTGACGATCAGGTCAACCTCGCCGTTGCAGATCAGGTCCACGATGTGCGGGCGGCCTTCGCGCACTTTGTTGATGCGCCGGCAGGACACGCCGTGGCGGGCCAGAAAGCTCGCCGTGCCATGGGTGGCCACCAGCTCGAAGCCTTTCTGCTCAAGCATTCGCGCCAGTTCCACGGAAGCGGGTTTATCGGCATCGCGCAATGACAGCAAGGCCGCCCCACCGCGCTTCAGCGCCACGCCGGCGCCTTCCTGAGCGCGCGCGTAGGCTTCGGCGAAGCTGCCGCCCACGCCCATCACCTCGCCGGTGGACTTCATTTCCGGTCCCAGAATGGGATCGGCGCCGGGGAACCGTGAAAACGGAAATACCGACTGCTTGACGGAAAAATAAGCCGGACGCGGCGGATCGCTTATGCCCTGCTCGTCGAGCGTTTTGCCCACCATCACCAACGCCGCCACCTTGGCGAGTTGCAGACCCACCGCCTTGGACACGTAGGGAACGCTGCGCGAAGCCCGCGGATTGACTTCAAGCACGTAGATATCGCCGTCCTGCAGCGCAAACTGCACGTTCATCAGGCCGCGCACGCCCAGGGCCTGGGCCAGCTGTTCGGTCTGCCGGGCCAGTTCTTCCTGAATCTCGGCGCTGGCGGTGGCCGGCGGCAGGCAGCAGGCCGAGTCACCCGAATGCACGCCGGCCTGCTCGATATGCTCCATGATGCCTCCGATCAGGACGCGCTGGCCGTCGTAGATCGCGTCCACATCGAACTCCACGGCGCGCGGCAGGAATTCATCGAGCAGAACCGGGCTTTCGTTGGAAACCGCCACGGCGTCGTGCATGTAGCGCAGCAACTCCGCTTCGCCGTGGATCACGTCCATGGCGCGGCCTCCCAACACGTAGGAAGGCCGCAGAATGAGCGGGTACTTGAGTTCGCGGGCCAGCTCCACGGCCTCTTCCACGGAGCGCGCGGTGCGGTTGTCCGGCTGCCTGAGCCCCACTTCCGCCAGCAGGCGCTTGAATCGCTCGCGGTCTTCGGCCCGGTCGATAGCGTCCGGCGGGGTGCCGATGATCGGCGCGCCGGCCTGGTCCAGGGCGCGTGTGATGCGCAATGGCGTTTGCCCGCCGTACTGCACGATCACTCCTTTGGGCTTCTCGCGCGCCACGATTTCCATCACGTTTTCGACCGTCAGAGGCTCGAAATAGAGCTTGTCGGACGTGTCGTAGTCAGTGGAAACCGTCTCCGGGTTGCAGTTGACCATGATCGTCTCGAAGCCCGCCTCGCGCAGTGCCAGCGCCGCGTGTACGCAGCAATAGTCGAACTCGATGCCCTGCCCGATCCGGTTAGGCCCGCCGCCCAGAATCATGATCTTGGGCCGGTCGGACGGATCGGCCTCGCATTCTTCCTCGTAGGTGGAATACATGTAGGCGGTGGAGGTGGGAAACTCCGCGGCGCAGCTATCCACGCGCTTGAACACCGGCAGGATGCCCGCGCTCCGGCGCTGCCGGGACACATCCTGCTCGCCGACGCCGAGCAACTGCGCCAGCCGGCTGTCGGCGAATCCCTTGCGCTTGAGCTGCCGCAGACGATCTTCGCTCAAGCCTTCCAATCCTTCTTGACGAACTTGCTGTTCCTCGCGCACCAGGTCGGCGATCTGACCCACGAACCACGGGTCGATGCTCGACAACTCCACGACTTCGCTCTCGCTCATCCCGAGCCGCAGGGCGTCGGCCACGTATAACAGGCGCTCCGCGCCAGCGATGCGCAATTCCTCGCCAATCGTGGCGCGCGCATCCGAATCGTCCGCGTCCACGCGCTCGCTCAGGCCATCGATGCCGATCTCCAGGCTGCGCAGCGCCTTCTGCAGCGACTCCTGGAAGGTGCGGCCAAGCGACATGGCTTCGCCCACCGACTTCATCTGGGTGGTGAGCCGGGCGTCCGCGCGCGGGAATTTCTCGAACGCAAAGCGCGGCGCCTTGGTAACGATGTAGTCGATGGCCGGCTCGAAGGACGCCGGCGTGAGCCCGGCGGTAATCTCGTTGCGCAGTTCATCAAGCGTGTAGCCGATGGCAAGCTTGGCCGCCACCTTGGCGATCGGAAAGCCGGTGGCCTTGGAGGCCAGGGCCGACGAGCGCGAGACCCGGGGATTCATCTCGATCACCACCATGCGGCCGTCGCCCGGATGAATCGCGAACTGCACATTGGACCCGCCCGTGTCCACGCCGATCTCGCGCAACACAGCGATCGATGCGTCGCGCATACGCTGATATTCCTTGTCGGTGAGCGTCAGCGCCGGCGCAACCGTTATCGAGTCGCCTGTGTGTATGCCCATCGGATCGACGTTTTCGATTGAGCACACGATGATGCAGTTGTCGCGGCGGTCGCGCACCACCTCCATCTCGAATTCCTTCCAGCCCAGCACCGATTCTTCGACCAGCGCGGAATGACTGGGCGAAGCGTCCAGCGCGCGCTCCATGGCGCGTTCGAACTCTTCGGCGCCCCTGGCTATGCCGCCACCGACTCCGCCCAGCGTGAACGAGGGCCGGATGATCGTCGGATAGCCGATTTCGGAAATCACCTCCATGGCTTCCTTTACGCTGCGCACCATCCAGGAACGCGGCGTTTCCAGCCCGATGGAGAGCATGGCGTCGCGGAAGCGCTCGCGATCCTCGGCCTTGTCGATCACGTCGCCGCGGGCGCCGATAAGCTCTACGCCGTACTGCTCGAGCACGCCCTCGCGTTCCAGCTCCAGGGCCACGTTCAACCCCGTCTGTCCACCCATGGTGGGCAACAGCGCGTCGGGCCGCTCGCGCGCAATCACGGCGGCCAGCGAGCGAGCGTTTACCGGCTCGATATAGACGGCGTCGGCCGTCTCCGGGTCGGTCATGATGGTGGCCGGGTTGGAGTTGGCCAGAATCACCCGATAGCTTTCTTCGCGCAGAGCCTTGCAAGCCTGCACCCCGGAATAGTCGAACTCGCAAGCCTGGCCGATCACGATCGGCCCCGCGCCGATAATCAGCACACTTTCGATGTCGTCCCTACGCGGCATGGCGTTCCATCATCTCGCCGAAGCGCCGAAAGGCGTAGCCCAGGTCATGCGGGCCCGGACTGGCCTCGGGATGACCCTGAAAACCGATCGCGGGCCGGCTGCGGTGGGCCAGACCTTGCAAGGTGCCGTCGAACAGCGAGCGGTGCGTGGCGCGCAGGGAATCGGGCAAGCTGTCCTCGTCTACGGCAAAACCGTGGTTCTGGCTGCTGATGGCCACTTCGCCGGTATCGAGATCCAGAATGGGATGGTTGGCGCCGTGATGACCAAACTTCATCTTCATGGTGCGGGCGCCGCAGGCCAGGCCCAGAATCTGGTGTCCCAGACAGATGCCCAAGACCGGCGTTCCGGTATCCAGGATCTCGCGTACCGCCTCGATTGCATACCCGCAAGGTTCTGGATCGCCCGGCCCGTTGGAAAGAAAAATGCCATCCGGCTTGAGCGCCAAAGCCTCGGATGCCGGCGCCTCGGCCGGCAGCACCGTCACGCGCCGCCCCAGGCGCGCTAGAGAGCGGAGAATATTGCGCTTGATTCCGTAATCGTAGGCCACGATGCGCTCGAATTTCGGTTCTCCGGCGCCCATCACCCAGTCAACCGCCGGATCGTCGGAACCCTCCGGCCACTCGTACGCCGAGTCAGCGCTGACGACCCGCGCCAGGTCCATCCCCACCATTCCAGGAGCAGCCTTGGCCCGGGCCAATGCTTCCTCGCCGTGGCCTTCGCCCACCAGAATGCAGCCCTGCTGGGCGCCTTCCTCGCGCAGGATGCGCGTTAGCCGGCGCGTATCTATGCCGGCTATCGCCACCACGCCCTCACGACGCAGGAAGTCGGAAAAACCCGTTTCCTTGCGCCAGTTGCTCTCCGTGACCGGCAGGTCGCGGATGACCAATCCGGCAGCGAAGGCGCGCCGCGACTCGTAATCCTCGCGGTTGGCGCCGGTATTTCCCACGTGCGGCACGGTGAGGGTAACGATCTGCCGGCAATACGAAGGATCCGTGAGAATTTCCTGGTAGCCGCTCATGGCGGTGTTGAAAACCACCTCACCCTCGGCCTCGCTGTCGGCGCCCACCGACCAGCCCCGGAACACGGCCCCGCCCGCCAAGGCCAGCGTCGCGGCCTGCCTGTTTTGTCGCATCAGCGTGTCTCCCCCGTTCGGGGCAAGCAGCGTCCCGCCGCAATCACTCGGAGGAAGCCATATCCATTACGGAGGACAAATCGTACCTTGCGGGCGGTCGCCCGACAAGCCAGCGCGCAGCCCGCAGCGCGCCGGCGGCAAACACGCCGCGGTTCAGGCTCTGGTGCCGCAATTCAAGCACTTCGTCGTCGCTGGCCAGGAGCACCGAATGATTGCCGGAGAACCCGCCACCGCGCACCGCACTGAATCCGATGGCGCCCTTGCGGCGCGCCCCGGTCTGGCCGTGGCGCTGAAACTCCGCGACTTCTGTGAAATCCCGCCCGCGGGCCGCCGCCGCTGTCCGGCCAAGCTGCAGCGCGGTGCCCGAAGGCGCGTCGGCCTTGCCGCGGTGATGCGTTTCGACGATCTCCAGGTCGTATTCCTCGCCCAAACGCCGGGCGGCAAGCCGCAGCAATTCATCGAGCACGAAAATACCTAAGCTCATGTTGCTGGCCTGCAGCACCGGCACCCGCGTCGCAGCCTTATCGAGGGCCGCATGACCGGCGGCGGAGATGCCCGTCACGCCTTCCACCAGCGCGCAGCCGGCAGCAGCGCAGTTCGCGGCAATCTCGGCCGTGACCGCGGCGCTCGAAAAATCCACCGCCACATCCGCGCCGGATACGCTCTCTTCAGGGGATGCCGTAACCCGCACACCCGCCTCGGGCAGACTGGCCGCCAGCCCCGCATCGCGGCCCACCCAGGGATCGCCCGGCGCCGCCAGGGCGCCGATCAGTTCAAGGTCTGCGTCCGCCGCCACGCGCGCCAACAACTCGCGCCCCATGCGCCCGCTCGCGCCCAGCACACTGATCTTCATGACTCTTTCCGCGCGGATTCCTGCGCCTCTTTCTCGTCCCAATCGCGCCACTTGGCGCGCCGCGGATGCTGGCGGTCGCCAACCTTCTCGGCTTCGCCGGCAAACTCCTTGAGCAGGCGCTGCTGCTTGCGGCTCAGCGCCACCGGCGTTTCCAATTCCACGTGGCAGTAGAGATCGCCACGTCGGCCGCCGCGAGCCGGCTTCACTCCCCGGCCGCGCACGCGGAATGTGCTTCCTGACTGTGTCCCCGCGGGAACTTTGAGTTTGACGGCGCCGCTCAGCGTGGGCACTTCCACTTCTCCCCCCAAGGCTGCGGTCGCAAAGCTTACTGGAAAGCGGCAATGCAGGTGCGGACCATCGCGCTCGAACAACGGGTGCGGGCGCACCTGCATTTCAACAAGCAGATCGCCCGCGGGGCCGCCTCTGGGGCCCGCGTTGCCTTTTCCGCGCAGCCGCGAGCGATCGCCGGTATCGACTCCCGGCGGCACCTTCAGCGATATTTCCTCGCTCTTCCGCACGGCGCCGTTCCCGCCGCAGTCCTCGCAGGGGCTGGACACGACCCGGCCCTCGCCGCCGCAGGCGCCGCAGGTTTGCCGTATGGAAAAGACGCCCTGGCGCACCTGCGTCTGGCCACTGCCCCCGCAACGCCCGCAAGTGCTCTTTCCGGTGCCCGGCCGGGCGCCCGATCCGGTGCATGTGGAACAGGTGACCGTGCGCGGAATCGTGATCCGCACCGTGTCGCCGAATATCGCCTGGTTGAAATCGAGGTCGAGCCGGTAGCGCAGGTTCGCGCCCTTGCGGGGCCGGCTGGCTCCGCCCCGACGACCGCCGAACACTTCGCCGAAGATGTCGCCGAAAATCGTGTTGAAGGGATCGGACGACGGACCGCCGGCGCCGGCGCTGGCATCCACGCCTGCGTGCCCGAACTGGTCGTAGGCGGCGCGCTGTTCCGAGTCGCTCAGCACTTCGTAGGCGCGCTTGGCCTCCTTGAAGCGGTTTGATGCTTCTTCGCTCTGGTCCGGGTTGCGGTCCGGGTGATAGCGCATGGCCAGGCGGCGGTACGCCTTCTTGATGTCCGCTTCCGGGGCGTCGCGACCGACGCCCAGCACTTCGTAGTAGTCCCGCTCCGCCATTCAGGCCACCCCAAAGCGGCGGTTCAAGCAGACACGCTGCGGATGCAATGCGCTAACCCGCACCTGCTGCCTGATCCGTCCGCGTTCAGGCAGATTTCTTCTGATCCTGATCGTCCGGGGTCACGTCCTCGAACTCGGCATCGGTCACATCGTTGCCATCGTCGCCCGAGTCCGCGTCCGCACCGGAATCGCCGGCGCTCTCGGCCTGCGCCTGTTCCTGATAGACGCGCTGCGCCAAGCTCCCGGCCGCCTCCGAAAGCGCCCGGCTCTTGGCCTCGATCGCGCCCTTGTCGTCGCCCTGCAGCGCCGTCTTCAGATCGGCGACCGCAGACTCGACGCGGGCACGCTCTTCCGGCTGCACCTTGTCACCCAGGTCCGAAAGCGCTTTCTCGCTGGAATGCACGAGTGCATCCGCCTGGTTGCGCACATCCACGAGCTCGCGGAACTTGCGGTCTTCCTCGGCGTGCTGCTCGGCGTCCTGCACCATGCGGTCGATTTCCTTGTCGGAGAGTCCGCTGGACGCCTTGATAACGATCTTCTGCTCGCGGCCGGTGGCCTTGTCCTTGGCCGACACGTTCAGAATGCCGTTGGCGTCGATATCGAAGGTCACCTCGATCTGCGGCATGCCGCGCGGGGCCGGGGGAATATCGGTGAGGTCGAACCGGCCCAGCGACTTGTTGTCCGAGGCGCGCTGACGCTCGCCTTGCAGCACGTGAATGGTCACTGCCGACTGACCGTCCTCGGCGGTCGAGAACACCTGGTTGGCGCGCGTGGGAATCGTCGTGTTCTTGTCGATCAGCCGGGTCATGACCTGGCCCAGCGTTTCGATGCCCAGCGACAGCGGCGTCACGTCCAGCAGCAGAACATCGCGCACGCTGCCCGACAGTACGCCGGCCTGAATTGCGGCGCCCAGCGCCACCGCTTCGTCGGGGTTCACGTCCTTGCGCGGGTCGCGGCCGAAGAAATCCTGCACCGCTTGCTGCACCTTGGGCATGCGAATCTGCCCGCCCACCAGGATCACGTCGCTGATGTCGCCCACCGACAGCCCCGCGTCGGCAAGCGCCGTGCGGCAAGGCTCGATGGTGCGCGCGATGAGGTCTTCCACCAGCGCCTCCAGCTTGGCGCGGGTGAGACGGATGTTCATGTGCTTGGGGCCGGCCGCATCCGCGGTGATGTACGGCAGGTTGATCTCGGTCTGCTGCTGCGAGGACAGCTCGATCTTGGCCTTCTCCGCCGCCTCCTTGAGGCGCTGCATGGCCAGCGGATCCTTTCGGATGTCCGCACCCTGCTCCTTTTCGAACTCGCCGGCCAGGTAGTCGATCAGGCGGTTGTCGAAATCCTCGCCGCCCAGGAAGGTGTCGCCGTTGGTGGCGAGCACTTCGAACTGGGTCTCGCCGTCGATCTCGGCAATCTCGATAATCGAGATGTCGAAGGTGCCGCCGCCCAGATCATAGACGGCGATCTTGCGGTCGCCGCGCTGCTGACCCATGCCATAGGCCAGCGCGGCCGCGGTGGGTTCGTTGATGATGCGCTTGACTTCAAGCCCGGCGATCTTGCCGGCATCCTTGGTCGCCTGGCGCTGTGAATCGTTGAAGTAGGCCGGCACCGTGATCACGGCCTCGGTCACTTCCTCGCCCAGGTAGTCCTCGGCGGTCTGCTTCATCTTCTGCAGCACGCGCGCGGAAATCTCCGGCGGCGAGATCTTGCGCCCGCCGGCCTCCACCCAGGCGTCGCCGTTGTCCGACGCGACCAGCTTGTAGGGCACCAAGTCGATGTCGCGCTGCACCACATCGTCGCTGAAGCGGCGGCCGATAAGGCGCTTGATCGCGTAGAGCGTGTTGGTGGGATTGGTGATCGCCTGGCGCTTGGCGGACTGTCCCACCAGCACCTGGTCGTCCTTGGCGAAAGCCACGATGGATGGCGTGGTCCGGTCGCCCTCGGAATTCTCGATTACCTTGCCCTGCTTGCCTTCCATGACGGCAACGCAGGAGTTGGTGGTTCCCAGGTCAATGCCGATTATCTTGCCCATTCGCAATTCTCCGAAATTGTGCGCGTTGCGCTGCTATTGGACGATATGAGGATTCAAGGAAGCCAATTCAATGGGTTTTGTCGGCCTCGCCGGATGCCTGCTCCGGCGACTCCGATGGTCCCGAGCAAACCACCACGCGGGCCGCGCGCAGTAAGCGTCCGTGCATCAGGTAACCCTTCTGCATTACCGACAGGATCGACTGTGGCTCCGCGGTATCGGACGGCTGCAGGCTCACGGCCTCGTGATGCTCGGGGTCGAAAGGCTGCCCCTGGGCGTCCAGCGGCTCCACCCCGAACTGCTCCAGCGCCTTGAGCAATTGGCGCAACACGGCCCGCTGACCTTCCACCAAGTCTTCCATGCTGGCCGCATCGCTGGCGCTCAAGCCCAACTCCAAGCTGTCGATGGCCGCCAGCAGCTCGCGGGCAATCTGCCGCTGCCCGCGCCCATAGGCCTCGCTGGCCTGCTTCTGCGCCCTGCGGCGCACGTTCTCGACCTCGGCGGCGGCGCGCAGGTGCAGTTCGCGTTCCCGCGCCAGCGCAGTCTTCAGGCCCTCAACCTCCGTGGGTTCGGCGGAATCGGGCGCTTCGGCGGCGCTGTCCTGCTCGCGCTCATCCGGCGCGGCGGGGGCCTCGGTTTCTTCCTTTTTCATGCCGGGGTACTATGGTGCATTATTGGGTTTTTTCAAGGCGAAACCGGGCGCATCCGGGCGCCGCTTGGGAGCGGGACACAATTCCCCAAATGCAGCAGACCCCATTCCAGCGCGTGGCGATACTGGCGCGCGAAGGCCCCGCGGCCATAGCGCAGGCCGCCTCCGAACTGGTGGCCCACCTTGAACGGCTGGGATGCCAGGCCGCGATGGCCAATGGCCCCGACGCAGACGCCACACTGGACAGCGCAGAACTGCTGATCGCCATGGGCGGCGACGGCGCCATGCTGCGCGCAGCCAAGACCGCCGTGGAGCGCAGCAAACCGCTGCTGGGCGTGAACCTCGGCAGGCTGGGATTTCTCGCCGACCTGGGCAAACAGCGTTTCGAGGCGGAACTCGCGTCCCTGCTCGGCGGGCAGTACACCTCCGAGAAACGCATGCTGCTCAGCGCCCGGCTCACCAGGCGCCAAGGCAAGGCGCTGCGCACCATGGCGCTCAACGACGTGGTGGCGCACCGCAGTGGCGGCGCGCGCATCCTGGAGCTTTCCACTACAGTGGACGGGCGCCACATCGCAACGCACCGCGGCGATGGTTTTGTCGCCGCCACGCCCACAGGCTCGACCGCCTACGCCATGAGTTGCGGCGGGCCGATCGTGGACCCCAGGCTGGACGCCACCGTCATGGTGCCAATCTGCCCGCACAAGCTCGACGATCGGCCGCTGGTGATATCGGGCGCCGCAAAGATCACGCTGTCCATTCCCGCCGAAGCCGGCGTGACCGCGGCGGTAACCTGCGACGGCATCGACCTGGGCGTGCTGGAATTCGGGCAAACGCTGCACATTTCGCGCTCGACAAGCAGGCTCACCCTGATCCATCCTTCCGACTACAACTACTTTGCGATGCTCAGGGAAAAGTTGAACTGGGGCAAGGGGCCGGCCACGCAGGGTTCCGGCTGACCGCCCGCAATGCTGACCCACCTGACGATCCGCAATCTGGCGGTGGTCGATGCCGCCAGCTTGGACATGGAGCCGGGATTCACGGCCCTGACCGGGGAAACCGGCGCCGGCAAGTCCATACTGATCGATGCGCTGGCCCTAGCAACCGGCGAGCGCACCGATGCGCGGCAAGTGCGCACCGGAACGAGGGAAGCGGACATCAGCGCCTGTTTCGAAATTCCCGCGGGCACGCCGCTGCCGGACTGGGCGGACGAATTCGACCTGTTCGAAGAATGCATCATGCGGCGCGTGATCCGCGCCGACGGGCGCTCGCGCGGATCGCTGAACGGCGTGCCGGTTCCTGCGCAAAGGCTGCGCGCGCTGCGCGCCTGCCTGGTGGATATCTGCGGGCAGAAGGCGCACCAGGCGCTGCTGCATACCGGGGCGCAACTGGAAATACTCGACGAGTACGGCGGGCTGAGCGAGACCGTGAAATCCTTCACGGAGCAATTCGCCGCTTTCAGTCAAGCCGAAAAGGCGCTCGATAGCCTGGAGCAGCGCGCTGCAGACCGGGCCGGGCGGATGGAATTGCTGGATAGCTGGATCGAGGAATTGGACGCACTGAATCCGCGTGCCGGCGAACTGCAGGAACTGGACCGGCAGCGCCTGAAGCTCGCCAACCGCGCCCGATTGATGGCCGCCATTGGCAGCGCGCTGCATGCGCTCAGCGAAAGCGACCGGCCAGCCGCCGGGGGGCTGAGCGCCGCGCGCAGAGAACTGGAGAGCGTGGCCGAGTTCGAACCGCAGCTCGGCGAGGCGGTGCGCATGCTGGGCGAGGCGGAAGTGCTGGTCGAGGAAGTGGCCTCGACCGTACGGGATGTCGGATTGGACCTTGATGACGGCGGCGGCAACCTCGATGCGATTGAGCAGCGCCGCCTGGCGTTGCTTTCGGTAGCACGCAAGCACGCCACAACGGAAGAAGAACTGCCGGAGCTGGCCGCACAACTGAAGGCCGAAAAGGCACAGCTTCGCGCGGTGGACGAAAAGCTCGCCGAAGCCCGCGCCCGCTGCGCCTCGCTGGGCGAAGACATCCAAACCCGGGCGGCAAGCCTTTCCGAGGAACGTCGGCACATTGCAGGCGAGTTTGCCGAAGCAGTGTCCGAGCGCATGCAGGGGCTGGCCCTGGAGGGCGGGCGCTTGTCCGTGGAGTTCAGCGCGGCACCAGCCTTGGGCCGACGCGGAAGCGACCGCCTGGAATTTCTCGTTGCCCTCAACCCCGGGCAGGCCCCCCGCCCCCTCGCGCGCTGCGCATCCGGCGGCGAACTGGCGCGCATCGGGCTGGCGATACAACTGGCTGCCGCCGGCGCCCGCCAGCCGCCCACCATGATCTTCGACGAAGTCGATTCGGGTATCGGCGGTCGGGTAGCGGAAGTGGTCGGAGCAGGGCTGGCGGAACTGGGCCGGCGCGGCCAGGTGCTCTGCGTCACCCATCTCCCGCAGGTGGCCAGCCAGGCGGGTCGGCAAATCCGCGTGAGCAAGGTGATTCGCGACGGCGGCGCGCACACGGTGTCGGCCCAACTGGAAGAGAGCGAGCGGGTGCGCGAGGTGGCGCGCATGCTGGGCGGTGTGGAAATCACGCCGCGCGCGCTGGCGCATGCCGAAGAAATGCTGGCAAAGGGGCGGCTCTGGCAATCGCGAACCGAAGTGCCGCAAGGAAGCGCGGAGGCCACGCCGGAATGAAGAAGAACCTGCCCAGAAAGAACCTGAAGGCAGCCGGCCTCAAGGTCACCCAGCCGCGCCTGAGCATTTTCCGGCTGCTGGCGCAAAGCAGCGCGCGCCACCTGAGCGCGGACGAGATTCACGCCGAACTTGTGGCGGACGACAACGAAATCCCGCTGCCGACCATCTACCGCGTTCTGACCCAATTCGAGCAAGCCGGCCTCGTGACCCGGCACAACTTCGAGAGCGGCTACTCCGTGTTCGAACTCGACTCGGGCGACCACCACGACCACATGGTCTGCGTTGACACCGGCAAGGTCATGGAATTCGTGAACGAGGACATTGAGCGCCTGCAGGAAGAGATCGCCGACTCGGCGGGCTACGAACTGATCGACCACAGCCTGGTTCTGTATGTGCGCAAGCGCCGCTGAACCCTGCAGCAGCGCTTGGCAAGGGCCTATGCCTTCGACCGGGCTTGTGTGGCGGCTATACTCCCCAGCGCAATGAAAAACGGGCGAGCATGGCGGAATCTGGCGCTGGCCGCGGTGTGCTGCGTACTGGCGGCGGGCTGCGTCTATCAGGTGCGCATCTACCAGGGGTCGATCATCGATCCGGCCAATATCGAGAAAGTGGAACTCGGCATGACCCGGGAACAGGTGGCATACGTGCTAGGCACTCCGACGGTAAGCGATCCCTTTCGCTCCGACCGCTGGGACTACGTGTTCACCAGCGGCACGCTCGACGGCCGGCAGCGCAGGGTAGTGATCCGGTTCTCCGACGAGGGCGTAAGCGACATCGAAGTAACGCCCGAAGCGAAGAACTGATACGCCGCGGCTGCGGCGCAGCGTAGCGCGCTGACACGCGCCGAAAGCCGAAAGCCGAACGCTCTCTTTACGGCATTTGACGGGCGAGCCGGCGGCGCGTTTCCAGGGGATCGTTTTCCAGCGGCCGGTAGATTTCGAGCCGGTCTCCTTCCTGCAGGCAGTGGTCGTCGGCTACCGCAACCCCGAACACGCCCAGCGGACAGTCGCGCGCATCGATTTCCGGGAAAAGCTGCGCGATGCACGACAAGGCAACCGCGCGGCGGGCCGTGCAGCCGGCCGGTACGCGAATGGACAGCACCCGCTGCGCGCCGGGCACGGCATAGGCCACCTCGACCGCAAGGGCGTCAGGCATCGTCCGCGCCAAGTTGCCGCGCGCGATTCATGAAGTCCTGCACCAGCCGGTCGCTCAAGGCCTCGAAGCTGCGCCCCAGCAACAAGGTCTGCGCCCTGCTCTTGAACTCGAACCTGATCTTCAACGATACGCGGCAACCGCTGCCGGCCGGCTCGAACAGCCATTCCCCGTTCAAATGCCGAAACGGGCCCTCGCTCAGGTTCATCTCCAGACGGTGCGGACGCCGCATGCGGTTAAGCGTTGTCAGGCGCTGCCGGAATACGCCGCCCTGCAGGTCGAGGCTGACAAGCGCTTCGTGCTCGTCCTCACGGTGAACCTCAACGCCGGTGCAACCGCGCAGAAATTGGGGGTAATCCTCCACGGCGGCTACCAGGTCGAACATTCGCTCGGGGGTGCAAGCCGTGAGGGCTTCTCTGGATATCTCTTGCATCGGTTTTCGGGCACCCGGCAGCGGAAGGCAAAATCCCGCCCAACCGAGGGCGCCAGCGCCTGCAGAGCGGGCGACGGCGTTATTGTACGAGTGCGCCGGATGAAACCCGGCGCCCCATCAACAGTTCAGCTCACTCCGAAACGCCATGGCCAGCAAAGCGAAAAACGGACGCATCGCCGCCAACCGGCGGGCGCGCCGCGACTACGAGATCCTTGAGGAACTCGACGCCGGCCTGGTCCTGCTCGGCTGGGAGGTCAAGGCTTTGCGGGCCGGGCGGGCCAGTCTGGTGGAAGCCTACGTCGTCATCCGTGGTGGCGAAGCCTGGCTTGTGGGCGCCAATTTCGCGCCGTTGCCGAGCGCCAGCGTCCACCCTGCGCCGGTTGCCGCGCGCAGCCGCAAGCTTTTGATGCACCGCCGCCAGCTCGACCGGCTGGCGGGAAAAGTGCAGCAACGCGGTTTGACTCTGGTGCCCCTGGCGCTGTTCTGGGGAGGCTCCAAGGCCAAGCTGCGCGTGGGCCTGGGACGCGGCCGCAAGCAGTACGACAAGCGGCATCTGGATCAGGAACGCGACTGGAACCGCGAGAAACAGCGGCTTTCCCGCCACGCGGCCAAGGGGCGCTAGCGCGGTGTTAGGCTACCGGGCAAGCGGCGCAGCGGGCCGCGCCGCCCTTGTCGATTCGAACAGCACTTGCGGGCCGTGCCGGTGCGCGCCGAATCCCGCAGGAATTGCAAACAACGCCAAGAGGTTCTCATGCGCCTGATCTCTATCGTCATGTCACTGGCCTTCGCTGTAACAGCAGGCCAGGCGGCCCACGGACAGACTCCGGGCACCGGCAACGCGGCGGCGGAACGTCCCGGCTGGTATCTGGGTGTGGGCGCCGGTGCCGGTTGGGGGGCCACACTCGATCAGGCAGGCTGGAACCAGGAGAGCTTTTGCTATCCCGATGCGGCCTGCTTCAATGAGGTGCCGATTCCAAGCGTTCCCGGCTACCGCTGGAGTTACGACATCGACCTGGACGCCGGCGCCGGCGCCGAGGTTTTCGTCGGCCGCAGCTTGCCAAGCGGCGCGCGATTCGAATTGGCGCTTGGCTGGGGCCGCAACAGCGCCACGCAGCAGTTCACGGGAATAACCTATTTCGACGGCGCGGAGGTCCTGCACCGCCCCGGCAGCCCGGTGGTTTCCAATACCCAGGCGTATGTGGACAACTTCAACGCGCGCTCGGCAATGCTGAATGCCTACTACGACTTCCCCAACGCCTGGGGCCGGATCACGCCCTATGTGGGCGCCGGCCTGGGCCTCGCAGCGCTGGAATTGGCCGGCCTGCACTTCTCCAACGACTACGAGGACACCCAGGGCGACATCTACGACCCGCCACTGGACTTCTACAACTCGGTTCAGAACGCGGATTTGCGCGGCACGCGGCTGCAATGGGCCGTGCATGCCGGGGCCGATTTCCCTGCAACCGCACAGTTGCAACTGGGAATCAGGCTGAGCTACACCGGCGCGGGCGATTTCGAAGCCACTGCGGGCTACGACAAGCACCCATTCAACACGCTCGATCCCGACTTCACCAACACGACCCGCCTGAGCGGCGCGCGTGCCTTGCGCCTGTCACTCACACTGAAGCGCGCCACGAGGTGGTAAGCGCGTGAAGACATCTTGACCAAGCCGACCCAGCCGGCCAACGGCATGGCCAAGGTTCGGTTCGAGCCGAACGATAAACTGCCGCGGGCGCTGGCCTTGGGGCTGGGCCTGCAGTTTGCCGTGCTATGCCTGGCCGGCATCGTGCTCACCCCGGCAATCGTGATTCGGGCCGGCGGCGGAACCGAGTCGTACCTCGCGTGGGCCGTGTTCACAGCGGTGGCCGTAAGCGGTGTCACCACCATCCTGCAAGCCGCGCGGTTGGGGCGCATCGGATCCGGCTACGTGCTGGTGATGGGCACCTCCCCGACCTTCATCGCCGTGTGCATTGCGGCTATCGCCGAAGGCGGGCCGGCGCTGATGGCAACCCTGGTGATTGCCGCCTCGGTGTTTCAATTTGCGCTTTCGGGACGCCTCTCGCTGCTGCGGCGAATCCTCACGCCCAATGTTGCCGGCACCGTGATCATGCTGATCGCGGTTACGGTCATGCCGCATGCCTGGCGCATGATTGGTGAAGCGCCGCCGGAAGCATCGCCGCTGGCCGCTCCGCTTACGGCACTGGCCACGCTGGTCATGATTTGTGGCATCGCCTTGCGGGGCAACGCGGTGTTGCGGCTTTGGGCGCCGGTGATCGGCGTCGCGGGCGGTTCGCTGATTGCCGGCTATTTCGGTCTCTACGACACCAGCCGGGTGGCGGCAGCCGCCTGGTTCGGACTGCCGCAAGGCAGTTGGCCCGGGTTGGACCTCAGTTTCGGGCCGGCGTTCTGGGGCCTGCTGCCGGCGTTCGTGTTCGCGACGCTGGTGGGAGCCACGGAAACCATCGGCGACGCCCTGGCCATCCAGCGGGTTTCCTGGCGTACGCGTCGCGCGCCGGACTTTCGCGTAGTGCAGGGCGCGGTTGCGGCCGATGGAGCCGGCAATCTGCTTTCCGGGCTGGCCGGCACGGTGCCCAACACCACCTATTCCGCCAGCGTCGCCGTAACCGAACTGACCGGCGTCGCCGCGCGCCGCGTGGGAATCGCTGTCGGCGCGGTGTTTCTCGTCGCCACGCTGCTGCCCAAGCTGCTGGCGGCGATTCTCGCCGTTCCCGGCCCGGTGGTGGCCGCCTACGTGATCGTGCTCATGGCGATGCTTTTCATGGTGGGCGTGAAACTCGTGCTGCAGGAAGGAATGAGCTACCGCAACGGCCTGATCTGCGGGGTGTCGTTCTGGATCGGAACCGGCTTTCAGGCCGGCGTGGTGTTCCCGGAGTTCTTTGCCGAATTCGCCGGCGGAATGTTGCAGGACGGGATGACCGCGGGCGGCCTGACCGCCATCACCCTGACCCTGCTGGTCGAACTGACGGCGCCGCGGCGCCGCCGACTTCAGGTGCCGTTCGGCGTGGCGGCGTTGCCCGAAATCGTCGCCTTCCTCGGCGCCTTCACCAAACGCAGCGGATGGCGGGAGAACATGCGCCAGCGCCTGGAAGCAGTCAGCGAAGAAACGCTGCTCACGCTGCTCGGAGAGCGCGACGAGAAGGAAAACGCCAAGCGCCGGCTGTTGCTGATCGCGCGCAAGGAAGGCGGCGGCGCGGTGCTGGAATTCATCGCTGCGCCCGGCGAAGGCAACATGGAGGACCGCATCGCGTTGCTGAGCGAACAGGCCTCGGAAGTAGCCGCGGAACAGGAAGTGTCGCTGCGCCTGTTGCGGGCGCAGGCATCCTCGGTCCGCCACCACCAATACCACGACACGGACATCGTGACCGTGCATGTCGATGCGCCCGGCGGCGGCACGGCGGCTGAGCCGTCCGGCAGCCGCGACTGAATCGAAGCGCGCCGCCGCTTGAAGAATCTTGAGAAGGCGCGTTAAAGCCACGCGCCGCAACACTTAAAAATGCGTGTTCGGGCGTGAATTTCGGACGGACGGAACGGCCCGGATGTGATATTGTGCTAAGCGTTGTTCACCATGAGGGTAGTTCAATGAGCAAGCGCACATGGATCAGCGCCGCGACAGCATCCGCGGCGATCGCAGGGATGGCCCTCCTGCTCGGGGCGATCTTCCAGGGACAAGCCCAGCAGCGTAGCGACATGGCCGCCGTCCGCGCCGAACTTCGCAGCGGACTGGGCGAAGTCAACGCACGCTTCGGAGAAGTGAACGCGCGTTTCGGCGAGGTCAACATGCGCCTGGACAACATTAGCGGCGATCTCGCGGCCCTACGCGAGAGGGTTGCCCGAATCGAAGGCCACCTGGCCCTCTCTTCGAACGCCGCGCACCCCCCTGCTCATGTCACCGCCGACGGCAAAAGCACGAGCAAGGCGCCAGGCACTGGTTGACCGCTAAGGCCTTGCAGCAGAAGCCCCGCAAGAGCGTTGTTCTCCATTAGGGTAGTTCAATGAGCAAGCGCACATGGATCAGCGCCGCGACAGCATCCGCGGCGATCGCAGGGATGGCCCTCATGCTCGGGGCGATCTTCCAGGGACAAGCGCAGCAGCGTAGCGACATGGCAGCCGTGCGCGCCGAACTTCGCAACGGACTGGCCGAGGTCAACGCTCGCTTTGGCGAAGTGAACGCACGCTTTGGCGAAGTTAACGTACGCTTCGGCGAAGTCAATATGCGTCTAGACAACATCAGCGGCGAGGTCAACACGCGCCTGGACAACATTAGCGGCGATCTCGCGGCCCTACGCGAGAGGGTTGCGCGAATCGAAGGCCACCTGGCCCTTTCTTCCGATGCCGCGCACTCCCCTGCGCATGTCACCACCGAGGGTAAAACAAAAGACAAGGCGCCAGGCGCAGGTTAACCGCTAACGCTGCTGGTTTCGTCGAACCCGCGCTTCTTCCCTTGAAGTGACGGCTGGATTGGGCCGTCAGATTGAACTGCGTTGGTTGCGGAAAAGAAACTCAAGTCTCGCCCTTGAACTGACGAGTTAGAATTGGCAAGATAGAAGTTAAGTGGCTCTTTTTGTCACAAATCGTCATATTCTCTTCGTAAAAGAAATGTTAATCGAATTTACTGTGGAAAATTTCAGGTCCATCAAGGACGAAGCTAGGCTCAGCCTGGTCGCCGGGCCCGGAAAGGAACATCGTGACCGAAACGTCATGATCCCTGAGCTGAGGCAGGGAGTGCGGACAATGCCGCTGTTGCGCTCCGCCGTAATTTACGGCGCAAACGCTGCGGGCAAATCGAACCTGATCAGCGCGCTGTCCACAATGCAACAGATTGTGAGGAAGTCTGGCCGTGCGGTCGGGCCTCTTCCAGTCGCCCCGTTTCGATTCAGCCCGGAGAGCATCGATCGACCGACGACATTCGAACTCGTTGGGATCGTGAACCAGATGCGGTTTCAGTATGGGTTCTCCGCAACCGCTGGTGTTGTTACCGAGGAGTGGCTGTACGCGTGGCCCTTGGGACGCATTCAGTTCTGGTTCGAACGCACAACCGATTCAGAGTCGGGAGAAGTTGGGTGCAAGTTCGGCAACAAGCTTGCGGGCGACAAGGAGGTCTGGCGGAGGGCCACGCGGCCGGACGCACTGCTCCTCTCCACGGCAATCATGCTTAACAGCGAGCAATTGCGGCCTATATTCGACTGGTTCAACGAAAACCTTCACGTGAGTGATTCTGGAGGCTGGAACAATGAATTTACTGTGCAATGGTGTGAGGGTGATCGCAAGAAGGAGGTACTTCAGTTTTTGCGCACTGCAGACTTCGCGATTGACGATCTACGAATAGTCAAGAAGGACATAACGCCGGACATGCTGCCGACCGACATGCCAGCGGAAATGAAGAAAGAGATGAAGGAGGCCAAGCTTGTGGAGGTGCGCGTCAGCCACAAATCGAAGCACGGCCAGGCGATTGAGCTGCCGTTGCACGAGGAATCGGCCGGTACCCAGAAGATTTTCGCACTTGCGGCGCCGTGGATCGACATGTTCGATAACGGACACGTGACTGTGATTGACGAGTTGCATGAACACTTGCATCCAAAGCTAGTACGGTATCTAGTGGATCGGTTCCACGATCCCGAAGCAAACGCGAACGGCGCGCAACTCGTCTTCAGTACGCACGATACCTCGATTCTGAGTCAGGAAGTATTCCGAAGGGATCAGGTTTGGTTCTGCGAGCGCAATTCAAGGCAGGAAACCTCAGTGTTTCCCCTGACGGACTTTAGGCCACGACGCGGCGTGGATAATCTGGAGCGCTCGTATCTGGGTGGCCGCTACGGTGCGTTACCTTCGCTTCGTTCCCCCGCGATCATGACGGCGGATTGAACCGTGGCGAGGCGTCGGCATGTACGCCAACTCAAGAGAAGCCCTCCACAGCGCGAGCCTTATGATCGCGTGCTGATCTTCTGCGAGGGGGAAAAGACAGAACCGTTGTATTTTCGCGATCTAGTAGCACACTATCGTCTCAGCATGGCAAATGTCAGGATTGTGGGAAACGGAACGGACCCCCAAACGGTGGTCAAGAGAGCCAAGAAACTACGTTCGCAAGAAATACGCAACCGCGAGATGTACGACAGGGTGTACTGCGTGTTTGATCGCGACGAGCATACGACGTTTGACAGCGCTTGCGAGGAAGCTACTGCCAGCGGGATCACGCCAATTCGCTCCTGGCCGTGCTTCGAATTCTGGCTGGAACTTCACTTCGGCTATTCGCGGAAGCCGTACACGAAATCACACCGAATGAGTGCTGCGCAACACTGCGTCAAGACTATTCAGCAGCGCCTGCCGGGATACACCAAGGGGACAGCAGGCGTGTTCGGCCAGCTCATGAGTTCGCTGGAACAAGCAAAGTCGAATGCCGCTCGCGCGTTAACGGATGCCAAGAAAACCAAGGAGTTGAATCCATCGACGGAAGTCCACCTACTGGTGGAATACCTGCAGTCGCTCGCACCAGACACTGAGTAGATGAGCCCATGTAGCGATTTCGGGACGCTCGGAAGGTTGTCACACAGCGGTTAATCGGGCGGCATGCCGGTGGACACGTTTCTATCGATTCGAGCATGAAGGTTGTTGAGGTCGCAGTGAGCGACTTCGTGAGAGCCGCCGTTCTTGCTAAAACTCGCAGTTGGCTGGGCGACAGAAACGCACACCTCGGCGAAGTGAACGCGCACACCTTGGCCCATGTCACCACCGAGGGCAAAACGACGGGCAAGTTGCCCGGCCTTGGTAGACCGCTAAAGCTTCCCAGCAATGGCCTTCCGGAATGCGGCTAGACCTGAAGCGGGAACTAGGGAATCACAGCCCGCAGAACCCTGGAGAGCGTCCGAGGCGTTCGGCAACAAGCTGCCTAACGCTTCTACAAGAGACTTATCTGCGGCGAGGCAGCTCCAGATCAACACCACCCAGCGGTGCAATCCGGGCGCGTACAGCTTCCGCCAGATTGCGGGAACGTGGCTTGCCCACAACGGCGGCGCTCAATATCAACCGGGCTTCTTCCTCGATCGAGCGGTTGTGTTGGGCGGCGCGCACCTGCAGACGTGTCTTCACGTCCTCGGCCAAATTGCGGATCGTGATGCTAGCCATGGTCGTTCCCTTCAGTCGCTACGACACCCCATTCTGCCCACGATTGCGATGTAATCAATCTCGCCAAGTCAACACGTCTGCCCGCTCGGAGATTGTCGGCACGTGCCCATTAGGCATTTGAGTAACCTGTCCGTGAGACAGACCGCTGGCTCGCCCACGACACGGACTCGTTCCGACATTGTGCTCATGGTACTTCCTCCTATGCTCGGAACAGAGCACGGAAGTATCCAGCAAACCGGGGGCACTCCAGTCCATCCCCGCGAGTGCGGGGAAACCACTTCGCCGGCCAGGACGCGGTCAAGACGCTGCGGTCCATCCCCGCGAGTGCGGGGAAACCCCGTCAATACATAGATTCCATCCCAGAGCCGAAGGTCCATCCCCGCGAGTGCGGGGAAACCCGACGAACGCAAGGAGGCCAGTTGGCTGTCCGAGGTCCATCCCCGCGAGTGCGGGGAAACCTTGAGTGCGAGACTTGCGGAGTCAAAGCGCGCAGGTCCATCCCCGCGAGTGCGGGGAAACCCGTGAGCGGTGGCTGCCGTGCCTTTCTCAACGCGGTCCATCCCCGCGAGTGCGGGGAAACCTCGGCCGGGCTCACGCATATGGTCACGCGCGGAGGTCCATCCCCGCGAGTGCGGGGAAACCCTATCATTCTGGGAAACATAATTGAAACGATCGGGTCCATCCCCGCGAGTGCGGGGAAACCCGTCCAACCGGTCGTATCGACGACGACGCCCGAGGTCCATCCCCGCGAGTGCGGGGAAACCCAGTTTTCTAGACAACTAGACCCCACTCTAGGAGGTCCATCCCCGCGAGTGCGGGGAAACCGTCGGAAAGGGGGCGGTGCGCCCCGCAGCTCGCGGTCCATCCCCGCGAGTGCGGGGAAACCCAGTTTTCTAGACAACTAGACCCCACTCTAGGAGGTCCATCCCCGCGAGTGCGGGGAAACCGTCGGAAAGGGGGCGGTGCGCCCCGCAGCTCGCGGTCCATCCCCGCGAGTGCGGGGAAACCGGCCTGATTCTCGGCTAGGATGCGGCGCGCCTGGGTCCATCCCCGCGAGTGCGGGGAAACCCTCCCTAGTTGAGCAGGTGACTCGCCGAATAGCGGTCCATCCCCGCGAGTGCGGGGAAACCGATCACTTGGTCACGCTTGCCCGGGCAGTTGCGGGTCCATCCCCGCGAGTGCGGGGAAACCCTATGTGTCGGTCGAGATCACGAAGGGCAGCAAGGTCCATCCCCGCGAGTGCGGGGAAACCTGCATCGATAACCGGAAGTAATAATGATGGGAGGGTCCATCCCCGCGAGTGCGGGGAAACCTACAGGCCGCGCACGGCCCACCGCTGGAATCGCGGTCCATCCCCGCGAGTGCGGGAAAACCGAAGAACGCAAGACCCGGGCGCTGCGCGAGCAAGGTCCATCCCCGCGAGTGCGGGGAAACCATCCTGCCCTCGATGCGGCGGAAGTGGCCGTCGGGTCCATCCCCGCGAGTGCGGGGAAACCCTGGCCGCGCTTGGCCCCTACCCTCACGCAAAAGGTCCATCCCCGCGAGTGCGGGGAAACCTACGTCATCATCGTGCCACTTACGCGATGGACGGGTCCATCCCCGCGAGTGCGGGGAAACCTTTGGTGGAGAGCCGGTACGGCGTGATCGAGACGGTCCATCCCCGCGAGTGCGGGGAAACCGCCGCGCCTTCCGCGTACGTCAGGGTACAAGTGGGTCCATCCCCGCGAGTGCGGGGAAACCGCATAGTGATATCAGGCATGCGCGATACCTCCGGGTCCATCCCCGCGAGTGCGGGGAAACCGTCGTCCGGCTGTTTGATCCGATTGGCGGATATGGTCCATCCCCGCGAGTGCGGGGAAACCCGGCTAGGTGAGCATCTTGCAACGCTGGTAGGGGGTCCATCCCCGCGAGTGCGGGGAAACCTGATTCCATGGCCAGATCGCCATCGGGCGTAAAGGTCCATCCCCGCGAGTGCGGGGAAACCTCCGCGATCATCCGGGTCGAATGCTCCTGCACGGGTCCATCCCCGCGAGTGCGGGGAAACCGGGTTGGCCGGCCATGTGATTGAACACGCGGATGGTCCATCCCCGCGAGTGCGGGGAAACCCGGCTAGGTGAGCATCTTGCAACGCTGGTAGGGGGTCCATCCCCGCGAGTGCGGGGAAACCTGATTCCATGGCCAGATCGCCATCGGGCGTAAAGGTCCATCCCCGCGAGTGCGGGGAAACCTCCGCGATCATCCGGGTCGAATGCTCCTGCACGGGTCCATCCCCGCGAGTGCGGGGAAACCGGGTTGGCCGGCCATGTGATTGAACACGCGGATGGTCCATCCCCGCGAGTGCGGGGAAACCCTGAGTACCAAAGAGATCAAGGTGTCGGTCGAGGGTCCATCCCCGCGAGTGCGGGGAAACCGGCCCACTGCCATGCGTAATGATCGCGGGGGATGGTCCATCCCCGCGAGTGCGGGGAAACCATGGAGCGGATCGCATTGGGTCAAGCAGATCAAGGTCCATCCCCGCGAGTGCGGGGAAACCTGAACCACCGGAGCCCGCCGCATCAAGCACGGCGGTCCATCCCCGCGAGTGCGGGGAAACCACTCGGTCACGCTCGAAAAGCTGGCTGACAATGGGTCCATCCCCGCGAGTGCGGGGAAACCGCTCGCTCGATGAGGCCATGAAATCGCTGGAGGGGTCCATCCCCGCGAGTGCGGGGAAACCAAACGACGATAGCGCGCGGGTGGGCCGCGCTGGGGTCCATCCCCGCGAGTGCGGGGAAACCGGCTGGTGGCTGGAGAACGGCCAACGCCTTGAAGGTCCATCCCCGCGAGTGCGGGGAAACCCTGGACGCCCGCCTCAATAGTTGCACGATTGAAGGTCCATCCCCGCGAGTGCGGGGAAACCTTTGGACGCGTTGGAATTGCCTTACGTGGGCGAGGTCCATCCCCGCGAGTGCGGGGAAACCGGGCTTGAATCGCTATCGCTGGAGCTCGCGCAAGGTCCATCCCCGCGAGTGCGGGGAAACCCGTGCCGGTCGACACGTTTATCGTGTCGGAGAGGGTCCATCCCCGCGAGTGCGGGGAAACCCGATAACACGTCGGGTCCGGGTTGGCAGGCCAAGGTCCATCCCCGCGAGTGCGGGGAAACCGCGCTGCTCGCGACGCAAGTGCAATTCGGCGAAGGTCCATCCCCGCGAGTGCGGGGAAACCATCGGCGAGCGGCTCGGGCCGAACGAGCGCCCGGGTCCATCCCCGCGAGTGCGGGGAAACCTCACGTTCTATTCATCCCTAAAAATGCCGGCATGGTCCATCCCCGCGAGTGCGGGGAAACCCTCCTCGAACGCGCCCGCTTGCTGGATTTCCAAGGTCCATCCCCGCGAGTGCGGGGAAACCGGCCTGTACGATTTTCTGGGGCTGCTCCAACAAGGTCCATCCCCGCGAGTGCGGGGAAACCCGTCACGCGCGTATGCGAGCCATCGGCCACGCCGGTCCATCCCCGCGAGTGCGGGGAAACCTCAAGGAGAGAGCTGATGCCACAGGAAATACCAGGTCCATCCCCGCGAGTGCGGGGAAACCCCTAGACGCGCTGGAATTGCCTTACGTGGGCGAGGTCCATCCCCGCGAGTGCGGGGAAACCAAGTCCCTATGTATTTCACGCTACCGCTTAACAGGTCCATCCCCGCGAGTGCGGGGAAACCCAGCTCTCGACCGGCATCCACTCGCCCGCGGACGGTCCATCCCCGCGAGTGCGGGGAAACCGGGCAGATCACGCACGATACCAGCAACAACGAGGGTCCATCCCCGCGAGTGCGGGGAAACCGTCTTTGTTCAGCCGTATCTCAAACGTCCACCGGGTCCATCCCCGCGAGTGCGGGGAAACCCATTAAGAATGGTTTGCATTTGTGGTTTCTCCGGGTCCATCCCCGCGAGTGCGGGGAAACCGAAGCGCCTTGCTCGGTCGAGTTCCGCGCCTGCGGTCCATCCCCGCGAGTGCGGGGAAACCCAGCCGCAAGCCTGCCGCGCCGTGCCGTGAGCGGGTCCATCCCCGCGAGTGCGGGGAAACCTCAATCGGCCCAGCGATAGCCAATGTCCGATAAGGTCCATCCCCGCGAGTGCGGGGAAACCCCTGGAACACGCTACTACCGCCAGTAACCGTAAGGTCCATCCCCGCGAGTGCGGGGAAACCAGGTGCGGTCATGGCGGCGGACAGGCCGCAGGAGGTCCATCCCCGCGAGTGCGGGGAAACCCTTTATATCCATGCTGGTACTCAAGCTCGCCCGGGTCCATCCCCGCGAGTGCGGGGAAACCCTGAGGTTCCTCATAGACCGCACCTTTTGGAAAGGTCCATCCCCGCGAGTGCGGGGAAACCCCCTTGGCCTCTTCAAAGAGATAGTGAACAAAGGGTCCATCCCCGCGAGTGCGGGGAAACCATTATCTCAGGATCACCAGCAAGCTCTTTGTAGGGTCCATCCCCGCGAGTGCGGGGAAACCGCATGATCGGTAAATTGATCCTGATTCGGATTGGGTCCATCCCCGCGAGTGCGGGGAAACCCGCGTGACCCCGCCAATGTCCGATAATTGCCCAGGTCCATCCCCGCGAGTGCGGGGAAACCTTATTAGTACTTAATAGATATATATATATGGGGGGTCCATCCCCGCGAGTGCGGGGAAACCGGGTCGGTAAAACCGTCCCACTGCGTATGAATCGGTCCATCCCCGCGAGTGCGGGGAAACCTCTAGGGTGTAACTCCTTGATTATAGATTATTTTGTGAAAGAGCAGAGCGGACTTGCGCTCAAGAGCGCTTGACCAAGAGCACTCCATCGGCGTCCCGGATCTCCTTAGGCGGATTGCCTAAGTGTCTCAGGACGACTCCGCCAGATGAGGCGCGGTCGCGCCAAATCATCGTTATCGCGCCACGCCCAAGGATCTCATACCATTGGCTCACGACTGACCAAACGCGCTGGCGGACACCAGCGGAGAGGTCGGGGGAAATGTAGATTCCCGGGGCAACCTCTAGCATGGCTGAGGCCAAGAAGCCTCGATAGCGAGCCTCAACATCCCTGGTTACCACCACGGTCATAGGCATCAGAGTCTGGGGGGCTCCTGTTCCTTATCAGTGAAGAGCTGCTTGATCCGCTCAATCATCTTCGGAATTGATTTATCGCGTGCCAGCGCTTTCCCTACCTCCCGACGCGCGAGACGTTCAATGTTCTCGAATGGTGGCGAGCCAGCCTGCTTCGCCGCCCGAAATGCGACAGGGATGGTGATAGTGTCGCGGAACAGGTCTGCAATATCGAGAACGAAGGACTGTCCGGGATCTTCGTGTATGAATCCGAGTTGCGGGATTGTTGCGGTTGCCGAGACTGCGATTGCGGCAGCGGCTTCTACCGCACTCGAGCAGTGATTGAGAGCTTGGTTTGGCAGGTCACTGGACGATGGGCGTGATCTATCGTAGCGGCGTCCTCGCCACTGAATGCCAACCTGGGCGGCAACGAGGCGATAGGTCTCCTTCATGCGCGCTCCTTCTATACCGCGCAAGACTGCGATATCGCGGTGCGGCAGCACTCTACCAAGACGCCATGCATACATTTTTCTGGCAATGTCCAGGCGCTGTTTCTCGTTTGCCCAAGCAATTGCCTGCTTCCGCGCCAAGCCAGATCTATCTGAAATTAGCGGCGGTGCCGTGTATTGGCGAACACCGTCAACCCCTACAGCTGCCAACGCCGTGCCGTGACGCGCAAGGAGTCGGAGCGCATCATGGCTCACCGTCGAGCCGGGCCCCAACAGAATCATGGAAACGCCTTGGAAAGGCACTGCGTACCGTCCGGCGGAAAGTGGATCATTTACCGCGAATTCCTTGCCTCGTTCGAAAGAGAGCGTTCCGTCCCGCGCAGTTAATGCGCCGCGCGATAGCCACAGAAGTCCGGCGCGGTCGGCGTGCGGGATTCGAGCGGTTTCCAGTCCCAGGCGGCCCCCCAGCATCGATTAAGTCCTTTGGCGAGAGTGAGGTCGGCCAGGCGGACGCAGTAGCAGCATTCCGTAGCCATAGGCGCGATGTCTGCCAACACCGGTCCTTAGACGCTTGGCAAACGCTTCCGGGTTGCGTACAGCTAGTTCACCGTGAATAGTTGCATCCGGGCCCTCAGGCCCTGGTCCATCACCTCGCGCCGTTCTCGTTCTTCGGAACGCCGCAAGCCTACAATTCTCTGAGTCGACTGCAGCGGAACCCTCCAACCTTTCCTTTAGCCAATTTGCGTAAATTCGCTCTCGCTGCCTCATGGTTCCATTACTCGGAGCGCTTTCCGAACTGACCGAGTTGCGTCGCACCTCAACTACAAATGCGTCCACCTCGGCACGAGCCTTTAGTGTAGGTCCTCGCCCGGTTGAGAGATCAGAGCTCAGGCGCCGAATTGGCCTTACTCGCACATCAAATCCGAGCCGCTGACCCACTTTGAAATAAATTGGCATTGGTCGCGACTTAAGCTGCATCAAGTCGAGAATCTCAAGACAGTCAGGCGTCGCAACGGATTCAGCCATCTCCTTGAGCATCGCATGGTCCATGTTTGCGTAGGCGTATAGGGACGCAGCTCTCTTTCTTGGTGAGGAAAAAAGACGGAAAGGCTGCATAACCGACTTACCAAACATCGAAGAGAGAAGCACATGCAAAGCTAGGCCTTCATCGAAGGTTCCACGGTGAATGAATCCACGCGCACCGGCCCAACGATTGAACGCAAACATGTTCAGTGGCACAGCAATCAGGTGCGAACTCATTTCGACCGCTCCGCTGGTGATAGCAAGCCTTCACAAACCCGTCTTTGGCCTCCGTGCAGCCCAGTCAGCCAGTTGCGTTGGTCGGTGGTTGACGTGCGCAAGTAAGCTCTTTCAGTGCTTTCCGACTCAGGCCAAAGTGCCCGGAACGAGGCTCCGTGATTCGGTGCGACCATGGATAAGGCGGTTTGTACATTCGGAGCATCTTCAACCCATCCATTAAAAATTCGAGCTGTCGGCAAACAATTCTTGCGCCCGACAAAAAGAGTGCGAGCTGGATGTTCAAGTGCTCTTGCGAGGTTGTCCAGAGTTGGTGGCTGTTCGGTGTGCCTGAGTCGCAGTACACCCAGCACTCGAACGTCCGAATGGTAGTCGCGCCATCGTTGATGCGAGCCGGCGTAAGTGCCTGGGCCTCCGTGTCGCCCCGCAGGATGTCCTCTTGTAGTCCAGGCTCGATCAGCTTTTTGGAGCCGTGCAGTCTGATAATCTGTGAAGTTTCCGAGTGTGGGTTCGTGGAGCCGAAGTGCGCCATAAACGAGGCGATTCTGCAGTTCTTGGTGCTCCTCGCGCATTGATCGAGTCCACCCCAGCGCGTTGGCAAGCAAGCCGGTGAGCATGGACTGCGTAGGAAAATCTGCGGTTCTCCCATGAGCGTCAATTGCCTCCGCCCCAAACGATGCCATGAGCCCTTCAAAGCGGAATCGAAGCCAACGCATCAGGCTTTTCCATTCCGAATACTGTTGCCGGCCCAGTGTGCGAGGTCACTGATCGAAACGAGAGCGGTATCGGGCGGAGCTATGCCCGCCAAGCTCATCGCACGTCTGGTCTCGTGAGTGCCATAGGCAGAATCGAGTCGCTCAAGCTGACTTGATACGGCTTTTTCTGCTTCGCTGAATGTTGGTTTGCATGGTTCCCGAAAAGCCTCTGCAAGGCTACGCGGTTGGCGACTACCTGCCTCAACCATCAGCCAATTGGCAAAACTGTAGGGGGCCGTCGAGCCGAGTTTGGCACCCGGCGACACGGTCGCGATCAGATGGATAAGTCGTTCCACTACTTTTCCTGCCATCTCGGTATCGTCATTGAGATTTCTGAGAAGTGTGTTCCGGTCGACCACGACGTAGCCATAGAAGATTCCGCTAGTGAGTTCTGTTTCGCCAATGTGGTCTGCGCCAGCATCATCCTCAAGCCGCTGCAGATCGTCTACGACGGTGAAGTAATCACTTTCGCTCTCTTCTTCATGGACGGTGAACGCGTGCGCTACGTGAATGGATGCATCTAGATTCGCCTCTGGGTCGGCAGTTACCATACGCCCGAACAATGCGCCGACAAGCCCTCCTGGCAGCTTTGTAGCGTTGCGCATCTCTTTCAGATTCGCCGAAGCTTTCTTCCCCCATTCTTTGGCCGCCGTTTGCGCGCCTTCGGGGTCGTTTGCGTACCCCGCAGCCAGATTGCGCGCCTCGTTCAAGAGGTAGTCGATTTCCGGTTTCCCCAGCAGCAACGGCTGCCGCGAAGCCCGCTGGTTACCCTTGTCGCCGTAAACGGCCAATTGCAACTGATCGCCCACGACCTTAACGACTTCCTCGTGGTAATTTTCCTGTTTCAGTACATTGACCACTTTTCGTGTAACGATTTCACGAGACCGCACTGCTGTTGTAGCGCCGTCAATTTTTTGGAGCGCGTTATCGTCTTCCGTAGTCCGCCAGTGCCTCTTGAGGCACTGGGACGAAATTCGCGTTCGTGTGTGGCCCCCATACGAAATGCGTTTTGCGAGCCCAGAATCGTCCCGATTGAGAAGCGCGGACGTGTAACTGTGCAGGCTATGAATTTGGATAAAGTTGGTCTCTGGCATTGTTTATTGCTCCTTAGTTTGTGAATCTTTGGCTTCCGCGCGACGCTGGGCACGGTAATAGTCGCGGGCAATCTTCTGGTCCGTCTTGTCTGTGCCATGCACGAGAAACCAAGCCAGCGTTCGAAGATCAAACCGACTGTGTTCGGCCTTGCGGGCAAGTCGTCGACATGTGCGGACCGTGAGATTCAAGCGCAGCTCCCCCTTGGCCCCCAATAAACGAGCCAAACGCAATTCCGAGATTCCCGCATCAGACAATGCCCCGCCCATGGAGCGCGCGGGCTCGTGTGCTGACTTGTCCACTTTCTTGTTTGAGCCGATTGGCGTCAGGATGGCGATTGCCTGCACAACGGCCGCCCATGCTTGGATATTCTTAACGGGAATATCATGGTCTGCGACGATTTTCCAGAATGCGGCTGTCCCTGAACCGACGAGAGGCCCTCTTCTAAGAGCTGCCGCTGGTCCGGAATCCAAGCACGATACTTGTTTGGCAATCATCTTGATCACTTTGGTCCCACTTGAGAGTTCATCTCCCGCTCCGAGGAGATGATTTGAGGCTTTCTGGTTCATGGTACTTTCCCTCGAATGCGCGGCGCTTCCATAAGATCGGCCAGTGGCCCTGATTTGGCCCGCCATAGTGCGCCATCAAGTGCGGCGAATGCTCTGGCTCGAGCTCGATGGCGACGGATGGCAGGAAAAGGTATCGCTTGAATCGACTGTTTGAGCAAGTCACGCGCTACACCGATTAAGGAATTGACGTAGCGAGACCTCAAGTCTTGTTGATCTTTGTCATCGACTGCTAGATACCGCTTTTCCAAGAATTTAAAAAATTGTTTGTCCGCCTCCAGTTCCAAGCGCCTTATGAAAGGAATGGCTCTACTGCGGTCGGATTTAGTCAGCTCCGTGGGAGATTTGCCCCCGCTCGCCGCCGTAGCAATCGCGAACCTTAAGGCTCCACTAACAGCATCGATCTCCTCAATCTGGCGTCTGGATAGTTTCGCAAGCTCGTCGCGCTTTGCGCTGCCGGACAGCAAACCGGCGACTTCAGGTGAAAATCGTATGTCCGTCCGTTCGTGGTATCCATCGGTTTTACCCTGTCCGCCTGCGATTGCTCGAGCAACAACACGCCATGCGCCGTGCCGGCTCTGACTAGTTCTCATGGCGGCGGGAGGGTCAAAGGCTCCTTTGTCAAAAAGTAGCTCCGATAACCGCTTGTAAGTGAATCCGCTTGCAGGCAAAGAAAGTGCCTTGCTTTCTTTTGCGCTTACAGGCGTCCAGAAATCTCCCAGATCTCCCTTCGCGGCCTTCGCTTCAATACGAGGCTTTCGCGAAGTCGCGGTTCTCGCGGCCAATTTGTTGTTTTCTCGCAGCAGCCGCACCCGCCGACAAACTTCAATAAAGTGAGGGTCAAGTATTCGTAGGTCAAGTGAGGTGGACCCGTCCCAAGGTTCTAACCATAGAAGCGCTAGGCCACCCTCAGTCTGAAAGTACTGTGCCATTCGATCAAGCAATCCTTTTCGGTCAGCCAGCATGCGCTCCACGTCAGTGAACAAATGTGCGCCCACGTTGCCCTCTGCGGGAGCGAGACCTAGACATGGGCGCGAGGAAAATCCCCCGTTCATTCTCGCGATACCGTAGTTGCCTGCTCCTTGGAACCCAGCCATGGTCTGAAGATTTACGAGCGCGAATATCCAGTCTTCGGTGTCACCCGCCCAAGCGACGGATTGCTTTACATCGTGATTTTTCGAGGTAACCAACAGGTCAAGGTCGTCGGGAGCTTCAACTAACTTGCGATAATCTTTGGCGCTGTCCGGCGCTGGTGGCTGCATGAATGCTGGTAAGCTCGCGTCTTCTACCACGAGGCGCCACGGCTCATCGGCATCAAAGCCTGGAGTTAGACCTCGCAGCGTCGATATCCATTCACTTGCCGACCGAGGTGCACTTGAGTTGTCGCCCCTGTGGATGGAAATAACCGCCAATTGGGCGAGAAAGGCGTGCCAAGCGTGCCGCTGGTGGGGGCGGAGTGCTGGATACTCCACAACGCGATCGTCCGCTAGCGCGACAAATAGCGAAGGGAGCGACAGGCACTCTTCGTCGCCTCCATTCACGCGAACGCGGATGAGCGGGTCAACCAGAAGATTGTCCATTGTCTCGTCTCCGAGGCCGTAACATCAAATCCCCGCGGTCGCGGGGGATGCCATTCTGACTTAAATTGGCATCGCCAAACCAAGGTACATCCCCAGAATTGGGGGTAACAATATCGCCATCATTGGCCTCTACCTCCATTACGGTTTTGACCTCGCTTAAGCTGACAGCCGTTCTCGTGCATTCTTTCCGACTCTGCACAATTCGAAATCTCCCTTTTGTTTGCTTCGCGGTTTCATCCCTTGTTGTTCTACGTTATTTATTACTCTGGCTTCGCCGGTAATATTGGCTTCGCCAAACCAATTATTTAAATCATACAACGTCAAGTCTGACTACGTCAACCCCCCGCTTCACCGGATATCGCATCAGCTGTGCCAACGGGCCGAATGCCGGATCTGTCGTAATGGAAGCAGTGTGATCCAACCTTGAGAATTACCTTGGGGGGATCTGTCAAAGTTGCCGATTCAATTTCATCCCGATCCGGAATCGGCTGTCCCTTGCCAAATAAATGCACCGGCAAGTTAAATGTCTTGACGGGCAATCCGAATGGTCCTTCGGCTTCTGCGCTAAGCACGATTCGGGGGCCGTCTTCCCCAAGGCGGGTTCGAACTTTCTCATCCAGATCGGGGAACCGAAGGTCCTCGTTGAAAGGAGAAGTTCTATCCAGGGCATGACGGCATGCAGTCCGTGTCTCGGCTGCAGAGAACCCGTAGGTGCGCTGTTCATGTTCTTGCCATGGCCCACCCAAATTCTCAGCCAGGCTCCTAAGTGCGATTGGATTTGTAGCGCTTTCCACGAGTTCTCGATTCATGTCAGGTATTGACCAGTTACGCTTCTCCTCAATCAGCCTCCTTGTCTGTTCGACTCCAAGCAGATCTCGATAGATGCCGCCTCCGCGCGAGCTGGTGCCAAGTCCGTGTCTCATCAAGCTTCCGTTGAGGCCCTGCTCCAACCCGCCGTCGGGAATGAGAACGATACATCGCGGCTTATCGAACTTTGGGGGGCGCGACCTGTCGTGCCTATGCAGGCGTCCGATCCGCTGCAGCAGCACATCAACGGGACACAAGTCAGTTACGAGGAAATCCGCGTCGATATCGAGGGACTGTTCGAGCGTCTGCGTACCTATCACTATGCATCCGCCCGGACTAGATTCCTTGCCCAGCGTGGCTACCACCTTATTGTCGAGACGTATGCGATCTTCGGCTGCGAAGCGGCTGTGGTGGAGCGTGGCGATCCCTTCAATACTGAGCAGGAGATGCCTGACATCCGACTGCCATAGCTCGTCATACAGTGCCTGCGCGCCTCTAACCGTGTTGCGGACGATCAAGACCTTTGCTCCCAGCTTCGCGGCGCAACGCACATGTTCCGCGATCCGCTTAGGATTAGCCAACCATGGCTTGGTTTCAATGTCCAACTTCTTACTCTTCCCTGTGACACGCATTTCAATAGTTCTCGATGTCCCGTTTCCGGCAAGTGTCAATGATGGATAGGGAGTCTCCTTTGCTTCCGCGAGATCAAGTTCGTCTGCTCGAATTTGCTTCTTGGTGAATGTTGTTCGAGCGCTGGATCCCAAGGTTGCCGACATGAGCAATGCGTGTCCACCAACTTCAAGATGGGCTGCCAAGAGGTTTCTGAGTATTTCGTTCATGTAGGCATCGCTTGCATGCACTTCATCGACAACCAATAGGCTGCGCGAGAGCGACGCGCCTCGCAGATGCGCCCACTTGACCTTCAAAGCACCGAGAAGCGCCTGATCGATAGTGCCTACAGCAACGGGGGAGCTAAGGAAGTGTCGGGTGCTTTCAGCAGACCAGCGTGCGATACGGTCAGCCTCATCGGGCTTGTCTTCCCAGAAGACTTCGAACCGCCCTGCCGGTCTCCCCTCCGCCTCCCCAACCACGTGATAGCCCGGTATTGCGAGAACAGTCTGTTTACCCCACTTTCCCGGAAGCAATTTACTAATCGCTCTATCAATTCGCTTATGCAATTGCTTGGCGGCCGCTCTTGTTGGCACGGCGAAATAGAGTCCGTCAACCAAGCCAGCGCGCCAGAGAGCGACGAATCGCAGCACGGCTGCTTCAGTCTTGCCAGATCCGGTTTCGCTCTCCAAAATCAGCAAAGAATCATCCAAAGGTGCATTCATAAGCTCTTGTTGGATGGGACGAGGCCGCGCGTGCCCGAACATGGTCTGAAAATCGGGGCAATAGGTTTGGTCTCGCCACGATGCCCGCTTTAGTCCCCTGGCCTGCAATGCTTTGCATGCTTGGCTTCTTGCGCGGTCGATGTAATTTGGCTCGATTTCAGGCTGGAACGGAAAGTGATTTTCTTCGTCCGAACCGATCTGGTCGGCAAGCGCCACGGTTCCTGCGAATAAGTGCGCCAATGCCCGGCAGGTCGGCAACTTAGGCCCAGCTTCGAGAGCCTGTGGGAACCACTCGCGTATTCGGTCGCGGAGTAGCTTTGCCGTGTCGAGAGGGTTGTAGCCCGAATAAGTTTTCCATAGCTCTGAGGGGCCACTACCGTCGCCTTTTTTCAGCGCAGGGCGCCCATGATGCGCCAGAGCGGCGCACAGAAGGTCATTGATGCCTTTTCCCCAAGATTCGTAGAACTCGAAAAAGCCGAGTGCCTCGCATATCTCCTTCTGCTGCACAGCAAAATAAGCCTCTGACACGTGGCCTGCAGGTCGCGGAGGGTGTGGTGGGAGGTTTTCCCGATCGAAAACCTTGAATTGAAACCCTGCATTGAGCTTGGCGAAGTCGTGCAGAAACGCCAAGACAGTCAGCCTTGAAATTGTGACCTCATCAAGTTTTTCGTAGACACCAGCCGCGCGGGCGAAGCGCGCAGCAACAACCGGTTCTGAAACTAGGGCTTCAAAGCAGGCCGCGACATCAGCACAGTGATGTTCGAGGCGGTGAAATCCGCGCGGGTTTTCGTCGTCAAATTTTCCCCAGGCAGCAATAAACTGTTGCATTCTCTGGAAAGCTCAACGGTTGGGATTGCTATCAATAAGCATATGTCGGGAGTTCCAGAATCGTTATTCTCCACTCCACACTAGCTCAAATGTGGCCGACAACTCAAAGATGTTGGCAGAGAGGACATAGCTCACGCAGCTTTCTCATTGATCAACCTCTGAAAAGCCTGGCGCAATTCAGGCGACAGACTGCCCTCCCAAGTTTCGTCACCCTTGCTCGTTCGCATCTTCCCATCCAATTCCCTATACACGCCCGAAAAAACGACCGTACCCTGTCCTGTCATTAGAATAGTCAGCGCTGGCTCTTCGCCGTCGTCCCAATCGAGCAGCACATCACCGTCGGCCGTAGAGTCCACATTGAACATACCGAGACCGAATGACTCGTCGGGACATTTCGTTACGAATTCCGTCGCAAGTTCAACGGTGCGCAACTCAAGCGGACTCCCTGAATCTACCCACATCCTCTCGCCGACCCGAGATCTAAGCGCAGTTACCTGGGCAATTGCGGCCTTTCTGGCGGTGGTGTTCATCTCTAACGGGGTGTTTGTCTCCACCGACAATATCCTAACTTGTCGTCTCTCTAGAGCACACGAAGTGTCCGGTGTCGCATCTGCCCCGATGGGCGCCAGCCGTCATCCGCAGCGGGCGCAACTCGCGTGCGCTGCAACCTCCACTTGGTTGAACTAATCGGGAGCGAGTTCCGGATTAGTTGAACTAATCGGGAGCTTACTCCCGAATAGTTTGCAGATTTACGGCGGCGGGATCGCGCTCGGTTTGCGCGCGGCCCAAGGCCACAGATAGCGCGCACCAGACGGCGGCGAACGGTGTTACGGAGGCCACCATGAGGGCGAGGCTGCCCAATCCGGCCAGGATGGCCTGGATGGCGGCGCCGGCCAGGTCGCCGCCGCGGTAGAGGAACACGTCGATCAGAGGCTTGGCCTTGTAGCGCTCGGCGGCGGGAACGACGCTGAACAGGGTTTCGCGGGCGGGGCGCGAAATGGCGTAGCGCGTGGCGCGGTGCAGCGCCTGGAACACGGCCATCACGCCATACAAGGGCCATATGGCGAGCACCGCGAATCCCGCCAGCGTCACCAGCGGCAGGATCGCCAGGGTCCAACCCACGCCGAGACGGCGGATCACCCGCGTGGTGATGAAGATCTGCGTGAACAGCGTGGCGGTTTGGGTCAGCGCGTCGAAGAACGCGAATGCGCCCACGCGCTGGCTGAAGGTGTCGGTCTCGTCGAGGATGATGTTGGCTTGGGTGAAGTAGATCAGCGTGTTGGAAATGGCCATGAACACGATGAACAGCGCAATCCCAAGCAGGTACGGCGAGGTGCCCACAGCCGTTATGCCGTCGAAGAACCGCCCGCCGATGGGCTCGCCGGACACGGCGGCAGGCGTGGGAGCGGAGTCGCCCAGGCGGGAGTGGCTCGATTGCACCGCGGCCCGCTCCAGGGCCAGCATCAGGACGATAGCCACCACGAACAGGGCGCCGCCAGTAAGCATCAGGCCCACAGGCAGATATACCGACTCGGTAAGCCCGCTGATCACGTTGGTGGCCCAGCCGCTCACCAGCGCGCCCAGTGTTCCGCCTATGCCGATAAAGGCGAACATGCGCTTGCCCTGATCGACATTGAAGAGATCCACCATGAAGGCCCAGAAAAGGCTGTTGATGAACAGGTTGATGGCGCTCAGCCACACGTAGAAGGTGTAGCCCACGCCGCGCGCCACGGGAGTCTCGGCGTCGGTGCCGATAAGTCCGCCGCCGGACTGGGCGTCGGTGAACAAGAGCGCCGAGAATCCCAGCAGGCACACCACCACGAAACCGTAGCCCGCGGGAATGAACTTGCGCCGGTCCATGCGCGAGACGACGCCGCCGAACAGCAGCACCAGGATCAGCGAAGAAATGGAAGTCACGACGAACAGCCAGCGCAGCTCGTCCATGCCGCGCGCCACGCCCATGGCGTCGCGCACCGGGCGCAGGAAGAAATAGCCGCTAAGGACGCAGAAATAGAACAGCGCCGCCAGCAGCGCCAGCCGCAACTCTCCGCGCTTGAAGTTAAACAGGCGAGCTGCCCAGTCCGTCATGCTTGTTCTCCCCCAACCGCTGCCGCGGAAAAATTGCGCAGTGATACTACCAGCAAAGAATCAGGTCCTAGTCGCGCAACTGCGGAAACAGCAACACGTCGCGGATCGCCGGCTGGTCGGCGAGCAACATCACCAGGCGGTCCACGCCCAGCCCCAGCCCGGCGGTGGGGGGCAGGCCATACTCCAGCGCCGCTATGAAATCGTCGTCGTAGCGCATGGCTTCGTCGTCCCCGCCTTCGCGCAGGGCGGCCTGCTCGCGAAAGCGGCGCGCCTGGTCCTCGGCGTCGTTCAGTTCCGAAAAACCGTTCACCAGTTCGCGCCCGGCAATATAGAGTTCGTAGCGGTCGGTAATTTCCGGATCGTCGTCGCTGGCGCGCGACAGCGGCGAGACTTCCGCGGGATGGCCGGTAATGAACACCGGGCCGTGCAGCTTGTGCTCGACCGTGCGGTCGAACAGTTCCGCCAGCAGCTTGCCCCAGCCCGCGTTGGCCGGCGGCTCGTTCTCGATCCCGGCGTCTGCCCACCATGCGCGGAGGTAGGCGGGGTCGCGCAGCTTGGCAGCTTCGATGCCGGGATTATGCTCGGCAACCGCCTGCTCCATACTCAAGCGCGGCCATTCGCCGGCCAGTTCGTAGGTGTGCCCCTGGTAGCTCACCGTGGTGCTGTCGAGCACCGATTCGGCGGCGTTGCGAATCATCGCCTCGGTAAGCTGCATGAAATCGTCGTAGTCGGCGTAGGCCTGGTAGGCCTCCAGCATCGTGAACTCGGGGTTGTGCTGGGTGGACAGCCCCTCGTTGCGGAAGCAGCGGTTGATCTCGAACACGCGCTCCATGCCGCCCACCACCAGCCGCTTGAGATGCAGCTCCAGCGCGACGCGCAGGAACAGCTCGCGGTCCAGCGCATGATGATGGGTCACGAACGGCCGTGCGGCGGCGCCGCCGGGGATGGGTTGCATCACCGGCGTTTCCACTTCCATGAATCCCCGTTCGCCCAGGAATTCGCGCAGCGCCGCAACCACGCGCGCGCGGCGTTCGAACACCTCGCGCGAGTCGCGATTCACGATCAGGTCCACGTAGCGGCGCCGGTAGCGTTGCTCGCGGTCGCTGAGTCCGTGGAACTTCTCCGGCAGCGGGCGCAGCGCCTTGGTTAGCAGCGCCAATTCTTCCACCGCCACGCTCAACTCCCCGCTGCGCGTGCGTATCAGCGCGCCGCGCACCCAGACGATGTCTCCGAGGTCCAGCGCCGCGGTTTCCGCGTAGGCGGCCTCGCCCATGGTGGCACGCGAAAGCATCAGTTGCAGGCGTCCGCTGGCGTCCTGAATTTCAGCGAAGCTCAAGCGTCCCATGCGCCGCTGCGACATCATTCGCCCTGCCACGCACACTTCGCGGCCGAGTTTCGACAGCGCTTCGGCGTCGGCTTCCGCGTATTCGGCGTGCAAATCGGCCGCCTTGGCGTCCGGCCTGAAGCGATTGGGGAACGCCCAGCCCTGCTGGCGCAGCGCCTTGAGTTTGCGGCGGCGCTCGGCAATCAGGCGGTGTTCGGGCGCAGCGCCGGAAGCGTCGTTGTCGGGCGGCGCAGGCATCGGCGGGATTGTACGGCGTAACGCCGCACCGGGAACAACGCGCACCCGCAAGCGACTAAACTAGCGCCCGAGTGTGGGAGCGCCAAGGAAGCGATCTTGACCGAATACCTGATTGCCCTGTCCTGCCCGGACCGGACTGGACTGATTTACGCGGTAACGCGCTGGCTATTGAAGTGCGGCTGCAACGTGCTCGACAGCGACACCTACAAGGACCTCACTCGCGAACGGTTCTTCATGCGCGTGCATTTTCGCGGCGAAGCCACGCTGGACGAACTTGAGCGTTCGCTGGTGCCGGAGGCGGAGAAGCTGCAGATGCGCTGGGACCTTGCGCGCGCCGACACGCGGCCGCGGGCGCTGATCATGGTGTCGAAGCATCTGCACTGCCTGCTCGATCTGCTTAACCGCGTGCGACTCGGGCAACTGGCGCTGGATGTGCCGTTGATCGTGTCCAATCACCCGGACGCGGAATGGCTGGCGAAGGCGGCCAACATCGAATACCTGCATCTGCCGGTCACGTCGGACAACAAGCACGAGCAGGAGCAGCGGGTGCTGCGCGCAATCGAGAAACACCGCATCGATTTCGTGGTGCTGGCGCGCTATATGCAGATCATCTCGCCTGCGCTCTGCGAGCAGTTGCCGGGGCGCATCATCAACATCCATCACTCATTCCTGCCGGGTTTCAAGGGCGCCCGGCCCTACCACCAGGCTTACGAACGCGGCGTGAAACTGATCGGCGCCACGGCGCACTACGTAACCGCTCAACTCGACGACGGCCCCATAATCGCGCAGGACGTGCAGCCGGTCACCCACCGCATGGGCCCCGACGAGATGGCGCAGGTCGGCAACGACATTGAGCGCGTGGTGCTGGCCCGCGCGGTGCAATACCACGCCCAAAAGCGCGTCCTGATAAACGGCCGCCGCACCGTAGTCTTCCGCTAATCCGGATTTTGGTGGGAAGTGTGCGGGAGTTGGGCGTGAAGATGGCGGGTGCGGGTGTATTTCTGGTGGTGGCGCTTGGGCTGGCGGGTTCGGCAGCGGGCGATGAGTTGCGGGATGCATTGGTGCGTTGCGCGCAACTGCAGGACGCGCAGTTACGCCTAGCCTGCTACGACGCGCTTGCTGCGGGGGACGTGGTGACTGCGGGTGACGCATCTGCACTGGAGGGAGCGGACAAACCCGCCCCGGGCAGCGACCACGCGCCTGATCCCGATGCCCTCGTCGGCGGCAGCGCAGCGCAAGACGGCTCGGACAAGGTGGACGAAGCCGCCGCGGCCGCTCCCGAGGCGAATCCGTTGTCGGCGGAGCGGTTGTTCGGCCTGACCGGCGGCCAGAACAACGGCGACTACATGATCGAGTCGCGGGTGGTGGGCGAAATCCGCAACCCGCGGCAGGGCACACGCTTTACGCTGGAGAACGGCCAGGTCTGGCAGCAGGTGGAGCGAACCCGCCGCAACTACCGCGCCACCAACCCCAAGGTGGAGATCAAGGAAGGCTTCATGAACAGCTACCGGATGCGCCTCGAAGGTCTCAACGGCCGCATCCGCGTCCGCCGCGTGAAATAAAGCTATTTGCGCCGGTCCAGCATGGCTTGATGGTCGGCATAGGCCTGGTCGAGGCGGCGGCGGGCTTCACCGGCGGACGGAAAGCCAGCTTCCAGCCCGGCCAGCAGGATCACGGCCTCCATTTCCTCCCGGCTGACGCCGTGGTGGATGCCGGCGCGCACGAAATACGCGACATCATGGCGGGCGGCGGTGACGATGCCGATCGCGCAGAGGATCATCGTCTTTAGATCCACCACTTCCTGATCCCAGACCTCGGGCGCGATGCGCGTCATCAACTGGCGGTTGAAATCGTTCTGTTCCAGTTGCTCGCACAACTCGGCGCCGTAATCGGGGCCGAAAATGCGCAGAAACATGGCCCGCCCGCGAGCGAGCTCCTCGGCGGTAAAAGGTTTGTAGGCTCGGACCATCGGCGGCTACAAGCGGATCAGGTCGCGCTCCAGGGTGTAGAGGCGCTCGGCGCCGTTGGCGGTGATGCGCATGGATTCTTCGAAGAACATCCCGCCCCAGCCGATTTCGTGCAGTTCCATGTCGATATTCAGCACCATGTTTTCCTCGATGCGGAAGTCGCCCAGGTTGCCGCCGGCGATAAAAGGCACTTCGATGTGGTCCAGGCCGATGCCGTGGGTAAAGGCCAGCGTAAAGCTGGGCAGACCGGCGGCGCGCACCGCGCGAATTACTCGGTCCCGAAGTTCGCCGGTCTGAATTCCGGGGCGCAGTTGCGAGTAGGCCTCTTGGATGCCGGCGGCGTAGGCCCGCCAGTAGCGTTCCATTTTGGGTGATGCCTCGCCCAGCACCGCCGTGCGCTGCGCGTCGCCCATGTAGCGCCGCCATTTCATCATGCTGTCGAAACAGACTTGATCACCCGGCTGGATAACGTAGTCGCGCTCCGGCCGGCCGGCGCCCGCGCTCATGGGGCCGGCGCCGTTGAAGGTGGCGAACGGGTGCGCGCCCTGCTCCACCACAGCCACTTCATACGCGGTATATACCTCGTTCCAGGTGGCGCCCTCGCGAATCGCCGCCAGCGCGGTGCGCAGCGCCGCTTCGTTCTTGACGGCGGCCTGCTTGAGAATCGTGATTTCGTCCGGCGTCTTGACCATGCGAATCTCGATCAGCAGGTTGCCGGCATCGACCACCTCGGCCTGCGCTACCGCATCGCCGAGCACGCCGGCGAAACGGGTGTCGTCGAAACCCAGCCGGCCCTTGTCGAGGCCGGACTCGCTAAGCATGGCGCACACCGCGCCCGCGATCCCGGCGTAGGGCTTGGCTTCGAGCCCGGCGACCATCTGCCGAATCGCCAGGTCCTCGCCTTCGAGCGCTGTGTCCTCGGCGAAGGTATGCACCTTGAGCACACCGCCATAGAGGCCGAAGTAGTAGAGGCGCTGGTCCGGCATCCAGCTGGGCCGCTGCACCAGCACTGCCGCCTCGATTTCGGTGGCCACGAGGCAAGGCGGGATATCGGGGTCGCGCGGCAGGATGGCGCAGGCCACCCAGGGCACGTCGTAGAGAAAGTCGGTGTCGAAATCGCTCAAGTAGAGGACATTGTTGGGCGTGACGGCAATCAGCGCGTCAAGCCCTTCGCGCTCCATGAGCTCCATGGCCCGCTCGCGATTCAACAACATGCTCTCACCCCCCTGGCTAGCGACGCCCGGCAACTGCTAGCGGAAAGAGGCGCGGGCGAAATAGCTGTTCACGCGCTCTTCCCAGTCGTCCACCTTGCCGAATATGCCGGTGTAGTAGTCGGCCAGGTAGATCAGCCAGAAAGCGCCGCTGATGGTGCATACCGGCCCGTGACGCACACCCGGAGGGCGCCCGATGTAGTGGTCCTTGGTCAGCACCAGGTCTTCCTTCACGTCCTCGCGCTTGTGGTCGTAGGTGTAGCCGATGTAGCAGTCGCCGGCGATCAGGTACAGGCACTCGTTGTGCGGGTGATGTTCGGTGCCGGGATCGATAAAGCCCGGCGCCAGTGCGGTCAACGCGATCACTTCCCGGGTGCCGTCGTCCTTGCGGAGCCCCTTGGTCAGAACCCCGGGCGGGCGCGCCTCTTGGCCGGTATCGGGGTCTCTCCAGGTGGAACGCTTGACGATATCCTGCATGGGATCCACCCACGGCAAATGCCAGGTGTTGGTGCGGGCGATGTGCCGTTCCAGAGATGCCCCGGCCAGCGAATCTTCCGCGGCCTCGAAGGCCAGCGGCCGGCTGGTAAAAAGCAGCAGCCGGCAACCGGCTTCAGAGCGCACAGGCCCCCAGGCCATGCCGGCCGGAAAATAGCCGTAACAGCCCTGCATCCAGTTTTCGCCGCCGATTTCCAGCGCTCCTTCGAGCACATAGAGGTCGATATCGGCCGCGTTGCGCCCTTTTGGCAACGACCAGCCGGGCGGCAGTTCCAGCACCATGTGCTCGCCGCCGGTCGCGCTCTCCACGCTGAGGTTGCGCGCCTTGGCGCCCGGCGCATATCCGGCATTGAGCGCCCGCGGCGCAACGCTGCTTACGTCCAGGCAATCTTCTCTGCGCATCGGCATGGCATGGCTCCTTGGGTTGCGGTCAGTCGTCCAGTTCGGCAAGCCAGGCCAGCACGGCCTCGCAGCACTCCCGGGGCTTGGTAATCATGCAATAGGTGGAACCCGCACCGGCAATCTGTGCCTGATCCACATCGCTCTTGATGGCGAGAAACTCGCGCATCAGCGTGTCGTGGCTGGCTGAATCCATGCGCTCGTTTTCGTTCAGGGCGCTGTCCTCGCCCATCAGCAACAGCGTCGGGCAGCGGATATTGCGGATGTCGGCCGTGAGGTCCACATTGGCATAGGCATCCAGCACGGATTTCAGGGTGCTCATGTTCACGTTGGCGGCGTATTGCTCCTTGGCCCAGCGCTCGTAGCGGATGCCTTCTTCCGAATAGAGCACATCGGGCGGCAGCACCACGCCGGCGTAGAGGCGCGATAACTGCTCGATCCCGAACACTCGCCCCACCCACCATGAAGCCTCGTAGATGTTGCGCCAGGTTTCGTCCACGCGAATGAAGGGGTAGGCAATGAGCGCGTGCATGCGCTCCGGGTACTTGGCCGCGAAGCGCAATCCGATCGACGAACCGGTGGAGGTACACCAAAGCGACGTGCGCTCAATGCCTGCGTGATCCAGAATCGCGGCCAGATCGTCCACCCAGCGCTCCACCGAATAGGGCTCGGTTTGCGTCCAGTCCGACTTGCCCACCCCGCGGTAATGCCATTGCAGGATGCGGCGCTGCGGAGTCAGGTGTGGCTCGCAGAATTCGAACTGCTTATCGACCAGTGCGAAGCCGCCGATCAGGGTGAGCGGCGGCTCGCCTTCGCCGCGCAACTCGTACCACAAATTTGCGCCGTCCGCGCGCACCTTCGGCATTACGGACCGCCCCCCTGCCCCGCGCTCAGGAGGCCGCCGCCTCGTATTGGTGCACGATGCGCACCCCGTCCAGCATGAAGCCCATAGGCATCCAGTATGCGCCCAACACTTCCTGCGGCGCCAGCGGCATCAATTCCTCGTTGTCCGCCTGGCAGAACTCCAGCGCGCCTTCCCCCGCCAGCATCTCGCCCTGCTCAAGTCCGCTCATCACCATCTGCGTCAGATCATGCACCAGCGGCTTGCCCAGCGGCGGCACATGGCAATCGGGGACATGACGCATGCAGGTGAGCGGCAAGTTGCGGGTATAGAACTCGAGGTCCGCCGGCGTGATCGAGCGCTGCGGCGCGAACTCCATGCGCATCACGGGCGCGCCGTTGCGGCTCACCACGCGCTTGAGCCGGGTGCCCACGCCGCCATCCTGCCGCATGCCGGGCAACAGCGGATGCAGCCCGCTGGTTTTGATGTCGGCCAGTTTGGAACAGGCGCCCAGGAACCAGCTCAGCAACACCAGCCAGTCGCGATTGCACCACTGGAAGGCCGAAAACAGGGTGCGCTCGCCGTGCAGCCGGCACGGCAAGCCAATCACGGCCACCTCGTAGTGACTGCGCGCGGGCGGCCAGTCTTCGGGCGCCACGCCGACCGGATAGCACTGGAGGTGCGGACTCCAGACGTAGGCTTCGCCCGGCGGGTCGGAAGGAGTGAGTGGCTCCGGCAAGTAGGCAGCAAGCGCATCCGGATCGGTGCGGAAATGAAACAGCAGGAGGTTGCCGGCAAAGCGCCACGGCAGCGGCTCCAGCATGGAAGCCTCGCCTTTGGGCGTGAAAGGACGGGTGTATCCGGCCATACGAGATAGCGCGTCGCCAAGGCTGTTCAGCCCCGGCTCCAATCCCCCCAGAGTTGCGGTTGCGGAGCCGGCGCGGCTTGCGCCAGGTAGGCGCGGCAACGCGGCGCGCTCCAGGCCGGCTCGGTGAACTGAAAGTCGATTTCCTTTTCGCCGCGGCAGAACCAGACCGCTCCGCCGCGCGTGGCCTGCGGCCCGTGTGGTTTTTCGCCGGGCCGAAAAATATACGCACCCGCAGTGATCATGCCGGCGTCGCCCATCAGGTAATCGCCCTGCAGCAGCAATAGTTCCTCCCAGGTTTCATGTGCCTCCAACCGCGCGTCGCTCCAACCCGGGGCGTGGCGCGTCATCAGCGTGTAGGCGCCGGTGTCGGGATCGCTGCGCAGCATGCGCACCTTCAAGCCGGGCCCCGCCTGATCGCTGGCGCGGCCCGGGAAATCGGGCACAGGCTGCCATGCCATGGCGTTAACGTCCAGCGGTCCGATCATTCTGTCTTCGCCGTTGCCCGCCGCCGAGCCGGAGTCCGATGCGAAATCGCGCCGCCCTTCGCTCATCCAAAGTGCGGTGAAGCCTGCCTCGGATTCGGCGCCGGTAACTGCAAACCCACGGGGCAGGAAGGCGAAGCTGCCGCGCGTAAAAGCGCACTCGCCAAGGCGCAAATCGCCTTCCAGCAGGAGAATTTCCAGGTCGTTTTCCAGCACTCCGCCATCGCCGGAGCGCCACCAGGGCTCGGCCCGCACCAGGCGAGTGCCGGCGCCGGCTTCGCTCTGCTGCGCGCTGAGCACAGCCGCCCGCAATCCAGGCCCCAGACCAGGCGCCGCCGGCGGCGTCAACTCCAGGCCGTCCAGACGCAGAAATTCAACCCGCGGACGCGACACGCTGGCCTGATCGAGTGGCGAAGCAACCGGTCGCCGGCTAGTGCGCGCCGAAGCGCGCTTCGTGTTCGGCATATACGCGCACGAGAATGTCGATGGCCATTTCGGCGGCGGGGAAACCGCATTCCAAGCCTGCCAACAGCAGGATTTCTTCCACTTCCTCGCGCGGAATGCGATGGTGGGCGGCCATCTTCATGAAAAACTCCACTTCCTGCTTGTGCTGCGCGGTGAACATGGCGATGCTGCACATAATCTTGGTGCGCAGGTCCACCCGGTCCATCTCCCAGATCGGCACCATGACTTCGCGCAACTTGGCGTGAAAAAACGGTGGGCGCGAGGTAACGATCCAGTCGTAGATCTCGCCGCCCTGTTCGCTGCCCCAGAGCTTGTGGCAAATCGCCTCGAAGCGGCGTTCCAGGTCGTCGCTCACGGCCGCACTCCGAGCGTGGCCCACCAAGGATAGGCGCCGAAGAAATAGTCGCCGCCGAAACCCCACCCGGTCAGCTCGTTGGGCAAGGCCACGTCGCGCACGTCGCGGAAGCCGCCCTCTTCGAACATCTGCACGCGATCTTCGGCGAGGAATCCGGGCAGGAAGGGATCCTCCATGCGCCGGCCTGTGGAATCCAGCAGGAACGCCGAAAGCGGACTGTATTCCTGCTGCAACACCCGGAAAGGCGGCGACTCCATGATCGCGAATACACCGCCGGGGCGCAGCAGCCGGTATGCTTCGCGCACGACCTGTTTGCGCACCTTGCCCGGCAGTTCGTGAAACAACCAAACGGCGCTCACCACGTCGAAACTGCCATCAGGATAGCCGGTGTCTTCGGCCAGGCGCTGTGCGAAATGCACTTTGTGTACGCGCGATTCCGCCAGCTTGTGGCCGTATTTCAGCATCGCGGCGGCGTAATCCAGCCCCACCACTTCGGCCTCGGGGTACAGGGTGCAGTAGGGGAAGGTGCTCTTGCCCACGCCGCAGCCCAGGTCCAGGATGCGCCGGTAGTCGCCGCGCGGCACCGCGCGCGCCAGATTCCAGCCCATCTCGTCACCATCGTCGCGGCCGACCAGAAACGGGCTGATCATCCAGTGGTAAAGAATGCCGGCGAACTCGGCGTGGTAGTTGCCCGGCTGGGTGTGTATCTCGATTTTGCGGTAATAGCGCGGCGTTTCGAGCTCCGGGTCCAGCTCCAGAGTGCCCAGCGCTCCCGGCGCATTGCTGTCGTCCAGCCAGGCGCGCACGTCATCGGCCTGGCGCTCGAGAATATCGAGAATGGCGCCGAACATGCGGGCGTGATTGTGGCGCTCGAAAAACGCCCCGAAGCGGTAAGCCGGCGCCTTTTCCATGAGCTGGCCCAGGGCGCCGATGTCCGTGAGATCGGCCACTTCGGCTTCGTGTTCGCGGTAATGGCGCCCCATGGCGGGCCCGAAACCCGTGGAATTGAAGGCCATCAGGCCGCCCACAAAGTCCAGACGGGCCTGTTCTTCGCGGCTGCGCGGTATGTCGAGACCGCCGGTCATGCTGAACTCCCCCAAGGCCGGTCTTATATTATAGGTAAGCGCTCAAGACCTCGGTTTGTAGCCGCGCGGCGCCTGCAAAGGCGCAGTCTGGGGGTTGTCATCACCGCATTGGGAGGCAGACATGAGACTTACCCGTTCCTGTATCCATGGCGCCGTCGCCTTGACACTGGTCATTCCGCCAGCGTTTCTGGCCGCCACTTCCGCCGCCGCTCAAACCGCCGGTCTGGAGGAAATCGTGGTGACCGCCCGCAAACGCGAAGAAAGCATCCAGGATGTGCCGCTGTCGATTACGGCGTTTACCGGCGAGGAGCTGGAGCGCGGCGGCTTTGCGGACTTGGAGGACATATCGCTGCAGACCGCCGGCATGCAGTTCAACAACGAACTGGCCGGCACACGGCCGGGGCGGCTGTTCAGCAACATCCGCTTTCGCGGCGTGGAAGGCAGCGAATATTCGACGCTGCAAACCGCATCGCTGTTCGTGGACGGCGTGTTTGCGCTGCAGGGAGCGCAAACGCTGGCGCTGAGCGACCTTGAGCGCGTCGAGGTAATCAAGGGCCCGCAATCGGCAGCCTTCGGCAGAAACTCGTTCGCCGGCGCCATCAACTACATTACCCGGGCGCCGGACATGGAGGAATTCTCGGCCAGGATAAAGGCCGACGCCGGGCAATACGACCAGCAGGAATTTGACCTGAGCGCGGACATTCCCATAGTGCCTGGCGTGCTGGCCCTGCGCGCCGGCGCGCGCTACTTCAACAAGGGCGCCATGTATCGCAACGAGGCCGGAGAGGGGGTGGGCAAACAGCGCTCCGAATCCGTGTTCGCCACGCTGTTCGTGCAGGCCGCGGATAACGCAAGCGTCAAGCTGCGCTACTACCGCCAGGACGACAGCGACGGCCCGGCCGGCGTGACCTTCTTCAAGGCCCGGCTGAACGACAGTTGCACCGGCATAACAATGCCAGGACTGACCACCGAGGGCGAACCGACTACGCTCATGCCTCGGGAATTCCTTTGCGGCGACATACCCGGTCCGGGCGGCATCATCGGTTTCCCCAACCCCAGCGTGTCGCTGAACCCGGCCAGCTTCCCCGACGGTTATAGCGACTTCATCCGCGAGTCGCTGATCGACTCGCCGTCGCAGGTGGAAGGCGTTCCCTATATCGACCACTTCGGCATCGAGCGCGAGATTACCCGCATCAGCCTGGTCGTGGACTACGAGTTCGCCAACGGCATGGCGCTGGCTGCGACGGGCGCCTACAACGAGAACGCCGCCGCCAATCTGCGCGACTGGGACATGACCCCCGACGAAGCCTGGTACGTGTCGAACCCGCAAGCCGGCGAGGACGAGAGCATCGACATACGTCTTTCTTCAGCGCCCGATGGGCGGCTGCGCTGGCTGGGCGGATTCAATTACTACAAGCAGGAGTTCCTGACCAGTTCCAACGGCGGCATATTCGTGGTGGCATGCGGCAACCTCGCGGCGTTCGGTTCGCCTGCCCAGTGCGACAATCCAGCGCGCATTCCGGTGGGCGTAGATGGCGGCGATTTCGTGGATGTGCAGGCGTTCTATGGATCGCTGACCTACGACCTCAGCGATCGGTTCACGGTTGACCTCGAAGCGCGCTGGCAGGACGACACACGCAGCGACGGCGTCGCCGATTTCGAAGCCACGTTCAAGGACTTCCTGCCGCGGATTTCCCTGCGCTACCGCTTCACCGAAGACATCACCGCCTACATCACCACGTCACGCGGGATTCTGCCCGGCGTGATCAATTCCAACATCATCAACTGCGACCCCACGCCATACACCGCGCCATTCACCGACCCGCGCACCGGACAGCCGAGCACCTCGTCGATGTGCGAGCAATACGCAGAAGCGCTAGGCCCCGACGCCGTGGACGTAACGCCGGTGCAGGAACTGGACGCCTACGAAATTGGCGTCAAGTCCACCTGGATGGAGGGACGGCTGGTGGCCAACGTGGCGGCCTACTGGCAAGAGTGGGCAAATGCGCCGTTTGCGACCTTCCTCACCATCTACCGCGACGACGACGGCGATGGCGTACCCAATACCAGTCCCAACTTCTTCCCGGTCAATACGCCCGGCAGTTCGGAATACTCCGGGGTGGAGCTGGAAGTGGATTTCCTGATTTCCGACGACTGGGACCTGAGCTTCAACTGGTCTTTCAACGACAACGAGTTCACCGACTATCTGATCAACCTGGAGTCCGCCGAATACGCCCTGAGCACCCGCAATGTGAAGGGGCACCGCTCCAGCCGCTTCCCGAAGTGGTCCGGCAACGCCTCCTCGACCTACCGCGGAACATTCGACAACGGCTGGGACTGGTCGGTTCGTGGCGACCTCACCTACATGGGCGAAGCCTTCGCCGGCCTGACCAACCTGGCCACGCTGCAAAGCTACTCGCTGCTGAATCTTCGCTTTGCGGTCGAGCGGGAAGACTGGAGACTGGAGGCCTATGTGAAGAACGCCCTCGATGAAGACTACTGGCGTTCCGGACAGGAATACACCGACTTCTCGCGCGTGCTCAGCGTTGGATTCAATTTCAGGAGGCTGGGGCTGACCCTGGTGCCGCAGGACAAGCGCACTTTCGGGTTGCGCGCGAGCTATACGTTTTGATGCTGGGGATGCCAATGCAGGACTCCAGCCGAAGCAAACTGTGAGCGAACCTATGGAAACACGCGAACTGCCGCTAGTGGAGGCCACGCCGGAGGCGCTGGCTTCCTGTGGAGAGTTGCTTGGCCGACATGCCGGCGCCGAGCCCTTGCCGATCCAGTTCTACGAGGGCTCGGTACAAACCTACCGCACGGTGCAGTTCCGCTCGGACGAACAAACCGAACTGAGCCTGGCGCACGTGCGGCGGCGGCCGTTCGAAGTGCATTGGATCGAACGCCACTTCAAGCACACCCAAACCTTCATTCCCTTGAACGGAGCGCCGTTTATCGCCGTGCTGGCGCCGCCCACCGCTGGCGACCTGCCCGACCTTGACCAGCTCCGTGCTTATCGTTTCGACGGCTCGGCGGGCTTTACCATGAAGCTGGGAACCTGGCACGAGTTTCCGTTTGCGGTCGAGGACGAAGCGGATATCGTGGTCATATTGCGACGTGAAGCGACGCAAAGCCTGCTGGACACCGATCCTGCAACGGGCGAGGTGCGCGGCCCCGACATCCAGAAGCAGGACCTGCAGAAGCAGCACGGCGTGCGCCTGCGGTTCGACATCTAGTGTGCTGTCGCGCGGGACAGCGCACTAGCCATCTGTGACAGAAGACCCGGCCCGCCCAAGGGTCCGGTCGAGACAGCGCATGGCCAAGGAACACGTCGAAAATCTGGCCGCGCCCGCCGTCGCGCCGATAGCGTGGAATCCGCCGGGCCTCCCACCAGGCGCCCAGTTACGGCCCCTTGCCCGGGACGCGGACAGCGGCGGCTTCACCGGCCTCATAGACCTGCCCGGCGGGTTCGACAGCGGCTCGGCCTTGCGCTGCGCTGCGCCGATGCGCCTGTTCGTGATTGAAGGCGCACTGCTCATGGGGGAGCACCGCCTCGGGCCAGGCGGCTTCTGCTTTCACCCGGCAGGCTCCGTGCAGGGCCGCTGGCGCGTGCCGCAAGGCACCCGCGTTTTCACGGTGTTCCTTGCAGAGCCCGATTTTCGCGCCCACCAGCGCGATTCGGAAAAGGCCGCGCCAGGAGCGGTACCGGCGCTGGATTCCTGGGTCATGGATTGGCACAACCCTCTCGACGCCTCCGCTCCCAGCGAGGATTTCCGGCCCGGGATATTCGTCAAGGTTCTGCACATCGATCCCGAGACGCAGGCCAGCACACATCTCGCCGGGCTAATGCCCGGCTGGTATGCGGAAGGCATGGAGCAGCATCCCGTCTATGAAGAAAACTACTGCCTGCAAGGCGACGTATGCATTGGCGAGGTCGGCGACGGCCCAGGCTACACGATGACTGCCGGCTCCTACCTGTGCCGGCCGCCAGGCATCATTCACGGGCCGCTGGCCAGCAAGAACGGCAACGTCAATCTTTGTTTCACCCACGGCCTGCTGGGCATCGAATACTCCGCCAATCCGCGCGCCATGGACATCATTCGGCGCCACCTGGCGACGCACCCTTGGGCCTGATCCCGAGCGCTCGCCGATGCCTGCCAGCACCCCGCCCGAAACTCCGAAAGCCGGTGCAATATCGGGGCTCGTCAACCTCGACAGAGCACGCGCCAAGATGGCCGAAGCGGGCCTGGACGCGATGGTGTGCGTTGTGCCCGTGAATGTCTATTACTTGAGCGACTACGAATCCGACTGGCTGTTCGACTACGCCTGGGCCGCCTGCGCCATCCTGCCGCTTTCCGAACAACACCCCGCGACGCTGATCGTGCATGACGTGGAGCTCACCAACCTCGCCGAATGTCCGAGCTGGATGCCCGAATTGCGCGTTTACGAAACCCAGGTGGGCGACGATATTTTCTGCCACTACACCGTGGACGAGGACGCCGAACTCCAGGAAGCCGACCGCAAGACGCTTGCGCTGATGGAAGCGACCCGCGCAACTGCCTCCGTGGGCGTGATCGAAGCGATCCTGAAGGCGCTCGGCGAGGCAGGCTATCGGCGGCTGGGCTTCGACGACGCGCGCCTCTGCGCCCTGTGCGCGGAGCGCCTGGCCGGCGTCGAATGCATCGACCGGCCGGACCTGATGACGCAGATCCGGGCCGTCAAGACACCCGCCGAACTGGCGCTCATGCGCGAGGCCGGACGCCGCAATCAGCGCGCCCTGGGCGCCGCCATCAACGCTTCCGGGGTGGGTGTGAACTGGTCGCAGGTGCGCCGCGCCTGGCATCTCAGCGTGGCCGAACAGGACTGTATGCCCTGGTGCATCTACGTAGGCGCCGGACACAAGAGCATGGGCCTCTGGCACGATCACGACTACCCGATCCGCGCCGGCGACCAGTTGTGCTTCGATTCCATGCTTACCTGGAAGCGTTATTTCGGTGATATGCAGCGCACCTGCGTCGTCGGCAGCCCCAGCGCCAAGCTGGAGCGCTACTGGAAGGCCGCCTTCGACGCCGCAGAGGCCGTGTTCGACGCCATGCGGCCGGGCGTCAGCACCATCGACCTGCGGCGCCTGGCGCTGGACGTGGGCCAGCGCGGCGGCATCAAGGGTTTCCGGCACGCCTTTATCCACGGGCTTGGCCTGGAACACCTGGAACTTCCCGGCGCCGCGCCCGGCCTGAGCGGTTTTACGCTGGAGGAAGGAATGGTTGTGAACATGGACATGGAAGTGTGCGAGATCGGCTTTGGCGGCATCTACTACGAGAACACGCTGCTGATCGGGCGCAACGGTCCCGAGTATCTCTGCGACATGCCGCGCGAATTGATCCACCTGCCCTGCTGAACGGCCAATAACCGGTGGCGAAAAGAAACGACTGGCTGGGCGACCCGATGCTGGACCGCATGATGAACGTCATCATGGGGCTGGCCGAGGAGCTTTACGTAACCCGCGACCGCTTGCGCGTGATGGAGCAGGTCTTGGAAGAAAGTGGCGCCCTGCGCCGCGACGAGTTGGACGGCTGGCGGCCCGATGAGCGCCAGCAGGCCGACATTCTGCGGGACCGCGACGCGTTTGTATCCGCCATTCTGTCGCGCGCCCTGGAGCCCGCGCCCAAACGACAGAAACCCTAGCCCGCCGCCGCCGCAATGCAGCCGAAACCTGATCGATTCGCGCGCGTGCTTCGCACCCGCGATGTCCTGACGCTGTCGTTCGGCGCCATGATCGGCTGGAGCTGGGTATTGATGACCGGTTACTGGGTAAGCAATGCCGGCAGCCTGGGGACGCTGGCGGCGTTCGCGGCGGGCGGCCTCGTGATCGGATTCATTGCACTGACCTACGCCGAGCTGGCCTCGGCCATGCCGCGCGCCGGGGGCGAGCACGTCTATACGCAGGCCGGGCTTGGCTACGGCTGGTCGTTCCTCTGTACCTGGGCGCTGCTGATGGCCTATGTCACCGTCTGCGCATTCGAATCGGTGGCGCTGGCCACTGCCGTGGAACACCTGTTTCCGCAAATCCGCCTGGGTGAGTTGTGGCAGGTTGCGGGTGCTTCGGTGGATGGCGGCTTCGTGCTGGTGGGAGTGCTTGGCGCCGTCGCCATGACCTGGATCAATGTGCTGGGAATCCGCACCGCGGCCGTGGTGCAGGGCATCGTCACGACCGTGATCTTTCTTTCCGGCGTGGTCCTCATTGCCGGAGCGGCCAACTTCGGCGAGCTCGAGTTGGCGCAGCCCTGGATCGCATCGCCGGCAACCGGAATTCTGGCCGTCCTGATCATGGTCCCTGCGCTGCTGGTGGGTTTCGACGTTGTGCCTCAATCGGCCGAAGAGATCGACCTGCCGCCACAGCGCATCGGGCGGCTGCTGATCCTCTCTCTGGTACTGGCCGTGGCCTGGTATGGAGCGGTCGCCTTTTCCGTGGCGGTGGCGCTAACGCCCGAAGAACTGGCCGGCGACGGCCTGATAACGGCCGACGCGGCCAGCCGCCTTTGGTCGCGCTTCGCGGGAGGCTCCTGGGCTGGCGTGGCGCTCACTCTGGGCGGCATCGGCGGAGTGCTCACCAGTTGGAACGCCTTCATGATCGGCGGCAGCCGCGTGGTTTTCGCGCTGGCAGAATCCGGGACGCTGCCGGCTGCCTTCGCCCGCTTGCACCCACGCTACAAGACGCCCTACGTGGCCGTGCTGGCGATTGGCGCGCTCTGTTGCATCTCGCCGCTGTTCGGCAGCCGGATACTGGTGTGGCTGATCAATTCCGGCAGCTTCGCCGTAGTGGCGGCGTATGCCTTCGTTCCCGTGGCATTCCTCGCGCTGCGCAAGAAACGCCCGGAAATGCCACGTCCCTACAAGCTGCGGTACCCACGCTTCGTGGGCATAACCGCTATCGCGCTGGCGGTGGGCATGCTGTTTCTTTTCCTGCCCTTCAGCCCCTCGGCGCTGGCCTGGCCGCAGGAATGGGGTCTGGTGCTCGGCTGGGGCGCCGTAAGCGTGCTGATCTGGCTTACCCGCCGCAAGAAGTAGCGCACAACGCGCGATGAACAGCAGGTTCCACCTTGTTCCGGCTGCCTGTCGCCCCGGGGCTTGGTACGCGCCAACAGGCGCGAGTCCGCTGGGCTGCGGGGTTCTTCGCGAGGGAGGAGTGGCCAAAGCTACGATTGCTTGGGAAAGGCGTTTGTGGGCCGTGAAGGGCGCGATTCTTGCAGCGTTCGTTTTGGGCGCCTGGAGCGCCGGAAGCTTCGCGTGGGCGGACTCGCCGCAACAAAGTTCCGGTTCGATTGCGTGGGGACCGCAAGTGGCACGCTCGGGGCTTTCGGCGGTGGCGGGAGCGCGAGACGATATAGGTCCGGGCTTCGGCGAAGCGCTGGCGCGCGCTGCGCGGGCCGCGCCCAACGGCGCGTCGCAGTCATCGTTTGTGAACGACAGCGGACGCACTGCCAGCCAAGTTTCCGTGGCAGTAATCCGTGACGAGGCGGGCAACCTGGTTTATGAGGTATCCGACGGGAGCTTTGCCAAGCGCGCACCCGGGCACGGCGGCGCGGTGCGCCTCGCTCTTTTCGCCGCAGTGCCGGCGTACATCGAGCCGGACCCGTCCTCATACCCGCACGACTTGCTCGGTCTCTGGTCCCACGACGGCGAGCTCGGCGCGTTCTGGACCAGGAGTCCGGCGCCGCCGCCGGCGCTTGACGTTCGAGGTCTGCGGGCGCAGGAAATCGTTTACCGAGGCGACGCGGTGGGCCTGCACATGGCCGGGGAAACCGCGACGCAGTTCGTGGCGCAAGTTGAGTTGGCCGCCGACTTCGGCGCGCAAACGCTTGGCGGAACGTTGAGCGGCCTGCGCACTTTTTCCGGTGATGCTCTGGGCGGCGCTCCGATTACGTTGGGCGAGGTGCGGATTGCCATGAGCGGCGAGCCGCTCGCGGGCGAAACATCCGCCAGGATCGATGGCCGCGGGAGTTGGGGATTGCGATGGGCCGGCGCAGATGGTTCTGCGATGGGCGGCACTTTCGGCTTCGCCGCTGATGACGGCAGCCTCGCGCTCTTGGGCGCATTCCGCGCAAACTCGAGCGCCGGAAGGCGCGGCGCCACGAACAAGCCCGGCAGCCGTGATCACGACGCGGTGGCCAGAAGGAGACCCCGCTAAGCCGCCGCTCGAAGGCGCTGCAAAGCCAGCCTCCACTCAACCGCTTGGAACGCTCCCGGCGACGGCGTCATTTGAAAGGTTAAACGCCCTGCTTCAGCCCGGCTTCGATGAATGGTTGCAGCGCGCCGTTGAGGACCGCCGAAGGGTTGCCGGATTCGACGCCGGTGCGCAAGTCCTTCACGCGCGACTGGTCCAGCACGTAGGAGCGGATCTGGTTGCCCCAGCCGATATCCGCCTTGCTGTCCTCGAGTGCCTGCTGCTCGGCGCGGCGCTCGCGTTCGGCCAGTTCGAAAAGCTTGGCGCGCAGTTGTTTCATGGCGGTGGCGCGGTTCTTGTGCTGAGAACGCTCGTTTTGGCACTGCACGACGATGTTGGTCGGAAGATGCGTTATGCGCACAGCCGACTCGGTGCGGTTCACGTGCTGGCCGCCGGCGCCGCTGGCGCGATACACATCGATGCGCAAATCGCTCGGATCGACCTCTACCTCCGTGTCCGCCTCGATTTCCGGAGAAACAAACACGCTGGCGAACGAGGTATGGCGGCGCGCGCCCGAATCGAACGGCGACTTCCGCACCAGCCGGTGCACGCCCGTCTCGGTGCGCAACCAGCCATAGGCGTAATCGCCGCGCACATGAATGGTGGCGCTCTTCACGCCGGCAACTTCCCCCTCGGAAGCCTCGATCAGTTCAGCCTTGAAACGGTTCTGCTCACAGAACTTGAGGTACATGCGCAGCAGCATCTCCGCAAAATCCTGAGCGTCGTGTCCGCCGGAGCCGGACGTGACTTCGAGAAAAGCGTTGGCTGGATCCATCTTGCCGCCGAACATACGGCGGAACTCCAGTTGTTCCACCTCGGCGACCAGCGCCTCTACACCCTTCCCCAGGTCGGCAAGCGTCGCTTCGTCGCGTTCCGAAAGCGCCAGTTCCAGGAGCTCACCCAAGTCCGCAGCCTCGGCGGACAAGCGGTCCAGAACTTCGGTGGTCGATTTCAGGGCCGCGCGTTCCCGGCCCAGGGCGCCGGCCCGCTGCGCATCGGACCAGACGGAGGAATCGGAGAGTTCGGAATCGACCTCGGCTAGGCGCCGAACCTTGCCCGCGTAATCAAAGATACCCCCTCAGGGCTTCCAGACGCGCCCCGATATCCGCAAGCACAGGCTTGAATTGCGACGTTTCCATAACCGCGAAAGCGTACGCCAGCCCTCCCCACAACGCAACACCGAACCGCTGCCCGACCCGCCAGACTACCGTTACCTTAGCCCCGCTTCGGCAATCACCATCTCGCCCACGACACCGCGCATCCACTTCTTCGTGTAAGCCTGCTTAAGTTCCTTCCGAGTCCGGTACCCGGCCGTCTCCAGCAGTTCCTCGACGGACACAAGATGGTCCCGGAACCCCAAGCACACGCCCGCTCGCAGACTCGCCCGATCAGGACCTGACAACAGCCATTCCCCTGACCGCCCCAGCGCGTGAGCCCATAGCGACTCCTCGCCACGGTCCAAAGCGATCCCACCGAGGCGAATCGCCAGTTCCGCTCGTTCTAGATCCGTTACGTCATGCACTTTAGCAAACGACTCCCTCAACGCGGCGACTTCAATCCATTGCTCCCGGGGCCGGTTCTTGTAGCCGGTCTGCGTCTCCGTCACGCAGTCCTCCACGGTCTCAATGCTGAACGCACCCACCAACGCGGCCCATGTTGCTGTCCTATACCCTTCGATTATGACGTTCGCGTCCACCAGCACGACGCAACCGGGCCGTACGCCGTCGTTCATAGCTCAACTTTGTACTCGACATCGTGGGCTGCCAATATCGCCGGCAGTTCCCCAACGTGCGAGTCCACCAGCGACGCCGCGCGCCGCGCCGAGACATGACCTTGCTGCAACGCCATGTGGAGCACCTCCGCAAACGGCTTCGAGAACAGCGGGGGCTGGGACCCAACCTCCAGGCCGCCATTGTTGCGCAACGAAGACTCCGGAATGGCCCGCGCTCTCGCGGCCGGCAATTCGCCGAGGTTCACAAGACGCCACCTTAGCGCCGACGACGTCACCTTGAGGTCCGATGCAACGCTATTGAGGCTGTTCACCAGCGTGTCCGAGTCCAACTGCCCCCAACGTCGTGCCTGCTGCGTGACGTCCGCCGGCATCAATAGTGCGGCCGCAAAGTTGTTGGCAAGCTGCTCCACGCGACTTCCCCCCGTCTCCTTCGCTTCCTCGACATGCTTCGGCGGCATCGCTTCCCAAGTCAGCACGTGGAACAGTTCATGCGCCAAGTCATAATTTCGACGTCCTTCTACCTCGCCTCGCGCAATGAGCACTGCGTCCAACTCCGGAAGGCGACACGCAGCCCCGGAAATCCCTTGCTCCGCGTCGACCATGAGCACCAAGATGCCCAGCTTCTCTTCCATCGCCTCAACGAGGCGCTCCGCAGGCACGTCCCCCAAATCGAGTTCGGCCGAGAAACGCTCGCCTGCCTCAATCGCTTCCTCATAGCTCGACCGGCGGGTCAGTCCGAGCGACGGCCGCAGCAACCGCGTCTCCCGCCCGACCTTACCCGCCAATGTCCGGTACGCCGCGATCCATCGGCTTGCCGCACTTTCGTACTCCTCAAGACGTTCCGACGGAACACCGCTCTGTCGCCACGAGAACCGGGCTTCTCCTTCCAAGCGGAACGGGTCCGTGAAGTACTCCAATGGCGCCCCCAGTTGCTCGGTAGCAAGCAGTAACTCCTGCGCTGTTACTCGCCGCACTCCCGTCTCGATTGCAGAAACCGTCTGCCTATCCTTGAATCCCAGCATCCGCGCCACGTCGTCCTGCGACCAGCCCCTCGCCTCCCTCAGCGCCTTTATCCTGTTTCCGATGAGGTCTCTCATCACACCAACTCCCATTCTCAAGTAAATCTTGCATATGGCTATAAGCAAGAATTTTATGCTCAAATTGACTTGTGCTCAAGCCAATTGACGTTGACAGACTCCGCTGGAGCGCGCGGCGTGCGGTGCTACTGCCGAGATTCAACGCCTCGGGCGGTTAACCAGCGAATAAAGAGAGCCGGCGTCCTCGCCAGTCGATTCGCTCAGCAGTGTAGGTGCATCAATTCTGAACGGCTTCAACCTTAGCGGATGCGCAGGGCGGCGGCCACCGCGCGGCCTTCGGACAGTAGCACGTTGTAGGTACGGCAAGCCGCGCCCGTATCCATTACTTCGAGCCCTACTCCGCGGTTCAGCAGCGCCATTCCAAGCTCGTGCGGCGGAAAGCTCTGCCGTTCTCCCGTCCCGAGGATAATCAGGTCCGGCTGTTCGTCGAGGAGCGGCTCCAAGTGTTGCAGAGCAATCGTTTCGTCATCCGCCAGCGCCCAAGGGCGCACTTCGCTGGCGTTCAGCAGCACCGGTTGGCGCCAGGTGTCCTGACCGATGCGCAATTCCCCGGGGCGCCACCAATGCACCCGCAGCGCGCCTGCAGATTCCAGTTCTAGCTTCAAAGGGCAGACCGATTCGCCGCTAGGCGGAAAACTGTTCCCTGAGCTTGAGCTTGCTCACCTTGCCGGTGGCCGTATGCGGCAACTCGTCCGCGAAACGCACAGCGTCGGGTATCCACCACTTGGCTACTTTGCCTTCGAACCAGGCCAGCAATTCGTCCGCGCTGGCCTCGGCGCCTTCCTTCAGGCACACAACCAGCAAGGGCCTTTCGCTCCACTTCTCGTGCGGCGTGGCGATGACCGCTGCTTCGCTGACCGCGGGATGCGCCATGGCCACGTCTTCCAGTTCGATGGAGCTGATCCACTCGCCGCCCGACTTGATCAGATCCTTGGTGCGGTCCGTTATGTTCATGAAACCGTTCGAATCGATAGTCGCAACATCGCCGGTATCGAACCACCCGTCCTCAAGCGCGGACTCTTCGGCGCGGTAGTAGCGGCTGGCGACCCACGGGCCGCGCACCTGCAGCCGGCCAACCGATTTGCCGTCTCTCGGCAGTTCGTTGCCTTCTTCGTCCAACAGGCGCATTTCCACGCCATAGGGGGCCCGCCCCTGAGTCAGGCGCTGCGCGAGAAGGGCGTCTGCGCTGAGCCTTCCGGTTTCCGCCGTGGGCGCATTCACGCTGCCCAAGGGGCTCATTTCGGTCATGCCCCAAGCGTGGCGCACCTGGATGCCATGGAGCTCCTCGAAGTCCACCATCATGGAGCGCGGGCAGGCCGCGCCCCCCACTACCAGGCTTTTGACCGTTTCCAGGCGCTTGCCGGAGGCGTTCAGGTAATTCAGCAAACCCAGCCAAACCGTGGGCACGCCTAGGGCAGTGTCCACGCGCTCCGCGTTCATCATCGCCACCAGCGCCTCGGGGGCGCCTGCCTTGGGGCCGGGCAGGACCAGCTTGCTGCCGACCATAGGCGCGCAATAGACAACGCCCCAGGCATTAGCGTGAAACATCGGCACGACCGGGAGCACACTGTCAGTGCTTCGCAGGCTGATGACATCGGACAGCCCGCTGGCATAAGTGTGCAGGACCGTGGACCGATGCGAGTACAACACGCCCTTGGGGTTGCCGGTCGTGCCGGAGGTGTAGCACATCGAACTGGCCGTGTTCTCGTCGAGGTCCGGCCAGTCGTAGTCATCGTCCTCGCCCTCTATCAGTTCCTCGTAACTGAGCAGGCCGGGCACGCCGGACTTCGGCAGCGAGTCCTTCCCGCACAAGAGTATGTAGTGCTCGACCGTGGGAAAAGCCGGGTGCAGCTTTTCCAGCAACGGCAGAAGCAGCGGATCGGCGAAAACGTAACGGTCTTCGGCATGATTGACGATGTATTGCAACTGCTCTGGAAACAGACGGGGATTGATAGTGTGCAAAACCCCGCCCAGACAGGAAACGGCGTAATACAACTCCATGTGGCGGTGGTCGTTCCAGGCCAGAGTTGCCACCCTGTCGCCCGTTTTGAGCCCCAGGCGCTTGAGCGCGTTGGCCAGTTGCGCGCAGCGGCGGAAAATCTCGGCATAGGTGGTGCGGTGCGCCGGGTTCTCGACGGTGAGCGAAAAGACCTCCGAGGCGCCATGCTGCGCGTTCACGTGCCGCATCAGGCTGGTCACGGTTAGCGGGTAATCCATCATCAGGCCGTTCATATGCCGCATCCCTCCGCTCTATGGCTTTCCGGCGCAGAATGTAGCACAAGCAGCCCACGCCTTTCGTTCTGGAAAACGTATGGTATATCTGGATTTCGTAAACATTTTCGTTGAAGCAAGATGAATTTCGCTCGGATACTTTTCCTGTCGTTGATGGCCATTGCTATCAAAGCCGTCGCCAGCGCCAATGACGAAGACGCCGGGAATTCCCAAGCAACCGCGGCGAGAGACTGCGACAAGCTGTATAGCCGCTCTTACGGGAAAGAGAGCGTCTGGAAGCCGTTGCATCACTTTAGGTCTATTGCACGGCAATGCGGGGGGATGCCTCGATACAACATGCTCAGGGCACAACTGGAATCGTTTGTAGGCAATCATGCAGAGGCCCTGGACTATTGGGACAGAAGCTACGAGAGACGAATAGATGATCGGGAATCAACTGCTATTCATGAAGAAAAAAACTTGGGATTTCGGGTAGAAAATGCGGTTTCTTACATTGTTGACCGATCCTCTAAGCATCGAATAGTCATTGTCAACGAGAGGCATCATGTTTCAGCCGACCGGATATTGACGATGGCCTTGCTGGAACCGCTGTCTCGTCGCGGATATCGCTACTTGGCGCTTGAAGCGCTGTGGCCAGGGGATGATGTGAACAAGAGGGGTTACCCTAGCAGGGACTCAGGCTACTATCTAAACGATGTGGTATTCGCCGAAATGTTGCGGGTTGCCATTTCGCTGGGATACGAAATCGTAGGATACGAAATTGAAGAACATCAAAAGGACATCGAAGACGGTCTTAGCGCACAGGCTCGCAGAGACTACTGGCAGGCTCGCAACATAATAGACAGAACGCTGCAGGAGGACGCCGACGCGAAAGTTCTCGTGCATTGCGGATGGGCACACGTGCAAGAACAAATCACGCCCTCATTTCAGCCGATGGCGCACTTCTTGCGTGAAATTTCTGGAATTGACCCGCTAACTATCGATCAAACACGGCTTGGCGAGCGCAGCTCGGCGGACTTTGACGGCCCTTTGCGCACGAGTGTCGAGCGATTATTCCCGCAAATCGTTTATCCGCTGGTGCTCTTGACCGAGAAAGGAAAGCCACTTGAGATTGGGAAAGGAGTAGATGTGCATGTGGTTTTTCCCCGCACGATATTCCGTAGTGGGCGACCTGCCTGGATGAACATGCTGGGAAAACGGCATCCGGCTACCGTTGCCGTGCCTGAGTGCACCAATGCCGCGTGCATTATCGAGGTGCGGGATCGTGATCGACCTGATGAAGTTGCCTACGATCGTGCTGAGGTCTCAGGGCAGGATTCCGCGCTTTTCTATCTCCCCGCAAATATCGGCCTGGAACTTTTCGTTTTCGCCACCGACGGAAGGCTGCTTGCAAAACGCCAACTTGACATTCGGCGATCATGGAACAGCGCACCGACGCAAGACGTTTCTTGAGTTTGTGCCAATCGATTACCTCCATCATGGAGGCGCAACCGGCGCGGGTGGGCCGAACTAGCCGAGTTGGCGAGGCCGCGGCGCGCAGGTCCGACCTGATGGATTCTCAGTTGCGCGGGGGCAGGAGGTTGATGGGTTCGATGGGCTTGCCGTTGCGGCGGATCTCGAAGTGCAACATGGCGGTGTTGGCGGGGCCGATGCCCATAGTGGCTATGGACTGGCCGGCCTGCACTTCGTCGCCCTCCTTCACCAGAATTTTTTCGTTGTGCCCGTAGGCAGTGAGCCATTCGGGGCTGTGCTGGACAATAACCAGCAAGCCGTAAGCCTTGAGCCCGTCGCCGGCGTACATCACCTTGCCGCTGTCGGCCGCATGCACGTTCTGTCCCTGCTGACCCATGATCCTCACGCCGTAGTCGCCGGCGCGCACGCGCGCTCCCCTGGCGTCTACGCGGCCTTCGGCAGGCCAACGCCACTTGCCGCTTGCTGCAGGCCGCGCCGCGCTGTCGGGACTTGCGCGACCGGTCGGCTTGGGCGCTTGCCGCTCCGTTGAACCGTCGGAGGATTGCCGGGAAGTCCCGCTGCTTGCCGCGGCTTGCGGCTTTTCTGAAGTTGAACGGCTTGCCGTGGAAGAAGTGGCGGCGTCGGAACTAGCCTGCTGTGCGGGCTGGCCGGCCGGCGGCGCAAGCCGCAGGCGCTGGCCCACGAGTATGAGGCTGCCGTCGCCGAGCTTGTTCCACGCTGCGAGATCGCCCACCTTGAGACGGTATCGCCAGGCTATGGAGAACAGCGTGTCGCCAGCAACAACGACATACGTTTCGGGAACGGGATCGGGAGTGACGTCGGAGGCGGTGCTTGCGGGAGACGGCTTCGCGGGGGAGGTTTCGATTGCTGCCGATACCGGCTCGGGCGCCGCTGGTACCGGTTCCGCGGGCGCCGGATCTTCGGGAATCCAGCCCCAGCAGCCGGCAAGGAACAGACTTCCGGCCAGCGAAACGCACAAGGAACCCAAGCGGCAGCGAGCAAGCGGAGATTTCACAGGTACCACCATAACGCAAGCGCGGCCGCGGCAAGGCCCGCAAGCACCCAGCCGAGCGCATCCGAATAGCGTATGGCCCGCAAAGCTCTGGGGCCGAGCCAGGCCGCAAGCCCGCCCACTAGAAAAAATCGCAGGCCGCGCCCGATCACCGAGGCAGTCAGAAACGCGCCCACACCCATGCCCAGGCCGCCGGCGGAAATCGCGAAAACCTTGTAGGGAAGCGGCGTAAAGGCGGCCATGATCAGCGCCCAGTAGCCCCACCGCCGATACCAGTTCTCTACGCGAGCAAATTCGTCGCCCCAGCCCAGGCGTTCGAGCCAGGGCGTAAAGGCGTCGATAGCCAGGTATCCCAGCATCAGCCCGGCCAAGCCGCCGGCCACCGAGAAGGCGGTGGTAAGCGTGACCAGACGCAGCATTCGCCTGGGACTGGCGACGCACATCGGAACCAGCATCACGTCCACGGCAATCGGGAAGAAGATCGATTCGGCAAAGCTCACAGCGCAGAGCACGGCGGGCGCGCGCGGCAATCGCGCCCAGCCCACAACCCGGTCAACCAAGCCTCCCCAACCAGGCGCGGCGTGATTACCCGCGTTCATTTCTGGCCGGGCAGCAGCGGCACGAAAGTCACCGGCGCGAGGCTCTCGCGAAGCTCCCCGTCCTCATGCCGCTCGATGCGCAGTAACTCCTGGCGTTCGGGAGCGCCTACCGGGATCACCATCCGGCCACCCGGCGCAAGCTGGTCCAGCAGGGCCTGGGGCACAGCCACGGCCGCGGCCGCCACCAGGATGCCGTCGAACGGGGCCTGACCCGGCCACCCCAGCATTCCATCGCCATGCCGCAATCGCACGTTGCCGCAGTCCAGTTCGCGGAGCAAGGAGCTGGCCGAATCAACCAACGAGCGTATGCGTTCGATGCTGAAGAGCTGGCGTACCAGCGGGGCCAGTATGGCAGTCTGGTATCCGCAGCCGCTGCCCACTTCCAGAACCTTGCCGGGACGCCGCATATGGCCATCGTCGTCCATCAGCAGCGCCTGCGTCATCAGCGCCACCACGTAGGGCTGCGAAATGGTCTGCCCGGCGCCTATGGGCAGTGCGTTGTCCTGGTAGGCATAGCGCTCCAGGGCCTCGTCGATGAACAAATGCCGCGGCACGTTTCGAATCCGCTCCAGGACTTCCTGGCTGCGTATGCCGCGCTGTTGCAGTTGCTCGGCCAGGCGGCTGCGCGCCCGCGCCGAAGTGAGGCCGATTCCGCTGCGCCGGTGCGAAGCCGATGGCCGGCGGCTCATTGCTGCAGCCAATCGGCGGCGGCCTCAAACCGATTATGGTCGGTCAAGTCGCACTGCAGGGGAGTGACTGAGACCCAACCGCTGCGCACCGCGTGAAAGTCGGTGCCGGGCCCGGCGTCCAGGCCATGCCCCGGAAGGCCCATCCAGTACAGCCTGCCGCCGTAGGGATCATCGGAAACCTTGACCCGCGCGGCCTTGTGCCGATGGCCCAGGCGCGTCAGCTTGAAGCCGCGAATCTCCTCCCAGGGCAAGTCGGGCACATTCACGTTAAGGAGCATGTTGCCGGGCGGCTTGTTGCGGCTCAGGCGCTCGAACAACGCGCTTACCGCGCGCTGTGCCGAGTCGAAATTCCTGGGCGGATAACCCGCCACCGAAACCGCTACCGCGGGCACGTCCAGCACGCGCGCTTCCATGGCCGCGGCCACGGTGCCCGAGTAGAGCACGTCGTCGCCCAGATTAGGGCCGTGGTTGATGCCCGAAAACACCATGTCGGGGTCTTCCGGCAACAGTCCGGTAATGGCGATGTGGACACAATCCGTTGGGGTGCCGGAGCAATACCAGCGGTTCTTGCCCAACTGCGTCAACCGCAACGGTTCGAATAGCGTAAGTGAATTGCTGGCGCCGCTGTGATTGTGCTCGGGGGCAACAATCATGATGTCGGCCTGGCCCAGCAGCGCCCGCTCCAGGGTCTGCAAACCCTCGGCGCGATAGCCATCGTCGTTGGAAAGCAGAACGCGCACCAGCAGCCCCAGATTTCTTCGGCTCAAATCTCTTGCTGGAGGTTCCGCGGGCTAACGCTGCGGAGTTAATTCTCCGGGTCGGTTGCCGGCGCGGGGCGGGCGGGCGGCGCGTTTTCCGACGTTTCGTCAACCAGCAGGTACATCTTTTCGCCGGGACCGACCATTCCCAGCTCGGAGCGAGCCAGGCGCTCGATTTCCTCATCGCCGGCCCTGAGGTCCTCGACTTCCGCGGCCAGCCGGCGGTTGCGTTCGCGCAGCGCGGCGTTGTCCCGCGCCTGCTCCGCCACTTCCTCTTGCACGCGAAACAAGCTGCCCAGGCCGTCGTCAGCAAACCACAGCGCATACTGCAGGCCGACCAACGCGATGCCGCCAAGCAGTATCCCGAAACGTTTAGCCCGCATGATGGGCGCTCACGTGGGCCGGAAAGGCGCTTTTGCCGGCATATGAAGCTTGCTCGCCGAGTTCTTCGGCAATTCTGAGCAGGCGATTGTATTTTTCCGTGCGATCGGACCGGCAGGGCGCGCCGGTCTTGATCTGCGTGGCTGCCGAACCCACGGCCAGATCGGCGATGAAGGTGTCCGCAGTTTCGCCCGAGCGATGCGAGATCACCGCCGCATAGCCGGCCGCGGCCGCCGCGTCCACCGCCGCCAGCGTTTCGGTCAGCGTGCCCACCTGGTTGGGCTTGATCAGAATCGCGTTTCCGACGCGGCGTTCGATACCCTCGGCAAGAATGGCCGTTTGGGTAACGAACAGGTCGTCCCCCACCAGTTGCACCGTGTCGCCCAGAGCGCGGGACAGCGCTTCCCATCCCTGCCAGTCGTCCTCGGCCATGCCGTCTTCGATGCTCACCACGGGGTAGGCGTTGGCCAATTCCTTGAGCCAGCCTGCAAAGTCGGCGCTGTCGAACTTGCGTCCCTCGGAAGCCAGATCGTAGAGGCCGTCCGCATACAACTCGCTGGCAGCCACATCCAGGCCCAGCAGGAAATCGCCGGGCACAGAGAATCCGGCCCGTTCGATCGCTTCGATCAGGACCTCCAGCGCCGCCGAATTGGAGGGCAGGTCGGGCGCGAATCCGCCCTCGTCGCCCACCGCCGTGGAGCGCCCGGCGCCGCGCAAGACATCCTTCAATGCGTGGTACACCTCCACGCCCCAGCGCAAGGCTTCGCAAAAGTCGCCGGCGCCCACCGGAAGCACCATGAACTCCTGCACGTCCAGGCGATTGTCGGCGTGCGCTCCTCCGTTCACGACATTCATCATCGGCGTCGGCAGCCGCTGCGCGCCCGCACCAGTGTCCAAACTGCGGTAAAGCGGCACACCCGAGGACAAGGCGCCTGCGCGTGCGTAGGCTAACGATACGGCAAGCATGGCATTGGCGCCCAGATTCGAGCGGCTGGCCGTGCCGTCCAGCTCCACCATGCGCAAATCCAGTTCCCGCTGGGCCCCCGCGTCCATACCCAGCAAGGCGTCGCGGATGCGGCCGTTCACGTGCCCCACGGCATTTCGCACACCTCGGCCGGCGAAGCGTTTGCTGTCACCATCGCGCAACTCGACCGCCTCGCGCGCGCCGGTGGAGGCGCCGGATGGCACTGCAGCACGCCCGAAGGCCCCACAGCTCAGGCCCACTTCGGCTTCCAGCGTGGGGTTGCCGCGCGAGTCCAGAATCTCGCGCGCGTGAATTTCAGTTATGCGAGACACGATGCCTCCGCCAGCGGCCTGGACTTGACGGTCCGGTCGAGCTCAAGAAGCGACTCCATCAGTTCGCGCACGCGCGGCAAGGGCCAGGCGTTGGGGCCGTCGCTCAAGGCCTCCTCGGGCCGCAGGTGGGTTTCCATGAACAACCCCGCCACGCCCACGCCCACCGCGGCGCGCGCCAGCACCGGCACGAATTCGCGCTGACCGCCGGACGAACTGCCCTGGGCGCCGGGCAACTGCACCGAATGGGTGCAGTCGAACACTACCGGACAGTCGGTGGTGCGCAGTTGCGCCAGCGAGCGCATGTCGGCCACGAGGTTGTTGTAGCCGAAAGAAAAGCCCCGTTCGCAGACGAGAATGGAGCGGTTGCCGGTGGAGCGCGCCTTGGCAACCACATTGCTCATCTCCGCCGGCGAGAGAAACTGGCCTTTCTTGATGTTGAGCGGCTTGCCCGCAGCTGCGGCGCGCAGGATGAAATCGGTTTGCCGGCACAACAGCGCCGGTGTCTGCAGCACGTCGGCGACGGACGCCACCTCGTCCATGGGCGTGTTCTCGTGCACGTCGGTCAGCACGGGCAGACCGGTATGTTGCTTTACTTCCTCAAGTATCCTGAGCCCGCGCTCCATTCCATGGCCGCGGAAACTTTCCAGCGAAGAGCGGTTGGCCTTGTCGAACGACGACTTGTAAACCAGCGGGAACCCCAAATCGCTGCTGATTTCCGCCAGTTGACCGGCGGTTTCAAGCGCCGAATCCCGCGATTCCACCACGCAGGTGCCGGCGATCAGGAACAGCGGCTGGTCGAGCCCGGCGACAAACCCGGCCACCTCCGCCCTGCCGGCGCTGGTCGGCGAACCCACGAAAGTTAGGCGCCGGCCGCGGTGGCCGTCTTGGCCGGAAGGTCGCCCCGCCGCATGTAGCGCGCGGCGGCGCCCATGAAGCCGTCGAACAGGCGGTGGCCGTCGCGCGGCGTGGACGTGAATTCGGGGTGGAACTGGCTGGCCAGAAACCACGGATGCGCCGGCAATTCAATGACTTCCACCAGACCGTCCGAAGAGCGGCCGGAGAAGCCCAGGCCGGACTCTTGCAAGCGCTCAAGATAGCGGTTGTTGAACTCGTAGCGGTGCCGGTGACGCTCATACACGGGCGTCTGGGCGTATTCCTGCAGAGCCAGGCTGTCCGCAGCCAAGTGGCAAGCCTGTTCCCCGAGGCGCATGGTGCCGCCCTTTTCCGAGTCGGCGTCGCGGTGCTCCACCTGTCCGGATTCATCCACCCACTCGGTAACCAAGGCCACCACCGGATGCGGCGTTTCGGCGTTGAACTCGGTACTGTTGGCGTCCTTCAGGCCCGCCACATTGCGGGCGAACTCGATCACGGCCACCTGCATGCCCAGGCAGATGCCAAGGTACGGAATCTCCTTATCGCGCGCATGTGTCACCGCCTGCACCATGCCCTCTATGCCGCGCTCGCCGAAGCCGCCCGGCACCAGAATCGCATGTACGCCGGCCAGGCAGTCGGCGCCCGAATCCTCGATTTGAGAGGATTCGATGTGGCGCACACGCACGTTTACGCCGGCGCGGCGCCCGGCGTGACTCAAGGCTTCGTTGAGCGAGATATACGAATCGCGCAGATCCATGTATTTCCCGACCATGGCCACGGTCACTTCGCCCTCGCAGTCGCGGCCCGCGGCCACCACGCGCTCCCACTCGGCAAGATCGGCCGGCGGAAGGTCCATGCCGAACTGCTTCACAAGCACTTCGTCCAAGCCCTGGTTTTTCAGTTCGAGGGGGATCGCATAGAGGTCGTCCATGTCCGGAGCGGAGAACACCGCCGCCTCCGGCACGTTCGCAAACAGCGCGATCTTGCGTCTTTGTTCGTCCGGCAGGTGCAGCTCCGAGCGACAGACCAGCACGTCGGGCTGGATTCCGATCGAACGCAATTCCTTCACCGAGTGTTGGGTGGGCTTGGTCTTGATTTCCTGCGAGGTAGCGACATAGGGAACCAGCGTGACGTGCAGGAAGGCAACGTTCTCGGTGCCCATGTCCAGGCCGATCTGGCGAATGGCCTCCAGAAACGGCAGGGATTCGATGTCGCCCACCGTGCCGCCCACCTCGACGATGCAGACGTCGGCGTCTCCGGCGCCGGAAAATACCGAGTCCCGGATTTCGTCGGTTATGTGCGGAATGACCTGAACCGTGGCGCCCAGGTAGCCGCCGCGGCGCTCGCGCGCGATCACCGCGTTGTAGATGCGCCCGGTGGTGAAATTGGAATCGCGGCCCGGCTTGCTGCTGCGCACGAAGCGTTCATAGTGGCCAAGATCAAGGTCGGCTTCGGCGCCGTCCGCGGTTACGAACACTTCGCCATGCTGAAAGGGACTCATGGTGCCCGGATCCACATTGAGGTAGGGATCCAGCTTGATCATGCTGACGGAAAGGCCGCGGGCTTCGAGAATAGCGCCCAGCGAGGCTGCGGTTATGCCCTTCCCAAGCGACGAAACTACGCCGCCGGTAACGAAAATGTAGCGGGTCATGCCACTCCGACCACAATCATGGATCGGGCATCAACCTTAACACAGACCGGCCCCAAAAAGCCGCGCGACCGGCCCCGAAACCGCCGCGCGCCGGCAGCGGGTTCAGGCCTTGTCAGGCGGCGATAGCGGGGCTATGCAAATACGCCCCCGCCGCCGCGAAAGCCGCGCGCCGGGCCAGCGCGCCTCCGGGCGGCGGTCGGGCCGCGCGTTGAGCAGCATGTCCAAGGCGGCGTGCAGCCGTGCCTCCGGCGGAGCGCTCAGGCCCAGAGTGTTCAAGCGCGCGCGCAGCAAGTTGGCGCGCCGCGCCGGCGAAAGTTTCAGCAATCCCTGGCAGTCGATGCTGTCTGCGCGCGCGATCCCGCGGCCGTCCTGCTCAGCGAGAGCGAGCAACAGCTCGCGCGTTTCCGCAGCCAGGCGCGCCAAGCGACCCGCCGTGGCCCCGGCTCCGGGCCAGCGCTCGCGCAGCAGCGGAAGCACCTCGTGGCGCAGAAAGGCCCGGTCCAGGCCGGTATCCCGGTTGGATGCATCATCGACGTAGGGTGCGCCTCTGCGCTCCAACCACGCCCGGAGATCCGCTTGCGGCACGTCCAGCAGCGGCCGCAGCAACCAGCCCGGGCCGAAGGAGCGACTTTCATGGATACCGGCAAGTCCCGCAACGCCGGCGCCCCGCAACATGCGCAGCAAAAGCGTTTCCCACTGGTCGTCCTGGTGGTGCGCGGTCAGCAGGCACTCGCCAGGCTGCATAAGCTCCTGCAAAGCGGCATAGCGCGCGCTCCGAGCGGCGGCCTCCACGCCCTTGCCGCCGAGCTGCACGTTTACCTCCCGGCACTCGAAGCGGAGGCCGAGATCCTTGGCCACTGTCTCGCAATGCCTGGCCCAGACGCCGGCGCTGCTCTGCAGACCGTGGTTCACATGCGCAACCCGCAAGACCTCTCGGCCGGACTTGCCGAGCAGCTCATGCAAGGCCAGCAACAGCGCCGTGGAATCACCGCCGCCGCTGAACGCCACCAGCAGCCGGTCATCCCTCCAGCCGGGGCGCAGGCGGCTCAGCGCCGCTTCGATTGTGCTGGCCAGCGCGTCGATCGCAGCGCTACCGCTCTTGCCGGTTAGCCTGGAAGGCCGTAAACCAGGCCGAATTGGAGGCGAGCACGACCCTCCGCGCCACCATGCACGGACCTCCGCGGTTCATGGTTCCGCGCTCTGGAACGCTCAGGCGGTGCCCGCCAGCACACCTTCCGGGTTATCGAGCAGATCGGGGTGATGGATTCTGACCAGGCGCAGTAGTTCCGTCGGCAAGCCGTCCGGCGACAGGGCGCGGCCACCCCGTCCGTTCTGCACGGTGTGCCCCGGCGTATCGCCCATCTTCATCCACGGACGAAATGCGGTGGTGGCGAGGTAGGCCACATCGCTGGGCACGGCGACCATCGAGTCGTCCGAAAGCTGCTTCCAGCTTCCGCGATTGGTGGTCCACTCACGGTAGAAGAAACTCGGCTTCGAGGCGTCGCCCGAATACACGCGTGTGCTCACGTCCTGGCGGATGTAGAAGTCGTCGCCACGGCGCTGAGGCAGGCTGATATAGCGTTCGCTCACGGCCTGGCCGGAAAGGAAGAAAGAACTGCCGTCAACCGTCTCCCGGTCCATGGTGAATTCGCTCGTCTCTTCGCCGCGAATGCTTATTTCCGTGTGCGAGGGACCGGCCCGGTAGAGCGGCGCCTCGATCGTCTCGCCGGTAACCGGGTTGCTGAGCGTGTCACCCAACTCGCCGGTTTCAATGTCCACATACATGGCCACTTCCAGCGAAACGCTCTTGTAGAGCAGATCGTCCACCCGCTGCACCTGGCGAATGGTGGTGGACAACAGCCGGTAAAACGGATACGTGACGCCTTCCACGAAGGCGTAGTTCACCGCGTCCACCCAGCCCATGGTCACGCGCTCGTCCAGGCTGCAGCGCAGCTTCAGAAACATGCGTAGCATGTCCTCCTCGGAGAGCTGGAGATCGGTGAGTCCCGAATAGTCCTCCTGCGCTTGGGCAGGCAGGCTTGCCGCCAACGGCGCGCCCAACGCACCAGCCAGCAATGCGCGGCGATTGATCTTGTCTTTCATGTGTTCCTCCCGATGAATTCCTGCACATTGTGCCTGCAAACGCGGCCGACTAGGCCTCGCGGAATACGCCGTAGTTCAGCAGCCGCTGTTGGCGGCGCTCCAGCAACTGCGGCGTGTCCAGACGTGTGAGCTGCAGCAGGTACTTGCTGATTGCCTTCTTGAGGCTGGCCACGGCCGCGGCCGGGTCCCGGTGGGCTCCGCCCAGAGGCTCGTCGAGTACTTCATCCACCAGCTTGAATTGGAGCAGCCGGTTGGCCGTTATGCCCATGGCGTCCGCCGCTTCGGTGGCGTGCTCGGCGCTCTTCCAGAGTATGCTGGCGCAGCCCTCCGGCGAAATCACCGAATAGATGCTGTATTGCAGCATGATCACGGCGTCAGCCACGCCAATGGCGAGCGCGCCGCCGGAGCCGCCCTCGCCGATGATCGCGCTGATGATGGGCGTTTTCAGGCCCACCATGCAGCTCAGGCTTGAGGCGATGGCTTCGCTCTGGCCGCGCTCTTCGGCGCCGATGCCCGGATAGGCGCCGGGCGTATCGATCAGGGTAACCACGGGCAACCCGAATTTTTCGGCCAGTTGCATCAGCCGCTGCGCCTTGCGGTAGCCCTCCGGGCGGGTCATGCCGTAATTCCGCTGCACGCGAGACGCGGTATCGCGCCCTTTCTGGTGTCCGACAAACATTACCGGGGCCCCATCGATTCGCCCTGGCCCGCCCACCAGCGCGAAATCGTCCGCATACATCCGGTCGCCATGCAGTTCCTGGAAGTCGGCGCTCATGCCGGCAATGTAGTCCAGCGAATACGGCCGCTTGGGATGGCGCGCCACCTGCGCCGTTTGCCAGGGGGTGAGCTTGCGGTAGATGTTGCGGGTCAGGGAGCGGCTGCTGCGTTCGAGCCGCTTGATCTCGGCGGCCACATCCACGCCCGAGCTGTTGTCGAGAAACCTCAGTTGCTCGATCTTGCTCTCCAGCTCCGCAATGGGCTGCTCGAAGTCTAGAAACGAATCCATGCGCAGTAGCTACCGTCCAGGCCCCGCCGGGTCGGGATGTGCGATTGTAAGCGCTGATAACAGCTTTTGCGGACTGTAATCGACCGGATGCCCGCAGCCGCGGGTGCCGGCGCGGCTGCGAAATCCGTCAAGCCGATTGCCGGACTGGCGCGCGAACCTCCGGCGCGGAGGCCGAACGCGCATAGCGGAATTCGAATTTCTGTACAGCGGGAAATTGCTGCAACGCGTGGCGCAAAGACGCCGTCGCGCGCACTTTCCAGCCGGCCCCCAGACGCAGCCGGCCGGATGCGTTGCTGCCCGCATACTGAATGATGACTTCGGCGTCGCCCGGCGTATGGGCTTTAAGCAAATCCTGCAATCGCCGCAACTGCGCCTGGGCTTCCGCCGGCTCCGACGCGGGCGCACAGCGCAACCACAGTGCCCGGGCATGCTTTTCCAGCACCTCGTCCAGCGATTCCACGGAATCCGCGAACAAAGTCGGCGAACCCCGCTGCAAGCGCGTGAGGCGCCCCCGCACCAGCACCAGCGAATGCGGCGTGATCAGCCGTGCAGGCGGTGCGCCCGAGTCCCAGCGCGGCATGCGCACGGGCAGGCGCGCTTCGCCGTCGTCGAGATCGACGAAATTGGCTCCACCTCTGCGCCACTTTCGCAATATGCTGCCGGCAACCATGACGGTAGGGGCGTCATTCTTTTCCAGCGTTCCGGCCGGAGTGCGGCCCAGAATCTCGCGTAGCCCACCGCCCGTCAACTGCGCGGCCTCGCGCCTGCACTCGTCGAAAGGGTGACCGCTAAGGCAGAAGCCCAGGCTGCGCCGCTCGCCATCCAGGCGCTCGCGGGAGCTCCATTCGGGTGCCTCGGGGATCTCGATATGCTCGGCTTGGCCGCCCGTCTCGCCGAACAGCCCCTCCTGGCCCAGTTCGGCGTCGCGGGCAGCCTGCGCCGCGGCGGCCAGCGCACCAGGCAGCACCTTCATCACCGCCGCGCGATTGGCGCAGAGACTATCGAGAGCACCGGAACGAACCAGCGTCTCGGCCTGCCGCTGGTGCAGGCCGGCGCCGCTGACCCGTGTGAAGAATTCGCCCAGCGTAGCGAATTCCCCGGCAGCGCTCCGCTCGGCGGCAATGGCGCTGGCCGCTCCCTGCCCCAGGCCGCGCACTGCACCCAGTCCGCAACGCACGGACTTGCCGTCCACGGCGCTGAATCCGACTTCCGAGCGGTTCACGTCCGGGGGCAGCACGGCAATACCCAGAGCCGCGCATTCCTGCGTCATCCAGTAGAGGCGCTCATGCGCGCCCATGTCGGTGGTCATGGTGGAGGCCATGAACTGCGCCGGATAACGCGCTTTCAGCCAGGCCGTCTGGTAGGCGACCGTGGCATAGGCGGTGGAATGCGACTTGTTGAAGCCGTAGCCGGCGAACGTTTCCATGAGGTTGAAGATGTGTTCGGCCTTGCCCCGCGCCAGGCCGTGCGCCAGCGCGCCCTTCACAAAAACCGAACGCTGGTCGGCCATTTCCGCCTTGAGCTTCTTGCCCATCGCCCGCCGCAGCACGTCGGCCTGGGCAAAGCTGTAGCCGGCGATCCGCCGCGCTATCTCCATGACCTGCTCCTGGTAAAGGATCACGCCGTAGGTCTCGCCGAGCAGTCCGTGCAGGTCGTCGTGCAGATAGTCCACGGCTTCCTGGCCGTGCTTGCGCCGGATGTAGCTGTCCGCCATTCCGGTTTGCAGCGGCCCGGGACGAAACAGCGCCACCAGCGCGATCAGGTCGCTGAAGCGGTCGGGCTTGAGGTCGCGAATCAGGTCGCGCATGCCCCGGGATTCCAGTTGAAATACCGCCCGCGTGCGCAAATTGCGCAGCAGTTCGAACACTTTGGGGTCGTCGAGAGGAATGTCTTCGATGTCGATGGGCGATGCATCGCGGGTCGCGCCGGCATGATTGACCTGGTCCACGGTGCGGGTGATGGTGGTGAGATCGTTCAAGGCCAGGAAATCGAACTTCACCAGGCCCACCGATTCGATGTCATCCTTGTCGAATTGGGTCACCGCGGGCGAATCGGAATCCTGACGGTACAGGGGCGTGAACTGCTCCAGGTCCGCCGGCGCAATCACGACCCCGCCCGCATGGGTGCTGGCGTTGCGCGGCAAGCCTTCCAGTTGCAGCGCCAGGTCCACGACCTCGCGCGCGTCGCCGTCGGTGTTGTAGAGGTGGCGGAGTTCCCGGTCGTCCTTCATGGCCTGCTCTATGGTCACGCCCACCGGCAGGGGCGGAATCAGCCCCGCCAACTGTTCGCCCAGCCCCAGCGGATAGGCCAGCACCCGGGTGGCATCCTTGATCGCCGCGCGCGCCGCCAGGCGGTTGAAGGCAACGATCTGGGCCACGCGATCCTGGCCGTATTCCCGGGCCACATAGGCCAGCACCTGCTCGCGACGCTCGGCGCAAAAATCGATGTCAATGTCGGGCATGGAGATCCGCTCCGGATTCAGGAAGCGCTCGAAGATCAGCCCATAACGCAGCGGATCTATGGTGGTGATGCCCAGCGCGTAGCTGATCAGCGAGCCGGCCGCCGAGCCCCGGCCCGGACCCACCGGCACGTCGTTTTCGCGTGCCCAGCGCACGATGTCCGCCACGATCAGGAAGTAGCCCGGATAGTCCATGCGCTCGACCACTTCGAGCTCGGCCTGCAAGCGCTTGCGATACTTGTCCGGCAGCGGAAAGTCGCCGCTCGGGTCGGGACCAATTTCCAGGCGGCTGGCCAGACCCGCGAGCGCCTCCGAGCGCAGGAATTCACGCTCCGCCACACCCTCGGGAACGCGCGCTTTGGGCAACTGCGGCCGCCCCAGGTCCAGTTCCACGCTGCAGGCGCGGGCTATGGCCACCGTGTTCTGCAAGGCCTCGGGAAGATCGGCGAACAATTCGGCCATCTCGGCGGGCGTTCTCAGGTACTGCTGCGGCGTATAGCGGGTGACGCGGCTCGGATCGTTGACGGTTTCGCCCAAGTGAATGCAAACGCGGGCTTCGTGGGCCGTGAACTCGCTTCTGTCCAGAAAGCGCACATCGTTGACGGCCACCAAGGGAATGCCCTCCGCGCCCGCGATGTCCACAGTCCGCTGCGTGGCTACAGCCTCGCCGCGGCGCCCCAGCCGGCTTACCTCCAGAAACAGGAATTCGCCCATCGACCGGCGCAGGGCCAGAAGCTGTTGCCGTTCGGCGCGGGCCTGCGGTCCGCTGCCGCTCGGACTCTTCAGAGCCGTCAACCCGATCAGTCCTTTCAGCGCCTCCGCGGTCAGCCACCGCGGGTGCAGCGCGGGCTCCCCACGCGCTTCCATCTCAAGGTGCATTCGGGACAGAAGGCGCAGCAGGTTGCGGTAGCCCTCGGCGTTCCGGCACAACAGCGTCAGCCGGCCCGGACTGCTGTGCGCGGCGTTGGCGGTCTCCGGCGCGAGGTGCAGATCGGCGCCCAGAATCGGCTTCACGCCGGCATTCAGGGCGGCCCGGTAGAAACGTACCGCGCCGAACATGTTGTTCAGATCGGTCAGCGCTACCGCCGGCATTCCCCGCTCGCGCACCGCCCGGCAAAAGCCGCCGCCGGCGCCGCTTATGCGCAGCACCGAATCGACCAGCGAGAACTCCGAGTGTAGGCGGAGATGTACGAACTCAGCCTGCTCCATGGCGCACTCAATCCTGGCTGGCCGCGCGCACCGGGCGGAAGCTCATGCGATGCACGGGACTAGCGCCCAAGCGGCGCAAGGCGAGGCGGTGCGCCGGCGCTCCGTAACCCTTGTGCTGCCCAAGCTGGTAGCCCGGCCAGCGCCTATCCAGGCCCCGCATCACGCGGTCGCGCCACTCCTTGGCGAGCACCGAAGCTGCGGCAATGGCCGAGCAGCGTCGGTCTCCGCCAATCATCGCTTCCAGTTGCACTTTTCCCGCCCAGCCGGGCGGCAATTCGGGAACATACGGACCGTCCACGTGCACCAGGTCAGGCCGGCGCGCAAGCCCGCCAAGGGCTCGGCGCATGGCCAGCAGGCTGGCGCGCAGGATATTCAGGCGGTCGATCTCCTGCACGCTGGCCAGACCCACTGCCCAGGCAAGACAGCCGGCGCGTATCGGGCCTTCCAGTGCGGCTCGCTGCCGCGGCGTGAGCTGCTTGGAATCGCGCGCACCGGGCAGTCCGCCGCCTACGGGCAACAACACCGCGGCGGCTACCACCGGTCCGGCCAGCGCGCCACGGCCTGCCTCATCCACTCCGGCAAACAGTCCGGGCATTATTTCAGCAAGCTCCGGCCGCTGCCAGCACCGCGCGCGCCGCGCGTTCGTTGGCGCCGCGGCGCAGCGATTTCGAGAGTCGGGCGAACTCGGACCGTGCCGCCTCGCGCGCTCCGGGGTCATCATGCAGCCGCAGCAATGCTTCCCCCAACAATTCGCCGCGGGCTCGATTCTGGAGCAACTCGGGCGCCAGTGCACGGCCGGCGAGGATATTCGGCAACGCAACCCAGGGGGTCTTCACGAGCCGAAAGGCGCGCAAGACGAAGGCCGTGAGCGGCGCGAACCGGTACGCAACCACCAACGGACATCCGCACAACATGGCCTCCATCGTAACCGTGCCCGAAGCCGTTACCGCGAGATCGGCCCGTGTCAGCAGATCGCGCGCGTTGCCGACCGTGCAGCGTACGTCCACTCCAGGCGCGTACTGCTGCAGCAAGGCCTCGAACTGGCGGCGCGCCTGCGCGGAGATCGCTGCCGACGCGAACCGCACTCCCGGCCGGCGCTGAGCCATCCACGCCGCCGCCTTGGCGATTGGCGGGCCTATGCGCTGGATTTCCGAGTGCCGCGAGCCGGGCAGCAAGGCCACCAGCAGCGCGTCGTCGCCTGAATGCTGCTGGCGTGCGATGGGGAGTGTTTCATCGGCCAGGGGATGCCCAACAAACTCGCCCCTTATGCTCTGTTCTCCCAGCAAGGCGGGCTCAAACGGCAGCATACAGAGCACTGCATCGCAGCAGCGGCGGATGCGCCGCGCGCGGCCGGCGCGCCAGGCCCATATCGAAGGGCAAACGTATTGGACGGTGGGTATGCCGCGCCGCTTCATGCGCGCCGCCAGGCCGAGGTTGAGCTCCGGGGAGTCGATGCCGACGAACACATCGGGGCGAAAAGCCGCAAGCTGCGCAAGCAGTCTGCGGCGCAGCAGCCACAGCCGCGGCAGGTGGCGAACAATCTCCGCAAGGCCCATGACCGCAAAATCCGAGGCGTCCAGCAGCGGCGCGCAGCCCGCCGCGCGCATTTCAGGACCGGCCACGCCGGCCACATCCACCGCTTGCGGGCCGGCGCTGAGGGCGCGAATCAATCCGGCGCCCAGCCTGTCCCCGGAGGCTTCGCCGGCCACCACCGCGATGCGCAGGGGCCGGTCTGGCACGCTCAACGCAAGAGTCCGCGTCCGGGTTCGGCCAGAAATTCTGCCAGCAAAGCCAGCTCCGGCTGCTCCTCTGCCGCTTTGGCAATCGCTTGCGTGGCATCGGCGCGGCTCAGTTCCTTGCGGTAGAGCGTGCGGTAGGCGCGTTCGACATTGGCGCGCTGCTCGGCGCTGAAGCCATGCCGCCGTAAACCGATCACATTCACGCCGCGCGGCTTCGGAGGCTGGCCTGCTACCAATACGTAAGGCGGTACGTCGCGGGTCACGCCCGAATAGATTCCAATGAAACTGTAGGCGCCGAGACGGCAGAATTGGTGGGCCCCCGAAAAGCCGGCCAGCGTGACGTGGTTGCCGACATGCACGTGGCCCGCCACGCTCGCGAAATTGGCCATCACCACATCGTCGCCCAGGATACAGTCGTGGGCGATATGTACGCTGGCCATAAGCCAGCAGTCGTTGCCTACGCGCGTCACTCCGCCGCCCTGTTCGGTACCGCGATTAATGGTCACGAACTCGCGAATCGTATTGTCATTGCCGATCTCAAGGCGGCTCGCCTCGCCCTCGCGGAATTTACGGTCTTGCGGAGCGCGCCCGATGGCCGCATGCGGATGGATCACGTTGCGCGCACCCATGCTTGTGGGCCCCTCCAGCACCACATGCGCGCCGATTCGGCAGTCTTCGCCGATCTTGACCCCGGCGCCGATCACCGCGTAAGGCTCGACCTCCACGCTGGCCGCCAGTTCCGCGCGCTGAGAAACAATGGCCGTGGCGTGAATCTTCGTCACCCGGCACGCTCCAGCCGCCGCACCCTCCGATACAGATCGTCGAGATTCCGGAAGCGGGCGGCGTTGCGCCGCCAGCGCGACACTTCTTCCATCGGGGTCATCGAACCGGCATAGGCGCCGGGGCGGGTAATCGAGCGGCTGACCACGGTTCGGGCCAGCAACACCACATCGTCGCAGATTTCCAGGTGCCCATTTATCCCCACCTGCCCGGCGATTCGGCACCGGCGCCCGATCCGCGCACTGCCGGCAATCGCCACGCAGCCGGCAATCGCGGTGTGCTCGCCGATTTGCGCGTTGTGCCCCACCTGTATCAGGTTGTCCAGCCGCACGCCGTTGCCCACCAAAGTGTCGTCCATCGCACCGCGGTCGATCACGGTATTGGCGCCGATCTCCACATCGTCGCCGACCCGTACGGATCCGAGTTGTGGAATCTTGCGCCAGCCCCCGCCTTGAAGCGGGGCCTGTCCGAAGCCGTCGGAGCCGACCACGGCACCGGGATGCACGATACAGCGCCGCCCCAGCACCACACCTTCGCAGACGGCCGCATTCGCCAGCAGCCGCGTGCCTTTGCCGATACGCGCACCGGCGCCCACCGTCACGTTGGAGCCCACGAACACGTCCCGCTGCAGCCTCGCCCCGGTGGCAATTCGGGCGCCGGGGCCGATTTCGCAGGAAGGGTCGATCGCCGCGTCACGCGACACGGTGGCGTCGGAATGCACACCGGGGCTGAGCGGCAGCAGCGCATGCAAGTCATCGGCCACGCGGGCGAACACGCCGTAGGGATCGGGCGTGATCAGCGCGGCGGCCGGACACTCGCCGGCGTGGCGTTCACTCAAGATCACCGCGCCGGCTGAAGTCGCGCGCAGATCGTCGAGGTAGGCCCGCTGGAGGAAGAAAGCGATGCAGTGGGAATCGGCGCGCGCCAGCGGCGCAACGCCGTGAATCCGAATCGCGGACTCGCCGCGCACGGTGCAGTCGTGTCGTTTGGCCAACTCCTCAAGCGTCAGCCCCTGCTCATGCCGCGACCGCCGTTGCATCAGGACTTGGCGAGGCGTGCCGCGCACCCACAGCCGACGCTGAGCGCGCGATGATTAGTCCTGCTGCTCGCTGCTGTAGGTTTCCTGGAGAGCGCCCAACACCTGGGCGTGATGTTGACGGCATCGCTGTAATACACCACGCCGCCGGTAAGAATGAGGTCGTATTCGTTTTCCTCGGCCACCTGCCGTACATGGGACAGAAATGTGATGCCCAGATCGCGACGGCTGGTGTCCTGCTCCAACTGAAAGTCTTCCTGCAAGGCTTGACTCAACTGCTGTATCTCACGCCGCAAGGCGATAATTTCGCGCTCCGCGCTACGCAATTGCTCGGTGCCCATGGTTTCGCTGTCGCGCTCGTAGCTCTCGCTGAGTTCCTCAAGGCGGGTCTGCTTGGCGTTGAGCTCGCGCTGTCGCGGCTCAAAGATTTCGCTGATCCGTTCGTTTTCCTCGCGTCCCTGTGGAGACTCGACGGTAAGCGCGTCGAGGCTGACGAAACCGATCTTGAGAGCGGAGTCCTGCGCCTGCAAGCCGACGGCGGCAAACAGGCCCATGGCAGCGCCCAGGAGTAGCTTCTTTGCGATATTCATAGCGTTTGAATGGCCTCTAGTGGTAAATGAAATCGGGGCCAGGCTATTCCTCTAAAACGCGCCGCCCAGCGAAAACTGGAAGCGCTCCACCTCGTCACCCCAAAAACGGTCGGTTTCGGGATCGGCGTTGAGCGGCGCGGCAAAGCTGAATCGCAAAAGACCGAGCGGCGCCAGCCATTCCGCACCTATCCCTACGGAACGCTTAAGTTTACTCGTCTCGAAGTCGTAACTCAACGGATCGCCCAGGCGGTCGAAAAACTGCAGGTCCGAGGTGGAGAACACATTGCCCACATCGATGAAAGCCGCCAGACGCGCGTTTTGCCTGAACCGCTCCGGCAAAGGCAGAATCAACTCCGCCTGCCCGGTAATCAGCAGATTTCCGCCGTAGGCGTTGCCGAACCGGTCCTTGGGCCCCAGACGGTACTCCTTGAAGCCGCGCACCGATTCCGGCCCGCCACCATAAAAATGCTTGTAGGGCGGCACCGCGGTGGTGTCGCCGAACGCTTCCGCAATGCCCACGTCGGCGTTGAGACGGAAACTGAACCAGCGCAGGCCCGGAAACGGGAGATAGTGGGTGTACTGGTAGCGGGCGCTGGCATATTCGACATCACTGCCGGGAATGGTGGCGGACAGCGACAGCCGGTGACGCATACCCCGATCGGGGAACAGAACCCGATTGCGGCTGTCGTACAGCCATCCCAGCAGCAGTTCCAGGCTGTTGAACTTGGAGCCGTAATAGAGCTGCGGTTCGCCGTCGCCGATGCCCGGCACCGTTCGCTGATACGGTCGGCCGTTGGTTTGCACCCATTGGCGCGACTGCTCATTGCTGAACTGGGTGGTAATGAGATCGGCCCGCTGCAGGGTGGCGCCGAATATCAGGCTCTGCAACTCCGTGATCGGATAGCTGATCTCGGCGGATGCGGACGCGGTGGTGGTATCCAGGTCGGAACCGGCGCTGAAGAACTGGCTGTAGTTCTGGTAGGTGAGCGAACCGGTGAGACTGATTCCGTCCATGGTTACGTACGGATCGGTATAGGACAGGTTGTAGAGGCGCGAGTAGCTGGTACCAGTAAGGCCCACCGCGAGCCGGTTGCCGCGCCCCAAGAGGTTGGTATGCACAGCGCTGCCGCTGAGTTGCAGCCCATAGTAGCCCGTGTAACCCACCGAGCCCTGGAACTCCCCCGGCTGACGCTCGCTCAAGCTGAACACGACGTCCACCTGATCCTGCGAGCCGGGCACCCGCAGCGTCTCGAAGTCCACGTCTTCCAGGTACGGCAGGCGCTGCAGGCGGATCTTGGAGCGCTCCAGCAGATCGTTGGATAAGTAGGCGCCCTCGAACTGCCGCAACTCGCGGCGCAGCACCTCGTCTTCAATGGACGCGGCGCCGTCGAAGGAGATGCGGCGCACATAGACGCGGCGCTCGGCGCTGATCAGCAGCGTAACCGCCACCTCTTGGCTGTCTTCGTCGATTTCCGGTATCGGCGTGATCTCGGCGAAGCCGTAGCCCTCCTGGCCCAGGCGCAGGCGCATCAGCTCACTGCTCTGCGTGATCAACTGCTGCGAATAGCGCATGCCCGGCTTGAGCAGAACGAACTGGTTCAGTTCGGCCTCATCCACCACGAAATCGCCCGCCAGCTTGACCTCGGACACGACGAAGTTGCTGCCCTCGCGGATATTGATGGTGATGAAGACGTCCTTCAGGTCCGGCGACAGCGCGACCTGAGTGGACTCCAGATCGAAATCGGCATAGCCGCGGTCGAGGTAATAGGAACGCAGCTTCTCCAGATCGCCCTGCAGCGCTTCGCGCGAATAGCGGTCGTCCTGGCGGATGAACGAGAGCCAGTTTGGCGTCTTGAGCTCGAAGTCCTTCTGCAACTCCTTGTCGGTAAACAGCTCGTTGCCCACGATATTGATCTGACGGATCCGCGAACGATCGCCTTCGGCGATGTCGATCACCACATCCACCTTGTTGTCCGGGAGTTCCGTGATGTCCACATCGACCTCGGCGCCATACTTGCCGCGGCCGAAATACAGGTCGGTGAGCGACAGCTCCACCTCTTCGAGAACCGAAGGCTTCACGAGGCTGCCCACCGAGATGCCATTGCCGGACAGAGTGCTGTTGAGGTCCTCGGTCTTGACGTCCTTGTTGCCTTCGATGAGCAGGGATTCGATGGTCGGTTGCTCGCGCACCGCCACCAGCAGCGCGTCGCCGTCGCGCCGCAACTCGATGTCGGCGAAAAAGCCCGATTCGTAGAGGCCGCGCAGTAGCTGCCGGATATCCGCGGCATCCAGCCTGTCGCCGATATTCACCGGCAGATAGTTCAGAACGGCCCCTTCGGAAATCCGCTGCAGGCCCTCAATGCGTATATCGCGCACCTCGAAGCCGGATTCCTGCGCCGCGAACCGCTGCAGGGGCAAGACCAGCAGCGTCAGCGCGGCGGCCAGGGCAAGTTTGCGCTTCATTTCCTCAAGCTCCAGTGCGGAAGAATCCGCTAATGTCGTTGAACAGCGCCACGAACATGATGACCAGAACCAGGGCCACGCCTACCCGCTGCACTGCGCGCTGCGTACGTTCGGCGATGGGCCGGCCGCGCAGCCGTTCAATCGTCTGGCTCACGATCTGGCCGCCATCGAGGATGGGAATGGGCAACAGGTTGAGGATTCCCAGGCTCACACTCACCAGGGCCAGAAACGTCGCGAAGGCGACCGCGCTCACCTGCACGGCCTCGCCGGCATAGCGGGCAATGCCCACCGGACCGTTAAGCGAGCGCAAGGAAACATCGCCGGAAACCATGTTGCCGAGCACGCGCAGGGTAAGGCCGGTAATGCGCCATGTTTCCGAAACGCCGCGTGTGAACGCCTCCAGCGGTCCGTACCGTAGCGTCACCGTAAGCGGGCTGCGCGCTTCTGGCGATTGCGCCACGCCTACGAAGCCGATTATCGACGGGCCGGATGCGCTGTCTGCGGGCTCGACAGGGCGGGCGCCGATTTCCACGTAGAAGCGGCGCTCGTAGCCGTCGCGCAGAACGGTAACCGGCACGGTTTCGCCAGGCCGCGCGCGAACGTAGTCCACCCATTGCCGCCAACTGGCTATGCGTTCGTCTCCGGCCTTCAGTACCCGATCGCCCGCGGCGAATCCAGCCTGAGCCGCAGGGCCGGCGGGGTCGATCTCACCCAGCAGCGGCAGCGCCCGCATCGGCCGCAGGCCCGCTTGCGTGAACCAGTCGCCGTTCTCAAGAATCGCCTTCTTGTTGGCTATAAGGTCCAGTTCGAGGTTGCGGCTGGCGCCGTTCTCGTCTTCCGCCGTGAGTTCGACGACCGGATCACCCAGGATCTCATCCACGATGGCCATAATGGTCGCCTGCCAAGTGGGCGTCGGGCGTCCTTCAACGGCCACGATGCGATCCCCCGCGCGCAGGCCGGCCCGATCCGCCAGGCTGTCCGGATCGACCGCGCCCACGAACGGCGCAATCGACTGTGTGCCCGCCATGAAGATGACCCAATAGGCCACGATGGCGAACAGGAAATTCATGCCGGGGCCCGCCGCCAGCACGAAAATGCGCTGCCAGTAGGGCTTGCGCGTGAAGCTACGGGGCAGGTCATGCGCGGCCACCTCCCCTTCGCGTTCATCCAGCAGCCGAACAAATCCGCCAATCGGCAAGGCGCGCACCTGGTACTCGGTGGCGTCCGGCCCCGCTTTCCTCCGCCACAAGGCCGGTCCGAAGCCGATGGAGTATTCGAGCACCTTTATTCCGCACAGACGCGCAGCGATGTAGTGCCCCCACTCATGCACGGCGACCAGCAGGCTGATCGCCAACACGAACGCACCAATCGCAATCAAGGTATCCAACAGCATCGCAAGTCGGGCCGGGTAAAACTGACCTTGGTCGAATTCTAGCGGATCACGGCAAGGGCCGCGCACCCTTGTCGGTTGATATCAATTGACGGGGTATCAGCGATGGATTCTGACCGGCTGTTCAGGCCGTTCTCCTGCTGCGGTGGCCGAGTGCGCGCCGTGAGAGGCAATTGGGTTACAATAAGGAATCGGTGGGCTTGGGTTTGGCCTGCCGGGTTAACTATCCAACCTACATTGGGAGGCTTGATATGAGTCAGTTGGAAACAAAAGTTACCTCCGGAAGCGACGCCTGCAAGTGTGCGAATTGCACCTGTAATCCGTGTCAGTGCTCCGTGACATCCGCTAGTGCAGCCGACGCTTGCAAATGCGCCAATTGCACCTGCGATCCGTGCCGCTGCGCCTGACGCCAAGCCGCATGATTTCTAGCCGGTAGCAATACCGGCTGTTTCGAGCTTCGGCGCTCCTTGGGCGCTGCGCGTAGCGCAGGCGCCCAAGGATGCGCTAATTCCTGTTAGCCCCCGATCTGGGCTAACGGTATTTTTTGTGTACGCGAAATGCGTAATCCCTCCACACCTCGCTTCCTCAGGTAAAGGTCGTATTTGGACCCACCCCACGCGCCCGATGGTGCTACACCAGGTGGGACATGACGACAAGCGAGTCCACGGTGTTAATTGCCTGCCGTACCAGCGCTTTGACCTGCAGGCGGCTCGATTCGGCGACAAGCCCAAGGAGATCGTCCGTGCGGGGCCCGCCAGTGAATAGCAGCAGATCGCTTAGTCAAACTAGCCGCTGGGGTCCTTGTTGTACTTGGGATTACGTCCCTTATGGCCTCGCCGGTATGTCTCAAGCTTTGCTGCTTCTCGCTTCTTTGCTGCTTGGCGAGTCATCCGGCGCGAGGTAGGAACCAAGCGGTCAAATTCAAGCCCGGCTGCTCGATGTTGGCGCTCCCGCCGGTCCGGGTCATTCGTACTTCCACGGTATACAACTTTTGGACCCTTCTTCAGGTCGTAGGTTACGGTGTTGCGTGACTCCGACATGATTTCACTCCCTGCAATGGGTTGACACAATTTGAATGTGTTGACAACTTATAAGATATATAAAACAATTGTCAACTAGTATGAAGGAGGAAAAATAATATGATAGGACAGAGAGTTAGCATAGCGAGATCTGCGGCAGGACTTTCGCTTAGGGATTTGGCAGTCAAGATTGACAACTTGGTCACGGCTCAGGCCATCAGCAAGTACGAGCACAATGAATCGATGCCGAGCTCAAATGTGCTGATTGCACTCGCCGGAGCCTTGAACGTATCCCCTGAATACCTGCTCAGCGATCGCCACATCCAACTTGAAGGCATCGGTTTTCGTAAGAAAAAACCTGTCGGCAAGCGCGAGGAAACCCGAGTGCAAGCGCGGGTCCTGGACATGTTGGAGCGGTATCTCACGGTGGAGGAAGTCCTTCACATGCCCAGCGTGGACTGGGACAAGCCTCGCGAAGCCTCTTGGCCCGTGCGCGCGGATCCAGCGGAAGCCGAACATGCGGCGACTGCGTTGCGACGGCATTGGGAATTAGGCACCGATCCGATCCCGAACTTAACGGATCTATTGGAGGAGCGCGGCATCAAGATCCTCTCGATGACGCTCGGAAACATTGATGGATTGACGGCCAAAGTACGACGCGAAAATGAAGCGACTCTCGCGGTAATCGTTGTCAACAGCAAAGACTGGGGCGAGCGCCAGCGCTTCACCATGGCCCATGAACTCGGCCACATGGTGCTTGATGTCCACCCAAAAATTAACGAAGAAAAAGCGGCGCACCGTTTCGCAGGAGCGTTTCTCATGCCGGCAGAGACGCTTTGGGTGGAGATCGGCAGGAAGCGCAAGTCCATAAGCTGGAGCGAACTCTTCGATCTGAAACGGATATTTGGCGTAAGCGTTCAGGCGCTTACCTACCGTTGCAAGGATATTGGAATTTTCGGTAAGACTCTCTTCAAAGCGCTATTCGATGAATTCGAGCAACAAGGCTGGCGCTCGCCGCCCTTCGAAGAGCCTGGAGCCATGAAGGGCGAGGAACCCCGGCGATTCGAGCGCCTGTGTTTCCGGGCGCTCGCCGAGAGCACGATTTCCGAGGCGAAGGCAGCCGAACTCTTGGGCGTGTCCGTTCGCGAGCTAAATCGACTTATGGACGAACCACTGGGTAGGGGAGCGGCGGCAAGGGCTGCATGAGTGCTACTCGGGTGCTGGTTTCCGACACGTCCGTTCTGATCGATCTTGAGCGGGGGTCGCTCCTTGAATGCGCTTTGAGCTTGCCATTCACGTTCGCCGTGCCGGACCTGCTTTACAAGCGAGAACTTGAGGCCCACGGCGGTGACTACCTCGTGCGCCTCGGACTTGCAATCGAGGGGCTGGACAGCAAGGGAGTCGAATTGGCAAGGGAGTATCGCCGCAGGCGTCGGTCGTTGTCGCTCCCGGATAGTTTTGCCTTGGCACTCGCAAAAACAAATTCCTGGACGCTACTTTCGGGGGACAAAGAACTACGCTCAATGGCGGCACAGGAAGAGGTGGATTGCCATGGCGTACTCTGGTTGACGGACAGAATGTTCGAGCACAACCCAGCGAGAGCGTTAGATTTATGCAAAGGGTTGGCAGCAATCCGAGATCATCCCCGATGTAGGCTGCCAAGAGCAGAAATCACGAAGCGTTTCACAGCCTACTCCAACAACTGATCGGCAAAGCCCACGTCCACCCCGATGCACTCCGCCACCTACCACGACCATAACCAAACATTCCGCCTCTGAATGCGGAATGTATGCATAACGGTCCTCAAGAGCCTTGCTTGCTTAGAAGGTGTGGCGGTAGCTGGCGTGGATGATGCGGCCGTCGAGGCTGTACAGGTCGTAGGCTTGGGGGAGCGGGGAGGAAAACGAGCCCAGTTCCGGGTCCTCATCCGTGAGATTGCTGACTCCAATACTGACGCGACCGCCCCAGGGGGTGGCCCAGTGGTAGAAGAGATCGACTTCCGTGTGCGCGGATAAGGCGAACTCCGCTTCGGGAACCCCGAATCCGCTAACATGGTGGATGTAGCCGGAAACCGCGTGATTGCCGTAATTCCAGACGACGGCAGCGGAACTTCGATGCGAGGGCCGGGCGCCGGCGATTGCGGCCGCCGCGGATAGGGTACCCAGACCTGAACTCCACGCCGCGCCGGCGCGCGAGCGGGTTTCAAGGCTGAGGATGGTTCCGGCTTGCACGCTGAACCGGAATGTGCCGCGGCGCGCCGTGCGCAGGCGGTATGCTACTTCAAGATCAACGCCGGTATAGCTGGCTCGATAGGTATTGTCCCAGGGCGCTGCGGCCTCCAGGAGAGCCCCGGAAAGCGGGTCGCGCTTCAACAGGCTGCCGTTCCCGCAGAGGATGATCTCCGCAGGCACACCGGTATAGCGGGTGTTCTCCAGTCTTCCCGTGTTGGCGCATTGGCCGTCGAACTCCCAGCCGATCAGGCTCTGCAAAGGCTGCAGGGATATGCCGTTGTCAAGCCGTACGCTCCAGTAATCGAGTCGGGCCGTCAGCGCTCCCAAGTCCAGTACGGCGCCCAGGTTGTAGCTTTCCGACAACTCGGGCAGCAATGTCGGGTTGCCTCCCGTGTACGTGGGAACCTCCGCCTCGATGCAATCCGAGGGCGCGATGCCATCCCGGCGGCAGCCAACGAGGTCAAACCCTGTCTCGAGCCGCAACACCTCGCCGCCGTATAGATTGTTCAGGTTGCCGGCTCGGAAACCCTCGCCCCAGGAAGCCCTCAACAGCAACCAGCGCATCGGCTGGTAACGCGCCGCCAGGTAGGAACTCAGCTCGCTTCCGGCGGCATCGTCGTAGTGGTCCCAGCGCAGCGCCGCCGTAACTTCAAGGTTGTTACGCAGCGGGATCAGCGTCTCGCCGAACAGGGCCTTGATGCGCCGTTCGCCCTGGCCGTTTACCCCGAAGCGACCGAGCAGGTCTCCGCCGGAAGTCTGAGAGTCGTGGATGTCACGGTAGTTCTCATCGAAGTAATCGAATCCCGCCGCCCAGCTCAAGCGGCCGGCGGGGAGGCTGAACATGTCGAAGCTGACATTGCCGCTGTATGAGCGCAAGTCGGCCCTTGAATCACGCGTGGAGTTCGCGGACATGGCCGTCAGCGCCGCCCGGTTGCCGGTATGCAAGGGATCGAAGGGGTTGTAGCGTCCATCCGCAACCGATTGCGTGGCGGTAAAGGCTTTCGGGAAACAGCAACTGTTTTCGCTGCCGACGTAGCGCGTGTTACGGGCTTCCAGCTCATAGGTGAATATGCCCGCGGTTCCATAAGCCAGCAGCGCGTGGTCCTGGAGCGTCAGCAAAGCCTTGAAATCGCGGTTGCCCAGTCCCACAAAGCGGTGCCTTAGCGTGTAGGGAAGCAGTTCCGGGTAGGGAAGGTCGAAGCCGAAGCTCTGCTGCAAACCTTGCGCTGCGGCACTGGTCAACTCGATGTCGCCAGGTGCGGGTGCGAATCGGCCATGCGCATTGTTGGTGCTGAATAGCGACTGCAGGCGAAGCTTGTGGTCCGGCGTTAACTCATAGTCTGCGTGCAGGAAAGCGCTGGCGCGCTTGAGTTCGCTCGTTTCCCAGGCTGAGAGCGCATAGTGAAAGCCGCAATACTCTTCGCCTCCGGTAGCGATGTAGGGACCGGCCAGCAACCGCTCTCCCGACGCCGCGTCCACGGCTTGCGCACAATTCGGCGCGGCGCGGTAGTGAGGCCAAATGGTGTTCCCCCAGGCACTGACATTGTCGGCGTTCTCCCACGCATACCACGTCGCGGGGAATGGCGCGTCGGGGTAATCCGCAGGCCCGGCCGCATAGCCTGTGGTGCCACGGGTGTAGCTGCGGTCCGCGGAGGCGATGTGCTCCTTGTTGCGGAAATCCGCGGCGAACAGAAAGCGACCCCGGTCCGTGGCGCCGCCCAGCGTCAGCACACCGGATTCGGCGTCGGCGCCAGGGCGTGTAGGCCGAGAGGCCGAGGCGCCGAACTCGACGCCTTCGTAGTCCTTGCGCAGGATGATGTTCACGACGCCGCCGATGGCGTCGGACCCATAGATGGCGGAGGCGCTGTCGGCAAGAATCTCGACGCGTTCCACCGCCGCCAGTGGAATGATGTTCAGGTCCACGACCTGGTTGGCGGTTACCGGCGAACGCGGCATGCGGCGACCGTCCAGCAGCACTAGCGTGCGGCCTGCCCCGATGCCGTGCAGATCAACCGTGGCCTGGCCGATGAAGTAATTTCCCGAGAGCTCGCGCGTTGAACCAAAGCTGTTGACCGGGTTGCTCCTGAGCACATCAGCCAAGGATGCGCGGCCGCTCAGCTCGATATCCTCGCGCGTAATCGTCACTACCGGACGCGCCTGCTGCATGTCGATGCGCCGAATGCGGGACCCGGTTACGACGTGGCGGCCGAGTTCCACGGCGCGTTCGTCGGTACCGGCGGTGGCCGGCCCGGAATCTCCGCTTCCTGCATCGCCTTCCTCGAAATAGAACGGGATGCTGAAAGAAACGTTGGCAGGAACCAGCCCGCTTTCAGCCACCAAATTGCACTGATACGGAAAGACATGCTGCCGCTGTATCTCCTTGGCGCGTTTCTTGGCCAGGACATACCGCTCTTGGCCCAGTATTCGGACGGCCCGCTCGTCGAATTCCGCCATCATCGCATCCATGTCGGCTTCGCGAATATCCATAAGGAAGGAAATCAGCTGCACTTCGGATTTCTGGGCATGCTCCAGCGCGGCGCGCAACCATGCATAAGCCTCCACCAGGTTCTTGGGAGTCCCTTCCCCCATGTAATACAACCACCCCAACAACGTCTGGGCTGAAGCAACCCCCTTTTCGGCCGCGGCGCGACTCCAGGCGACAGCCGCTTTCGTGTCCCGCTGGCCTCCGACAATGCCCGAGACGACAAGTGCGAGCCAAGCCTGCGCCCAGGGATGATCTTGTTCCGCCGCCTGGCGAAACCAGCGCGCGGCTGCCCGCTCGTCCTTCTCCAACATCCTGATTGCCAAGTGAAATTGCGCGTGGGGATGGCCGCGCTCGGCCAGGATACGTAGGCGACTGCCCGCGAATGTGTTTCCGATAGAGTATGCGCCAGCCATGCGATGCACGGCCTCGAGATTTCCGTGCTCGACCGCCAGGAAGAACCATTCGGCAGCCTCGGAGTCGTCTTTCGCGACGCCTAGGCCGCTCGCGTACATGGCGCCTAGGGCGAACTGCGCCGTCGCGCTGCCCGCGTTTGCCAAGCTACGAAGCAATTCCACAGCCGGCGCGTATCCGAGCACCGCCAGTTCGCGAAATCCGGCAATCGCCAAGGCCTCGTGGCTCGCGCCCAGCAAGCGGTACCAGCGCACAGACTCGGCGAAATCCTGCGCGACACCCCGCCCATTCGCATACATTCGAGCCAACTCTTGGTGGGCTGCCGACACCCCCCGCTCCGCGTCCGCACTGACGCGCGCTGCTGCAGGCGCAAACCCCAACCCCGCCAACTGCCCAAGCGCTGCATAAGCCTCGGACCGGGCGTCAAACGCTTGCGCGGCATCGCTCTCCGGGACCGAAGCAAGAGCTTCGAGGTAAGAAGCGTATGCCTTCGAGTAATCCACGGGCATGCCCGCGCCCATCGCAGATTGCTGTCCCAGCCGCACTTGCGCTTTGGCCAACCCTTGCGAGGCAGCCTTGCGGTACCAGTCCGCAGCAATGTTCTCGTCTGCAACCAGGCCCAATTCCCCCCGCTGACGCGCCGAGCCCATACGCAATTGCGCTTCGGCATAGCCCTGCTCCGCCGCCTTGCGATACCACTGGAGCGCGTTCGCGAGATAGCGCTCCCGGTCGGTTGCCTGTCCGTAGAGACCATTCTCGTATGCCTCGCCCAGCGCATGCTGCGCATCCGCGTGCCCTTGCTCCGCCGCCTTGCGATACCAGCGCGCGGCAATCGCCTTGCCGCCGGACTTGGGGCGGACGGCACAAATCTCGCCGAGCGCATACTGAGCTTCGCTTGCCCCTTGTTCGCCCGCCGCGAGGCACCAGTCGAAAGCTGCGGCCTTGTTCTTCGGTACGCCCGTTCCCAGCCGGTAGGCGCTGCACAGTGCGACTTGCGCAGCGCGATCGCCTGCGTTGGCAGCATGCTCGACCAAAGCAACGTCCTGCGGGTCGTGGGCGAAGGACTTTGTCAGGGACTTGATGGCCTCAGCAAGCCGCGGGTTAGCCGGTTCGATTTCGTCTTGCGCAAGCAAGGCTGTTGGCAAACAAGACAAGCCCAATACCAGCCATGCAAGCATAATCAGGCACGCGCGGGTCCTGGCTGCAGCGCTATAGCAAACAGCCGCAGAATGCGCTGTTCCCCGCGGCCCCGGAGCAGGCCGCGCGAAGCCGGCGGAGGGGGCGCGCATTGCGCGGGCGCCGCCGCAAGTTACCACGGCAGCCAGCCCAGCGGCTCGAACACCAGCAACACCAATAGCGGCGCGGCGGCCAGGCCGCTGTCGAGGCGGTCCAGCATTCCGCCGTGCCCCGGCAGCAATCTGCCGCTGTCCTTGAGTCCCGCGCGGCGCTTGAACAGGCTCACGGTCAGATCACCCAGCATCGACACGCCGCCCACCGCCAATCCCGCAAGCGTCCAGTAGAGCGCGGAGTTCTCGGCCAGGAAGGATGCGCCGAAGCCGGCCAGGGCAGCCAGCGCCAAGCCCCCTGCCGCGCCCTCCACCGTCTTGCCGCTGCTCAGCTTGGGCGCCAGCGGACGCTTGCCCCATAGCTTACCTACGGCGAACGCACCGGTATCCGCGGCTCCTACAACGAGCAGGAGCAGCAACAGCAAATCGGTGCGGCCAACAGAGGCGAGGGCCAGCACGGCCAGCCAGGCGGGCACCAGGGCCAGCACGCCACAGGCGGTGGCCATGGCGCTGCCTAGCGAAGCAAGCGCGCCGCGCAGAAACACAAGTGCAAGGCACCACCAGACCAAGGCCAGGAGCATCGTGGCGTAAAGCAGCGAGGCGGGTGGCGGCAGGGCCACCAGCAGGGCCAGCGCGGCAGCGAACAGAACGATCGCAAGCGACCTCCCCAAGGACCCGGACACGCCCGCCATTCGCAGCCACTCGCGCCAGCAAAGCAGCAACACCAGGCCGATCATGGCCAGCCGCAGCGTAAGCGGCGCCATAGCTGCGGCCACCACGACCGCGAGCAGCACGGCGGACGTCAAGAGCCGCAGCGGCAAGCGCAGCATCGCACGCGGCGGACGCCGCACTTCATTCATGCTGCGCCGAAGCGGCGTTGCCGCTCCGCATAGTCGGCCAGCGCGGCGTCCAGCTCTTCGGCGCCGAAATCAGGCCAAAGCACGGGGGTGAAATACAGCTCCGCGTATGCCAGGTGCCAAAGTATGAAATTGCTGATTCGGCGCTCGCCTCCGCTGCGAATCATCAGATCTGGCGGCGGTAAACCGGCAAGCCCCATGTGGCGGGCGAACATTTCCACGGAAATCTCCTGCGGGTCGAGTTCGCCCCGCGCCGCGCGCCGCGCCAGCCGCTGCGCGACCTGCGCGATTTCCTGCTGTCCGCCATAGGAAAGCGCCACAACCAGACTCATGCGGCTATTGCCGCGCGTGCCCTCCTCGGCCTTGTCCAGCGCGTTGTGGATGTGGCGCGGGAAAAGACTGCGGTCGCCGATGCAGCGCAGGCGGATTCCGTTTTCGTTGAGCATGTCCATGTGCCGCCGCAGACCGTCGGCAAGAAGCGTCATCAGCGCGCTGACCTCGGTGCGGGGCCGCCGCCAGTTCTCGCTGCTCAGACCGAACAGCGTAAGGGCCGGTATCTCGCGGCGGGCACAAGCCTCGACGATCGCGCGCGCGGCCTCGACGCCGGCCTGATGCCCGTCCGGCCGCGGCAGCCCGCGCCGCAGGGCCCAGCGGCCGTTACCGTCCATGATGATCGCCAGATGCTGCAGAAGCCCAACCCAACCTATATCGACATGATTTCCTTTTCTTTCTCCTCAAGCATCGCGTCCATGCGCTCAATGCGCTCGTCGGTGAACTTCTGAACCTCGTCGGCAGCGCGCCGCTCCTCGTCCTCGGTGGCCATTTTCTCCTTGACCAACTGCTTGATATCGGTCAGCGCGTCGCGTCGGATATTGCGCACCGCCACGCGCCCCATCTCCGCTTCATGGCGCGCGACCCGCACCAGTTCGCGACGCCGCTCTTCGGTCAACTCAGGGATCGGCACACGAATCACCGTGCCCGCCGTGACCGGGTTGAACCCCAGCCCCGACTCGCGAATGGCCTTCTCGATCGGCTGCACCATGCTGGCTTCCCAAGGCGACACGGCCAGGGTGCGGGCGTCTTCGACGGTGATGCTGGCTACCTGGCGCAACGGCGTATCGTTGCCGTAATAGGGCGCCGTCAAGTGGTCGATCAATCCAGCGTGGGCGCGACCGGTGCGCAGGCGGGCCAGGCTCGCGCGCAGCGCCGCAACGCTCTTGTCCATGCGCTCACTTGCGTCGCCCTTGAGTTCCTCAATCAACTGCGCCCCCCTTGCTCCAATGGGCCGCTCTGCGCAGGCTACGCTTCGCTGGTTACCAGCGTACCGACATTCTCGCCGCCCACGATGCGCAACAGAGCGCCCGCCGATGCCACATCATAAACGCGAATCGGCAGGTCGTTGTCGCGGCACATTACCGCAGCCGTGGAATCCATGACGCCGAGCCGGCCCCCGATGAGTTCGTCGTGCGAAATGCGCGTGTAGCGCACGGCGTTGGGCTCCAGGTTGGGATCGGCGGAATAGACGCCGTCCACCTTGGTGCCCTTGATGAGAAGTTCCGCGCCGATCTCGACGGCCCGCAGGCTGGCGGCCGTGTCGGTGGAAAGATAGGGATTGCCCGTGCCGGCTGCGAATATGCAGATGCGGCCCTTTTCCAGGTGACGCAGCGCGCGGCGCCGGATGTAGTCCTCGCAAACCGACCGCACCGCCATGGACGACATCACCCGTACGCCGGCGCCCAGCCGCTCCAGAGCGTCCTGCAGGGCAAGGGCGTTGATGACCGTGGCCAGCATGCCCATGTGATCGGCGGTAACGCGATCCATTCCCGAACGGGCCAGGCCTTCGCCGCGAAAGATGTTGCCGCCGCCCACCACCACCGCCGCTTCCACACCCAGCGCAGCGACTTCCTTGATTTCCGCGGCGATCCGCTGAAGCATGGACATGTCGATTCCGTAGGGCTGCCGACCCATCAGCGCCTCGCCGCTGAGCTTCAGCAGAATACGGCGCAGCGAAGGAGCCGGATCAACCGGTGCTCCTGAAGCTGGACTCACCGGTGCTCCCGAAGTTGCGCTTCCACCTCTTCGGCAAAATCGGCGGCGCGGCGTTCCACGCCCTCTCCCACTTCAAAGCGCACAAAGCCATGCACGCTTGCCTTATGGGAAGCAAGCAGCTTGCCCACCGTGAGCTTGCTATCGCGCACGAAAATCTGCCCGGTCAGACAGATGCCGCTGAGAAACTTGCGCAGACGGCCTTCCACCATCCGCTCGAGAATCTCCGGAGGCTTGCCCGAATCCGCCACCTGCTCGGTGAGAAAGGCGCGTTCGCGCTCCACCACCTCGGCCGGCACGTCGTCGGGAGATACGTGCTGCGGCCTCATGGCGGCAACATGCATGGCAATGTCCTTGCCCAGTTCGGCGCCACCGCCTTGCATATCCACGATAACGCCGATGCGGCCGTGATGAACGTAGGTCACCGCTTCGCCACGCGGGCTGAGGCGCTGGAAGCGGCGCACGCTGATGTTCTCACCGATGCGAGCCACCGCGTCCTGGCGCGTCTGTTCCAGAGACTGGCCGCCGATTTGCAAGGCCAGCAAGGCGTCAAGGTCGGCGGGATCTTGTTCCAGGACCGTTTGCGCGATGGAGGACGCGTAGTCCCGGAAATCCTCGCGGCGCGCCACAAAATCGGTCTCGCAGTTGACTTCCGCAATGGCCACGGCTTGGGGACCCTCCACCAGCGCTATCACGCCCTCGGCTGCAGCCCGCCCGGCCTTCTTTTCGGCCGCGGCAGCGCCTTTCATGCGCAGCAGCTTGCGTGCCGCCTCAGCGTCGCCACCGGTCTCGGCAAGCGCACGCTTGCAGTCCATCATTCCGGCGCCGGTCTCCTCGCGCAGAGCCTTGACTTGGGCGGCGGTTATCGCCATGGCCTAGTCCTTGCCGGAAGCCGCTGGGGCAGCTTGATCGGATGCAGGCGCCTCGGATTCGGACTCGGAAGCGTCCTCCTCGGAGGCAGGAGCGGCTTCAGATGCTGCAACAGCCTCGGGCTCAGAAGCACCCTCGGGCTCAGGGGAAGCCTCGGGCGCGGAAGCGGCCTTCTCAGCCGCAGGCGCCGCTTCGGTCTCAGCAACCGCTTCGGTATCAGGAGCGGCTTCGGGTGCAGGAGCAGCCGCAAGCGCAGAAGCCGGTGCAGACGCAGAAGCGGCTTCAGCCGGCTTGGCGTCGCGGTCCTCGCGCTCTCTGGCCACCGCCGCGGTGCGCCGCGGCATTCGCCTCGATACGCCGCGCAGCCGTGCCGGGGCGCTGGCGCGCGACCGGCGGCGGCCGGTTTGCGCGATCGGTTTTCCGTGCTCGTCCAGCTCCACGAATTCGTCGTCGCCCAGGGAAATTTCGGGCATTTCCTCGCGCCCCTTCATGATCGCGTCGGCGATGCCGCGCGTATACAGTTCCGCAGCTCGAATGGCGTCGTCGTTGCCGGGGATCATGTAATCCACGTCCTGTGGCGAACAATTGGTGTCCACGACCGCAGCAACCGGAATGCCAAGTTTCCTGGCCTCATTCAGCGCAATGCGCTCATGTTCCAGGTCGATGATGAATACCGCGTCCGGCAGCGAATCCATGTTGCGGATTCCGCCCAGCGAACGCAGCAGCTTTTCCTTTTCGCGCTTGAGCCCCAGTATTTCCTTCTTGGTGAAGCGTTCGCGCATGGAGCCCTCTTCCAGCGCCTCCAGCTCTTCCAGCCGGGCGGTGGATTTCTTGATCGTCTTCAGATTGGTGAGTGTGCCGCCCAGCCAGCGGTGGCTCACGTACGGCATGCCGCAGCGCGTGGCTTCCTTGCGTATCGCATGCTGTGCGGCGCGCTTGGTTCCCACGAACAGTACTGTGCCACGCTGTGCGGCCACCGACCGTACGAAGTCGCAGGTCTTCTTGTAGAGCGGCACCGTCTGCTCAAGATCGATGATGTGTAGCTGGTTGCGCTCGCCATAGATGAACGGCGCCATTTTCGGGTTCCAATGCCTTGCTCGGTGCCCGAAATGCACGCCCGCATCCAACATGTCGCGCACGGTAACTTCCGCCAATCGTCTGCTCCTGTAAGTGTCCAGAGCGCCCCAGCCAAGCACCGGGCAACCGCCAGCGCGAAATACCCGTGATTGCCCCTGTCTGGAGCGAGCCCGCAATTTTATAGCATCGGGGCTTGACGCTGCACCCGCCCCACGCGGCGGAGGCGGGGGCGTTTCCGCGGAATGCGCGCTACCATTGGCGCCCGAGCTCGACCCTAGCCATGCAAGTCACCATCAAGACCGCCGAAGAACAGGAGCGCATGCGCGTTGCCGGGCGGCTTGCGGCCGAAGTGCTGGACATGATCGAAGCCCATGTGCGCCCGGGCATCAGCACCGACGAACTGGACGGCATCTGCCACCGCTACATTACCGAACAGCAGCAGGCGATACCGGCGCCGCTCAACTACCGCGGATTTCCGCGCTCGATCTGCACTTCTCTGAACCAGGTCGTTTGCCATGGCATCCCGGGCAAGCGACTGCTCAGAGACGGCGATATGCTCAATATCGATATCACGGTCATCAAGGATGGATTTCACGGCGATACCAGCCGCATATTCCACGTGGGCCGGCCACGCATCAAGGCGCAGCGCCTGGCCCGCATCACTTTCGAGGCGATGTGGGCCGGAATACGCCAGATCGGCCCCGGTGCGCGGCTCGGCGATATCGGCCACGCGATCCAGACGGTTGCCGAAGCGCAAGGGTTGAGCGTCGTGCGCGAATACTGCGGGCATGGCATAGGCCGCGTGTTTCATGAGCCGCCCAATGTCCTGCACTATGGGCAGCCCGCCACCGGCATGACCCTGCAGGAAGGGATGACGATCACGGTGGAGCCGATGCTGAACGAGGGAAGGCCCGAAACCCGACTGCTGCCGGACGGCTGGACGGTTGTCACGCGCGACCGAAAACTGTCGGCCCAATGGGAGCACACCGTGCTGGTAACGGCCGATGGGTACGAGGTCCTGACCCTGGGAGCGGGACCCGTTGCACCCTGAACCGGCGGTCGATGCGCGCAGCGCAGGTGGCGTCAGCGGGACGCGCGATGCCCGCCTGAAAGCTTGGCGCGCTCGCATCGAAGAGCACGACAAGAAGATACGGGTGTGGTTCGAAGAGGGAACGAAAAGCGCGCAAGAGCTGCTGAACCAGCGCGCCGGGATACTTGATTCCCTGCTCTGCGAAGCTTGGCGGCTGCATGCGGGGCCAGCCCTGCGCGGAGCGTCGCTGCTGGCGGTTGGGGGCTACGGACGCGCCGAGATGTACCCGGCCTCCGACGTGGATGTGCTGGTGCTTCTCCCGCAAGGCTATGCGCGGGGCGCCCGGGCCGAGGTAGGCGAATTCCTGGCCTTTCTGTGGGATACGGGGCTGAAGATCGGCCACGGCGCCCGCACCGTGGCCGAATCGCGCGACCGTGCCCGCGCCGATGTGACGATCATGACTGCGCTCATGGAAGCCCGCCTGCTGAGCGGGAGCCCCCGCCTGTTCGCGCAATTGAGCAAGGCCATCAACGCGCGCGGCTTCTGGACCGCCGCTCAGTTCTACCGCGCCAAGCGTGACGAACAAGCCGCAAGACGACGCGAGCATGGCGACAGCGCGTCAAACCTCGAGCCGGACGTCAAGAACGGACCCGGCGGGCTCAGAAACCTCCACACCGTCAACTGGATTACTTTGCGGCATTTTGGTGAGGCCTCGCTCGGCACGCTGTTGGACCGCCAGCTTATGTCGGCGGAACAACTGCAAGCGCTGCGCGCGGCTCGGGACTTCCTGTCGCGGGTGCGATTTGCCCTGCATCTGAATACGGGGAGGATGGAAGACCGTCTGCTGTTCGACTGCCAGAAACAACTGGCCGCGGCTTTCGGCTACCACGACCGCACCGGCAACCGGGCGGTGGAGCAATTCATGCAGCGCTACTACCGCACTACGCGCAGCGTGTCGCTGGCCAGCGAAATCGCGCTCCAGCGTCTGGGAGAGCGGATCAGCCCGGCGCGCAGCGGGGTCCGGCGGGTCAACGCGCGCTTCGTGTTGCGCGATGGTTACCTTGACGCCAGGCGCCCGGAGCTGTTCCAGGCCTCGCCCCGCGCGGTGCTGGAGCCGTTTCTGCTGCGCCAGCGGCAGCCGGAAATTCGCGGATTCAGCGCGGCAATGGTCGAGGCCCTGATCGAGAGCGTACCAAAGATTGATGACCGGTTTCGCGCCAATCCGAAAATCCGCCGGATGTTCATGGAAATACTGACGGCGCCACCCGACGTGCCGAGCCAGCTCGAGGCCATGAACCGCTACGGCGTCCTCGGCGCCTACATCCCGGAATTCGGCCGGATAACGGGTCGAATGCAATTCGACCTCTTTCACAGCTACACCGTCGATGCTCATAGCTTGCGGGTGGTTCGCAACCTGCGCCGGTTCGGTCTCGCGGATCCTGCTGGCAAGGACTCCGCGCTTGCGGAAATCATGCAACGCATTGAGAACCCGGGGCTGCTCTACGTGGCAGGCCTCTATCACGACATCGCCAAGGGCCGTGGAGGCGACCACTCGGCGCTGGGCGCCGCCGACGCTGAAACATTTGCGCTGAATCATGGGCTGAGCGACCGCGACGCGGCGTTGGTGGCCTGGCTGGTGCGCCACCATCTCACGCTGTCGATGACGGCCCAGAAGAAGGACGTCTACGATCCCGCGGTAGTCGCGGAATTCGCTCGTCTGGTGGGCGACCAGGCGCACCTGGACCACCTGTATCTGCTCACGGTGGCGGATGTGCGCGGCACCAATCCCAACCTCTGGACCGCCTGGAAGGCGCGGGCTTTCGAGGACCTCTACCTCCAGACCAAGCGCGCCTTGCGCATGAATATCGAGCAGCCTAGCGGAGCCGGCGAACTACTGGCGGAACGCAAGCGCGCCGCACTGCGCGAATTGAGTACCCAGGGTCTTGCGAAAGACGCCACACGGACGCTCTGGAGCCGCTTCGAGGAGGATTATTTCTGGCTGTTTCGAAGCGACGAAATCGTCTGGCATACGCAAGCCCTGCATGCTGCCGATGCAACCACTGGCGGCTTCCTGGTGGCCACACGCGCCGACTTCCCCGAAGGCAATACCGCTATCCTCGTGCATGGCCCCGCAACCGTGCATCGCTTCTTCATTACCTGTGCGGCACTCGACGCAAAAGGGCTGAACATTCTCGACGCGCGCATTCTTCCCTCGGGCAAGGAGCAGAGCCTTGCGCAATACCTGGTCGTGCAGCGCGACGGCGACGCGCTGCGCGACGCCCGCCAGTTGGACACGCTTCGCACCGGCTTGCGCGCTGCGCTGGCCCGCGGCAAACCACCGCGGCGACCGGCGCGTAGTCGCCTTCCGCGCAAGCTGCGGGCTTTCGAAGTGGGTGTGCAGGTGAGTTTCCGGGATGACGACCGCGGACGCCACACGGTAATGGAACTCGTTACGGCTGATCGACCCGGTTTGCTCGGACTGGTGGGCGGCGTTCTGACGCGGGAGGGCATCGGTGTCCGAACTGCCCGAATCGCCACGATCGGCGAGCGCGCCGAAGACGTGTTTCATTTGACTGACGGGCGGCGGCGGAAACCGCTCTCCGAGGCGCAGCGGGAAGCGCTACAGACAGCCCTGGAGTCGGAACTCGCCGACGCCGGCTAGCACGCAAAGGTCCAGACCAGGCTAGTGGCTGCGCTGGGGGTCGGGCTGCACCGCGTCTTCGCGCAAAGCCAGCCGCACGAAGGGCACGGTCAGTTGCTTGCTGCGGGCCGCGGCCAAGGCCGCCAGGCGGTCCACCAGAACGAAGACATCGCTGGGATTGCGCCTTACCCGGCGCAACAGGAAGCGCGCGGTAGCTTCGGGCAAGGTGATTCCGCGGCTGCGCACCCGCAGCCTGATGGCTTCCAGACGTTCCTCGTCGGTGAGCGGCGCGAGCTTCCAGATCTGCCCTGAGGCGAGGCGGGTGCGCATGTCATCGCGCCGATAGCCTGCGCCTGCCGGCGTGCTGGCCGCCGCCAGCACCAGCCGCGCACCGCGCCTTTCCAGCGCTCGGCAGAGGCCGCCCATCGCATCCTCCACATCCGGCGCGCCGGCCAGACGGTGGGCGTCGTCGATGCACAGCAGTTCGATCTTGCGCAAGGCGTCCAGCGCGTCGGGCTTGAATCCGGCGTGCGCCGGCATGTAGGCGGCAGACAGCCCGGCGTCTGTCGCCGCCCTCACGGTCGCCAGGAGAAGATGCGTCTTGCCGGTGGCGGGAGCGCCCCACAACCAAAGCGGCGGCCCTGCTTCCTGTTCCACAAAGCCTTTTAGCGCCGACACGACCTCCGCATTGCTGCCGTTGTAGAAATTTTCGAACACACAGGGATCTTCGCGGGCAAGATCGAGCGGCATTTGCCGGGCCGAGGCAGTCGCCGCCTTGGCCTGATCGCGCTCGCGCTTGCGCTGCGCGGCCAGCCGGGTTCCCGCCAACACGTAATCCGAACCGCTTAACACGGCGAAAAGCAACACCAGCGCACCGCCCACCGCAATCGCCTCTGGCGGCATCATTCCCGGAAAAGCCTGCGCCGCGATCACTGCCACCCCCACGCTGATCTGCAACACCGTGTTGGTGCGGCTGACCCGCGACGGACGCGGGTGCAACTCGCCACGCAAGGCCCTAAAGGTTTGCCAACCGCCCACGATAACGAGATCGCGCGCAATCACGGCGCCAGCCAACCATGCGGGAATCAGCGCAAGCACGGCCAGAGTGGTATAGACGGCGGCAAGCAGGATCTTGTCGGCCAGCGGGTCGAGAACCGAACCCAGGAAGCTGTCCAGCCGCCAGCGCTTGGCGAGAAAACCGTCAAGCCAGTCGGAAAATCCGGCCAGAGCCACAAGCAACAGCGCCCGTCCGAAGCGTCCGCCCACCAGATCCGCCACGATAACCGCGGCCAGCACCAGACGAAAGATGCACACCAGGTTCGGAATGTGTCGTTTCATGCCCATTACTCCGCTCGGCGCAATTCGAACGGAACGCCGAGAGAAGCCAGGGCCTCGCGAAGTAGCGCCTCGGCGGTGCGGGAAGTGATGCGAAAACTGAGCGAGTCGTGCGCTGCGCTATCCACGCGCCACTCGCGGACAGCGGCCATGGCGCCCAGTTGATCGCGCAGCCTGGCGTATGTCCCGAGATCGGGCACCGGAGAAACCACCAGCAGGTAGGCGCGCGTGGGGCCCTGGGTAGCCATGTAGCGGGCGGCCAGCATGTCGGTAACCGAATGCACCGCTTCGGCGGCGGTGCTCTCCCAGGCGGGTCCCCATTGGCCGTTCTCGCGCAGGCTCCACTCGATGTCTTCCGGAGCGCTGGGAATCGAGGCCCTTCCCAGCATCAGCAACTGGGCGTCGGTTTCGGGGATGCAAGCGAAGGAGCCCGCCCACACTTGCTCGGCGCATTGCCTGGCGGCGCCCGAGTCCGGCGCCGGAGCGTAGTTAAGTTCAATGCCGCGCAATGCCGATACCGTGTCCAGAGTGCGGCTGATCGCGCCGCTAAAGACAATGCGCGCGTCCAAAGTTCTCGCAGCGCCTGTGCTCGATTCGGATGGCTGGAATAGCCATCTCCCGCCATCGTTGATGACCAGCCAAAGCACTACCTTGGGTCGCTCTTCTTCCCAGATGCCCACATCGGCTGCCTCCAGGACGCGCCGCACCAGCGCGGCATCGAATTCCGCTTCCAGCCGAGTGCCGTCAATGACCTGATAATGCCGCACGATGCTTGGCGCGGGCGGGAAACGCTCAAGAAGATCGGTGGCGTCGCGTCGCCCGGTCACGCGGATCAGCAAGCGGCCCAGGGCATCCTGCAAGGCGCTTTCCTCGCCCGCTCGCCCCGGCTCCTGCAGCGGCGCCACGGAACGGAACGGCGTGTCGGCCCCGGCGGCTGCACACGCCAAGACCAGCGTCAAGGCGAAGGCTTGAGGCAGGATGCGCGCGAGCATTGAAAAAGGCATTATAGGGTGCCGAAACGTGAAGTTGAATGGATACGGATTCCGTAAATTTGCGCAAGTCCGTCAGTTATCGGGCAGCCGGCGTCGACACCGAACGGGGCGCAGAGATGGTGCGCCGCATTGCGCCGCTTGCGCGCGGGACGCACCGTCCGGGCGTACTCGGAGAAATCGGCGGCTTCGGGGGCTTGTTCGAAGCGCCCGGAGCCGGCTACCGTGATCCGGTGCTGGTGGCGGGCTGCGACGGCGTCGGCACCAAACTGAAGCTTTGCATGGATGCCGACCGCATGGAGGCGCCGGGCATCGATGTGGTCGCCATGTGCGTGAACGACGTCTTGGCGCTGGGTGCGGAGCCCCTGTTCTTTCTCGATTACTGCGCCGCCAACCGTCTGGAGCCCGACCGCCTGGAACCGCTGCTGCGCGGCGTAGCCGCAGGCTGCAAGCAGGCGGGCGCCGCGCTCCTGGGGGGCGAAACCGCCGAATTGCCCAATACCTACGTGGACGATGGCGTGGAGCTGGTGGGCTTTTGCGTGGGTGTGTGCGAAAAGCAGGGGCTCATGGACGCCAAGGCGGTGAGCGAAGGGGACGTGCTGCTGGGACTCGCGTCCTCCGGCTTGCACTCCAACGGCTTCTCGCTGGTGCATGAGATCATTCGCGGAAAAGGCGGGCTTGAGGCTCTGGAAAGCGAGTTGATCGATGTGCTGTGCGAACCCACGCGCATCTACGTGCGCGCGGTGCTCCCGCTGGCGCAGGCGGGTCAGTTGAAGGCCATCGCCCACATCACCGGCGGCGGTCTGCCGGAAAACGTGGCCCGGATTCTGCCCAAGGGCCTGGGCGCGCAGATCGATTGCGGCGCCTGGGACTGGCCGGCAGTGTTCGGCTGGCTGAGCCGCGAGGGGCCGGTTGAGCGCTCGGAAATGCTCAACACATTCAATTGCGGAATAGGCATGGTGCTCACTGTTTCGGGGCAGGACGTTGGCTCCGTGCGCAAGAGCCTGGAGGCGGCTGGCGAGCGGGTCTGGGCCATCGGCCGGGTTGCGGCCGGCGCCGGCGTGAGGTTCGCCTGAATGCAGCAAGGATCTGCACAATGAGCTTGCGCGCCGCCGTGCTGCTATCGGGAGCCGGCAGCAATTTTCAAGCGATCCTCAACTGCGTTGCTTCAGGCCGACTGGACATCGAGATCGTCGCCGCCTTCAGCGACCGGACGGACGCTGCAGGCCTTGCCCGGGCGCGCCAGGCGGGCTTGCCGGCGATCGGTATTGCGCCGGGAGAGTTTCCGAGCCGGCGCGCCTGGTGGGATGCGTTCGCGCGGCGGCTGCGCAGTCTGGCCCCGGACGTGCTGGCGCTGGCAGGTTTCATGCGCATCCTGCCGGCCCACCTGTGCGACGAATACCGGGGCCGCGCGCTCAACATCCATCCTTCGTTGCTGCCCCGTTATCCGGGCCTGCACACCTACCGGCGAGTGCTCGAAGCCAAGGATTCATGGCATGGCACCACAATGCATTTCGTGACCCGCGAACTCGATTCGGGGCCGCTTATCGCCCAGGTCCGCTTGCGCGTACGTGAGGAAGACGACGAAGCTTCGCTCAAGACCAGGGTGCAAGCCTGCGAGCATGTCCTGTATCCTCGCATTCTGCAATGGATGGCCGAGGGCCGTCTCGGGATGAACGAATCTCGCGCGCTGCTCGACGGCCGTGAATTGCCGAAGCCGATCATTTTTGAAGAACAGGAGTTGTTGTGCACCGGTTAATCGCAGTTATTGCCGTGTTCCTGGCGACGCCGACAGTCGCGGCTCAGGAAGAACAGAACAGCCCGGCAGCGCCGGCCATTGAGAGCATCGGTGTGCTCTACGACGTGGATGCGCCGTTCGGACAGCGCGGATTGAGCCTGAGCGTAGTGCGCCGCGAGGGCGCGGGCTACACCTACGAGACCTACTCGCGCGGGCGCGGTCTGGCGCGGCTGGTCATCGCTTCGGACGCGCTGGAAAGCACCCGTTTCGAGATCGACGAACAGGGTCTGGTGCAGCCGCAGGAATACCTGTGCCGGTCCTGTGATGGCAGCAAGGACGGCCTTGTGAACATCACTTACGACTGGACCGGCCTGAGCGCCCAGTTCACGGAAGGCGGCGAGCAAACGCAATTTGGCCTTGAGCCCAAGGCCATGGACCGCAAGGCCTGGGAAATCCAGACCATGATGTACTTGGCGCAAAAACAGCCGCTTGATACGCAGCCGACGCTGGAAGGCGGAAAGCTAAAGTTGTACGACGGAGAATTGCTGGGTGAAGAAACGCTGAGCACGGGCGCCGGCGAGCTGCAAACCATCAAGTACCGCCGCCAACGCGAAGGTTCGGATAACTTTCAGTACATCTGGTATGCGCAGGAGCTGGGCTGGCTGCCGGCGCGCTGGGAAATCTGGCGCAAGGACAAGCGCATTATCATCATTGAGGCCTACGAATACAGTTGGGGCGAGCAGGCAGCCCTGGCCATGCGACAGGACTGGCTCGACCGGTGAGCATAGGTTCGGATGCCTGGATTCGCCGTATGGCGGCGGACCACGGGATGATCGAACCCTTCGCCGAGCGGCAGGTGCGCAAGCGGGGTGGCCGTCTGGTGATCTCGTACGGCGTATCCAGTTACGGCTACGACGTGCGTTGCGCAAACGAGTTCAAGGTATTCACCAACATTCACTCGGCGGTGGTGGATCCGAAGAACTTCAAGAGCGACAGCTTCGTGTCGCTGACCGGCAGTCACTGCGTGATTCCACCCAACTCCTTCGCCCTGGCTCGGACCGTGGAGTATTTCCGCATTCCGCGCGATGTCCTGACCATCTGCCTGGGCAAATCCACCTACGCCCGCTGCGGCATCATCGTGAACGTCACTCCTCTGGAGCCGGAATGGGAGGGCTACGTGACCCTGGAGTTTTCCAATACCACGCCGCTGCCGGCGAAAATCTACGCCAACGAAGGGGTGGCGCAGATGATCTTCTTCCAGGCCGGCGAAGTATGCGAGACCTCGTACAGAGACCGCGGCGGAAAATACCAGGGGCAAACCGGCGTGACCCTGCCCAAGACCTGAATCTTGATTGCCGTCGCGTTCATCGGCCTGGGCGTGATGGGATATCCCATGGCCGGGCGCTTGGCGCGCGCCGGCCATTCCGTGACCGTGTTCAACCGCACCACGGCCAAGGCGCAGCGCTGGGTCTCGGAATACGGAGGCGCGCTGGCGCGAACGCCCGCGGAGGCCTGCCGGGGTGCGGACTTCGTGTTCACCTGCGTAGGGCGCGATGAGGACGTTCGGGCGGTGACGCTGGAGGCCGGCGGCGCCTTCGAGGGGATGCGCGACAACGCATTGCTCGTGGATCACACGACGACCTCGGCGGAGCTGGCGCGGAATCTGCACAAGGCAGCGCGCTCGCGCGGACTGGCGTTCATGGATGGGCCGGTATCCGGCGGTCAGGCCGGTGCCGAAAACGGCCAGCTCGCAGTCATGCTCGGCGGCGCGGCGGGCGACTACGAAAGAGTGCGGCCGCTGCTCGACTGCTACGCGGCCCGCTGTGACCTGATGGGAGCCGCCGGCGCCGGCCAACTGGCGAAGATGGCCAACCAGATATGCATCGCCGGGCTGGTGCAGGCGCTGTCCGAGGGCCTGAGTTTCGCCCAGCGCGCCGGCCTCGACGGCAGCCGCCTGGCGCGTCTGCTCAGCGCCGGAGCGGCGCAGTCCTGGCAACTGGACAATCGTCACGCCACCATGCTGGCCGACCAGTTCGAATTTGGCTTTGCGGTGGACTGGATGCGCAAGGACCTGGCCTACGCGATGCAGGAGGCGGAACGCAACGGTAGCCCACTGCCGGTGGCGGAACTGGTGGACGGCTTCTACGCGGAGGTGCAGGCCATGGGCGGCGGGCGCTGGGATACCTCCAGCCTGATCCGCCGGCTGCGTGACAAAAAGGGGCAAGCCGGCCGATAAGCCGGGTTCTGTCGAGGGCAATCATTCATCTAGGGCCGCCGTCGCCGGCGGCCTCGAGCAGCTCACCCGGAAGCGCGCGCGGACATGCGATAGCTTCCCTATTCAGCCTTGCTCCAGACGGGGTTTACCCTGCCACGGCTGTTGCCAGCCGCGCGGTGCGCTCTTACCGCACCTTTTCACCCTTGCCCGGCACCGCTGTGGGCACCGGGCGGTATATTTTCTGTGGCACTTTCCGTAGGCTCGCGCCCCCCAGGCGTTACCTGGCGTCCTGTCCGCCGGAGCCCGGACTTTCCTCCCGCCGCAACCGGAAACCCGGCGCGGCCGGCGATTGCCTGGCCGGCTTGCCCGCCACCAAACTAGACCACCCCGCCCCAATTTGCAAGAACCCGCCCCACTACATCCGCCGACAGGCTGCACCAACACACGGCGCCCTACTGCGCCGCGAATGCATCCGCGCAGTTCGTCAAGTCCCCCAAGATGGACTGCAAGGCATTGCATTGTGCCCAATATGGGTAATATGATGCCCAGAATGGTCACGACAATTTCGACGCTGGCGCCTAGCGGCGAGCGGGCGGCTCACCGCACGAAGGCGCCGACAAGTATTGCCGGCGCGCTCTTTACCACTACCCAGCAACGTGTACTAGGACTTCTGTTCGGTCAGCCGGAACGCAGCTTCTTTGCCAGAGAATTGATCAGAATTACCGGCTCCGGATCGGGCGCTGTACAGCGCGAACTCAAGCGGCTTTCTTCAAGTGGCTTGGTGACCGTGAATCAAATCGGAAAGCAGAAGCATTTCCAGGCAAATCCCGACTGCCCCATCTTTGACGAGCTTCGCGCAATGGTGCGCAAGACCATCGCCGTCGCGGCGCCTATCCGGCGAGCGCTGGCATCGCTCGCCCACGGAATCGCCTTGGCACTGATCTACGGCTCCGTGGCCAAAGGAACCGACACTGCAAACAGCGACATCGACCTCCTGGTGGTAGCCGATGACTTAACCCTGGAGGCGCTTTACGCCGCGCTCGCACCTTCCGAAGCAAGCTTGGCTCGCAAAATCAGCCCAACGCTCTACACGACTGGAGAATTTGACGACAGACGAGCCAACGGCAGCCCATTCCTGTGCCGTGTACTTGACAGCGAACACCTTGTGATTATCGGAGCCGAGAATGCCAAGGGGTAATCTTGAAAACCTTGCGCAGATCGGTCAACTCAAGCCGGAACCGTCCGAACGCACCGAGCTAGAAGGGCTTCTGCGCTCCGGGAGTCTGCGCCTCGCGGACAGCCAACGATCGGAGCTCAGCCTCGAAAGCCGATTCGACCTTGCCTACAATGCAACTCACGCCTTGGCGCTCGCAGCCTTGCGGGCAATGGGTTACCGTGCCCAATCCCGTTACCTCGTTTTTCAGTGCCTGCAACATACCGCTGGTCTGTCCAATGCGCAGTGGCGGGTGCTGGACCAAGCTCACCGAAAGGGCAATCTTGCCGAATATGAGGGGGAACTGGATATGGAGGAACATCTGCTTGAAGCCATGCTTAGAGTGGCGGGAGCAATAGAACAGCGGCTGCGCAATCAAATCGCAGAGCTTTCGCAATAGCTTCGCCAACTTGCAGGCTGTTTCTTCTGTGACCGACGTGAACAGCCCTTCAGCAGCCCGCGGGGGCTGGGATATGATGGCGGCGACGGCTGGGAGTAGATGCTATGACTGCGGCTAGTGGCAGCGCCGGAGGGCGCATCGGGAGAATCGAGTTGGCGCCGGGGGTGCGGGTCATGCACTTCTGGACCTACATGTACGCGTCGCTGATCTGCATCGGCATGATGTCGAACATGAATTTTTCCCAGCCTTACATCCTCGCCGAACACCTCGGCATTACCGACCAGGGGCTGGCGGGAGCGGTTACGGGCCGGCTTACGGGAATCACGGAGCTCGTGAGCCTGTTCCTGATCTGGCCGTTCGGCATGCTCGCCGACCGCGTGGGGCGGCGGCCCGTCATCATGCTGGGCATCGGGCTGATCGGGCTGACTTACGCGCTGTATCCATGGGCCACCGAGGTGGCTCACTTGCAGTACTTCCGGATTCTGTTCGGCGTTGGCGTGGCCGCGACGGCCGCCATGACGGCCACGATCCAGAACGACTACCCGATGGAAACCTCGCGTGGACGGGTGGTGGGCTTTAGCTCGGCCTTCAACGCTTTGGGCATCGTGCTCGCAACCCGGCTGGTGTCAGCGCTTCCGAAGTGGCTGCAGGACGCCGGCATGGAGCCGGTGGCGGCCGGGCGCTATGCCTATAGCGCCGCAGCGCTGGTGTGCTTTATCTCGCTTATCGTGTTCCGTCTCGGGCTGAAGGGCGGCATACCGGAGAGCGCACGCAAGCGGCCACGCTGGATCGAGCTGGTTAAATCGGGCTTTCGGCAGGCGCGCAATCCGCGCATTCTTCTGGCCTACGCGGCCGCCATGACCGCCCGCGGCGATATCGTGGTGGCCGGGCTTTTCGTCTCGCTATGGGCAACCATGGCGGTAAAGGCGGCCGGCGGCGAGGCCGCGGTGGCGCAATACCAAGTTTTCCTGCCGTTCGCCGTAATACAGGTGTTCGCGGTGGGATGGTCGTTCGTGTTCGGCTCGATACTCGACCGCATCAACCGGGTGGCCGGTCTGGTGCTGTCGCTGGCGCTTTCCGTGGCCGCCTACGGCTCCATGTACTTCGTGGGATCGCCGCTGGATCTGCGCATGCTGCCGGCGTTCGCCTTTCTGGGCATTGCCATGTCCGGCGCCATGATGAGCAGCATGGCGCTGATTGGTCAGGAAGCCCCGCCGCGCGAACGCGGTGCCGTGATCGGCCTGATGAGCATGTTCGGCTCGGTGGGCATCATCCTGGCGGCCGGCGTGGGCGGCGCGATGTTCAGCGCGGCCACGCCCTGGGCCCCGTTCTTGCTGGTGGCCGGTGCGCAGGCGGTGCTGATCGTGGCGGCGGTAGCGGTTTGGATGCTCGCGCCAGGCGGAGCGGCGTCCGCCGCGGCTACCCGCAGTTCCTGATCCACGGGCGGATCAAGCACGGTCTGTACGCGGCCATCGGCCCAGCACACATCCACGCGGTCCACGCGCTCACGCCCGCCGAGGCCGAAGATCGGCGCAGGTTCATCCACCGAGTTGTAGCCGGTGGAGGAAAAGATCTCGCGCCACTGGACCAGGTCACCGGCCGCCACGCGGATGCGCGCATTGAGCCGCTGACCGTCGAGGCGCACCTTGATCCAGTGATTGGCGTTGCCTTGGTTGAGCCAGAGGAAATTGCGCTGCGGCTCCGATAGCATCCGGGCCCGGTTGTAGAAGGTGCGGGCGGTGCCCACGATATCGGTGAAGCCGTCGCCGTTCACATCGCCGCCGGCCACGCCCGCGCCGATGCTCATACCCTCGGCGCCCGAGCCTGCGGTCACGTCGGAAAACGTGCCGTCGCCGTTGTTGCGCAGCAGCGTGTTGGTGGCCGGCTCCACCGCAATATAGAACTGCACAAAGGACGGCATGTCCTCCACGATGTCGTTGATAAGCACGTTCGAGGGGCCGCCGTTGCTGACGTAGATGTCCAACCAGCCGTCGTTGTCGTAATCGCCCATCGTGCAGCCGCGCGCGCCGCCCAGGTCGCCGGCGCCCGAGGCCAGCGTAATGTCGGTGAAGCCGGGCGCGCCGGTTTCCGCATAGTCGTTGCGCACCAGCCGGTTGGCCTGATCGGCGTTGGGTAAATAAGCGTCGATATCGCCGTCGTTGTCCACGTCGCCCAGGCATACGCCATTGGCGTTGCCCGGATTGAGAAAGGGCCAGCCCGAAGGCGGTCGCCTGGAGCGCGTGATATCGGCGAAACTGCCGTCACCCTTGTTCATGTAGAGCACGTTGGAATCGCCTTCGTTGGGCGAGAGCAGGTCCAGGTCGCCGTCGTAATCGAAATCGAACCAGCCCGGCGACCCCTGGCTGTTGGCCTCCCTTACGCTCTCGAGAAGCAGCGTCCCGGTGGCCGAAGTGACATCCTCGAACTCGCCGCCGCCGATGTTGCGAAACAGTGCCTGGTCCACGTCGTAATCGGCGGCGCGCCACAAGAGGTCGAGCAGGCCGTCGCCGTCATAGTCGCCGAAGCCCACGCCACCCGAGGTCGCGGTGATGCCTTCGTTGGACTCGTCCTCGAACACGCCCTCGCGCACCAACCAAGCGGCAGCCGTCGCATCCTCGAATTCAGGACTGCCGGTTTCTTTCAGCAGGTTGCGGTATAGCGTTACCGGGGGGTCGTAGCCGCCCCGGCTCCCCGATTGCATATTGGCGACCACCATGTCGTCATCGCCGTCAAGATCGTAGTCGCCGAAGCTGATCCCGCGGCCCAGTCCGCCCTCGTTGGCCGCCTTGCGCTGCAAGGCTACATCCCGGAAGTGGCCGCTTCCATCGTTTTCCCAGAGCCGATTATGGAAATCCAGGCCGATAGTTCCGCCATCGTTATTGGTGATGTAGATGTCGGCGTCGCCATCGCCATCGTAGTCGTTGAACGCGACGCCCGCGCCGTCCAGTCCGACGTCGGCGATTCCCCGTTCCTCCGCCTGCTCCGTGAAGAGAATGGGAGGCTCAGAATTGGCGGCGCTGCCGGCAACCGCAAGCGTGGTCAGGAGGATGGCCGCAACAATCCTGCGGAAAGCACCGGAGAAAACGGCGGTTGTCACAACGCCGGCTTGCGGTTAGACCGCGCCCAGCGCCGGCAGGTCGAACGGCAGTTTGCGCAAGCGCCTGCCCAGCGCAGAGAAGACTGCATTCCCAACCGCCGCGGCCACGGGCGGAACGCCGATTTCGCCAATCCCGCCCAGTGATTCGCCGCTGTTGATGAGGTGGACGCGAATTTCGGGGGTGTCGTGCATGGTCGGCATTCGGTAGCTGTCGAAATTTCGTTCGATCGGCCCTTCCGGCCCGAGCCGCACATTTCCGTGCAGCGCCGCGGCAAGACCATATACTACGGCGCCGCTGATTTGCGCCCGCGCCGTGGCCGGATCCACCGCCAGCCCGCAATCCGCCGCGCAGTCAATGCGCTCCACACGCAGCCCGCCTGCGCTTAGCGATACGCGGGCCACTTGAGCCACGAAGCTGCCAAAGCACATCGAGCAGGCAATCCCGAGGCCGCTGCCGGGCGGCAAGGGCGCGCCCCAGCCGGCCTCCTGTGCCGCCTTGGTCAGGACCGCGGTCATGCGCGACTGCGCCGGCAACAGCGACAGGCGAAAAGCATAGGGGTCGCGGCCGGCCGCGTAAGCCAGTTCGTCGGCGAAGGTCTCGACAAAGAAGCAGGTGTACGAATGCGCCACGGAACGCCAGAAACCCAAGTTGACCGGCGACTCGGGCGCAGCGTAGCGGATATCGACGTTCGGCGCCTGGTAGGGAAAGTCGATCGCACCTTGCAGCGCGGCCGGATCCTGATCGAGCGTCACGCCGCGCATCTGCCGCAGAATGGACGGCGCCGAGATGTGCTGGCGCCATGCCAGCAGCGCGCCGGACTCGTCCAGCGCCGCATCCATGCGGGTAATTGCAGCCGGACGAAAATAACCGTGCTGCATATCGTCTTCCCGCGTCCAGACCACCTTGACCGGGCGACCGGCATGGCGTGACGCCAAAACTGCCTCGGCCACGTAGTCGGTTTCGAGGCGGCGCCCGAAACCGCCGCCCAGCGTCGGGGTATGAATGCGCACGGCTTCCACCGGCAAGCCCGTCAGTCGGGCGGCGACCTGTTGCGACCGGGACTGTACCTGGGTGGGGGCCCATATCTCGCATCGATTGGCGCGCACGTCGGCCGTGCAATTCATCGGTTCCATGGTCGCGTGGTGCAGGAAAGGAACTTCATACTGCGCCGTGTGGCGGCGCACCGACGCTTGCGCCTGGTCGAGGACCGCGCTTGCATCGCCCTCGCTGCGGGCGGGCGGTCCGCTTTCGGACAAGCCATTCACCAGCCGGCGCCGGAAGTCGATGGCTGGATTCAATGATTCAGGCGAATCTGCCTCGTTCGCCACCCATTCCACCGCGAGCGCGTCGCGGCCCTGCAGCGCCGCCCAGAATTCGCTTGCCAGCACCACGACGCCGGGTGGCCGTTGCGCATCGCCCGGGATTTCGAACACATCCATCACGCCGGCAAGATTGAGCGCCGCCTGGGCGTCATAGACCGGGCGCATGGCTACACTGCCCGGCCAGGGCGAGCGCGCGATCACCGCCGTGCGCTGTCCAGGCAACCGCACATCAATAGCGTAACGCTCCGTGCCCAGAACTTTGCCCGGAATATCAGGTCTTGGATACGGCTTGCCGATAAGGGCGAATTTCGACGGATCTTTCAGCGGTGGGTTCACCGGCGGCTCGAGTTCAGCGGCGGCCGCGGCCAGCGCTCCATAGCTCAGCCGAGCTTGCGTGGGCGTGTGCGTCACCGCGCCTGCTGCGCAGACGCATTCGGCGGCGTCCACGCCCCATTCGTCGGCGGCCGCAGTGCGCAACATCTCGCGAGCCGTGGCTGCAGCCTCGCGCAGCAAGTCGAACGACTCGCGGACCGCAGTACTGCCGCCGGTGCCCATGGGCCGCGGCCATGCAGCGGGATTGTCCGGCATGCGCGTCAGTCTTACGCGCTCCCAGGGCACTTCGAGTTCGTCGGCGACAATGCGCGCCAGCGCCGCGGGACTGCCCTGCCCCATGTCGGTGCGGTCGCTGGTGAATAACACATCGCCCGTGGGCGTAATTTCGATCCAGACGCTGGGCCGGAAACCCTCGGTTTCGCTGCCCCGGCCGCGGGGCAGATAGACGGCCAGCGCCAGCGAACCACTGGCCGCGACAAAAGCGCGGCGGCTCAGCCTGGCTTCACGCAGAACTTTCATGCGAACACCTCCGCCCCGAGCGGGTTTGGCGGAGAGGGTGGGATTCGAACCCACGAAGGGCTTCTAACCCTTACTCCCTTAGCAGGGGAGCGCTTTCGTCCGCTCAGCCACCTCTCCGGCCCTATTGGTCCTCGTCCTCGGGCGGGTTTCCTTGCTCTTCGGCAATGCGCCGATACACCTCTTCGCGATGCACGGTCACCTCGCGCGGCGCCTCGACGCCCAACCGCACCTGGTTGCCGCGAATATCCAGCACAGCAATGCGCACGTTGTCGCCTACTATCACGGCCTCTCCCGACCTGCGGGTAAGAATCAGCATTCCGAAAGCCTCCCTGGACGCTCGGCCGGGCCTAGCGGCTCCAGCCCGCCCTGTTTGTTGTAAAGGAAATCATAACGCGGATTGGCCAGGCGCGCCACAAATCCCGCGGCCTTGCCGCTCGCACTGCAACAGGCTTGATCAGGCTTGCGCGTGCGCCTCTACCAGCCAGAGGTTCTTGTCCACGGCCCGCGAAATCTCCACGAACAGGTCTTCGGTGTCTGCATCGCCTGCGTCGCCCGCCTCGGCTATGGCGGTGCGAATTCCGGCGCCGAATGCAGCCAGCGCCGCGCTCACCGACTCGACATGATCGGCCCCGGAAAAAATATCCAGCGGGTAGTCCGGCAGCCCGGACTCGGACGCGGCCACGGCCACCGTACCCAAGGCGGTTCCGCCAAGCGTGGTGATGCGCTCGGCAAGCTCGTCCACCTGCGTCAGGGTGTCGGCGTGGATTGTGTCGAACAGTTCATGCAGCGCAATGAACGAAGGCCCCTTCACGTTCCAATGGGCCTGCTTCATCTGGGTGGCGAGATTTACCGCGTCCGCCAAACGCGCATTGAGCACTTTCACCATGCGCCGCCGCGTCGCTTCTTCCAAATCGATCTTGCTGGAGTGTAGTTCCACTGTCATTAGCTGCTCCTTGTTCGCTTATCTGCTTCAAGCCATTAACACCGTCGCAATTATCGCCCAGCCGCCGGCCATTTTTCCATCCGCCCTCCGCAGCAGGCGGGTGGAATCAGGGGCGCAGGGCGTAGAGTTGCGGGTTGTCCAGGATGGGGCGTAGTACGCGGTACAGGCGGTCGGCCATCTGCTCGACTGCGGCGGCGGTTTCGAGCAGGTCCTGGCGCACTTCCACGGCCGCGTAGGGAAAGCGGCGTTCCTCGGCGTGATGATCGACGGAAAAGTCTTCCTTGTGCCTGCCGGAATAAGGCAGATTGTCGCCCACGAGCAGTTCGCCGTCGGCGCGCAAGCCATCAAGTAGAGGGCGGGCGATGCGGGCGTCGAGATCCCATAGCACGCCACAATCCCAACGCCGGTCCTCGCCTTCAAGAAACCGCGTAAAGCTATGAATCGAAATCAGCACGGGCGCCTCGGTAACGCGGCGCAAGCGTTCCTGCTGCCCCTGGATCGCCGCGTGATAGGGGCGGTAGATGGCCGCCAGCCGCTGCTCCCGATCCGCCGCGCTGATCCGCATGTTGCCCGGCACCGGAATGCCGCCGCTGAGGTCGAGGAAGATCGAGGCGTCAGTGGTTGCGCGGTTGCAGTCGACCACCAGCCGCGAGTAATTGCAAAGCACCGTGGTGGCGTTCAGGCGGGCGCCGAGGGCGCGCGCCAGGTCGCCGGCGCCAATGTCCACGGCAATATGGCTTTGGCGGTGTTCACGGTCCAGTCCGAGGTGGGCGAGAGCCTCTGGAATCCTGGAGCTTGCGTGGTCGCAAATTACGAGTTGGGGGGCAGAGGCGTCGCCGCGCAGCACGTCGTATGGAGGTGGTTCACCTGAGCTCAACAGGGAGGCGAATCGCGGCTCCCGGGCGCCGGCGGAAGATGGCGCCCCCCGATCAACGGTCATCACTGTGCGTTCAACTCGAAACTCCGCCGCATAGATTTGGCGTCCCCAAGGGGATTCGAACCCCTGTTGCCGGCGTGAAAGGCCGGTGTCCTAACCACTAGACGATGGGGACGCCGGGGTTCTGGTGGAGCCAGGCGGGATCGAACCGCCGACCTCTTGCATGCCATGCAAGCGCTCTCCCGGCTGAGCTATGGCCCCGTCGCAGGATGCCGGATTGTAGCGCTTCGCCGCCTGCCGCGCTACTTCCGGGGCCGTCTCAGGAGCCCTCGGAAGCGTAGTCGAGGCCGAATCCCCAGGGAAACGCCGGCTCGTACGGCTTGTCTCCGCGATTGACAGTAGTCTGGTCAGCCTTCGCCGGCCAGGAAAACGAAAGCCGCCCGGAAAAATCGAAGCGGACCTGGCCATCGGCATCAGTAAAAAGAACGTCCGCCAGCCCCCCACCCTCGCTGCCGGGAAGCCAGGCGACCACAAACGCATCGGACGCCTCCAGTTCGTCGGGCACGGCCAGCGGCCTACCGGTAAGCAGCACGCTGATCACGGGAATTCCCGCTGCCTTGAGACGCCGCGCGGCCTGCAAGTGGGCCTTGTCGCCGGGGCTGAACTCCAGCGTCTCGACGTCCCCCTCGAACTCGGCATAAGGGCGCTCGCCATAGACCAGCAGCGCCGCATCCGCAGGCGGGCTGGCCTGCTCTGCGGCTAAAACCTCGGCGAATTGCCGGTAGTCCACGGAACCTCCGGCGCCCTGCACGGCGTCGCGCACACCATCAACGATGCTGGTTGCATTCGGAAAATCGGTGTTGGAGGTATTGTCTCCCTGCCAGGTCATCGACCATCCGCCCAACTGATTAGGAATATGCGATGCTGCATGTCCGGCCACCAGCACACGGCTTCCCGGTGCGAGGGGTAACACGCCGCCGGCGTTCTTCAGCAGCACCAGCGATTCCCGCACGGCCTGACGCGCCAGCGCGCGGTGCCGCGGATGGCCCACCCAGGCGGCGCGTTCCGGAGCGGATTGCATATCGCCGGCGTCAGCGACGACGCGCTGCGAGGGCGGCGGCGCGTCCAGCAACCCGGCACGCAGCTTCACGCGCAGAATGCGACGCACGGCGTCATCAAGACGTGAGGGCGGTATCTCGCGATCACGCACCTGGCGCAACAAGTTCCGGTGTAACGCCTTCCACCGTTCGGGCGCCATGTACATATCCACGCCGGCATTAAGGGCCGTGGGGCAGCTTTCCGATGTACAGCCCGGCAGTTGCGCATGGGCATCCCAGTCGCCGATCACGAATCCCTCGAAGTTCATCACGCCCTTGAGCGCGCCCTGGAGCAGATAGCGGTTGGCATGCATCTTCACGCCATTCCAGGAACTGAACGACGCCATTACGGTAAGCGCGCCCTGTTTCAGCGCGGTGCGGTAGCCGGCCGCGTGGACGCGGACCAGTTCCGCCTCGCTGACCTGCGCATCGCCCTGATCCTCGCCATTATGCGTGCCGCCGTCGCCGAGGAAGTGCTTGGCCGTTGCCAGCACCTTGCCGGGCGCCATGAAGCCGTCTCCCACGGCGCCCTGCATACCCTCTATCAACGCAGCGCCCAGCCTCGCCACTGTCGCGGGATGCTCGGAATAGCCTTCGTAGGTCCGACCCCAACGATCATTGCGGGGGACGGCAAGCGTGGGCGCAAAGTTCCAGTAGATGCCCGTTGCGGCCACCTCTCTGGCGGTAGCTGTGCCGATCTGCCGCAGCAAGTCGGCGTTTTCGGTGGCGCCGAGTCCGATGTTGTGCGGAAACAGCGTGGCGCCGAACACATTGTTGTGCCCGTGAACGGCATCCGTGCCCCAGATGATCGGAATCGCCGGGCGGCCGTCATCGCGGCTGACGGAAGCCTCGTGGTAGGCATCGGCCAAGGCCAGCCAGTCCGCCACCGACGCATGCTTGTTACCGCCGGGAAATGAGCCGCCGCCGTTGAGCACCGCTCCCAGGCGGTAGCGCTTGATGTCCGCCGGCGAGACATGCTGAATCTCGCCCATCACGATCTGTCCGACCTTGTCGCGCAGCGACATGCCGGCCATTATTTCGTCCAGTCGCGCCTCCTCTTCGGCCGCGGCCGGAAACGGGCTGGACTGGATGCGCCACTCGCTCAAGTCGGCGGCGGCGGCGCCGGCAGCAAGCAGCAGAACCAGTCCAGCGCAGCGCGCGACAAACGTGGTCATGCGCACAGCAACCCGCCGCTCAGGCTCGTATGCGGCGCGCCGCCGACACCGGGTTTGGATCAGAAATCCTTGCGGAACCGGACACCATAGGTGCGCGGCGGGAACAGGCTGGCGCGCAAGAAGCCCGGGCCGCCATCCATCCAGGCGCGCACCAGTTCGTCGGTCACGTTGCGTACATACGCTTCCGCACCCCAGGCCGCCCTTTCGTTGATGACCCGAAACGCCAGATTGAAGGTAGCCGTGGCCGGCTGACCGGTATGAAACGCGCCTTCGTCGAAGTTGTTGTCGTTGAAGAACATTTCCGACGACCAGTGCGCCGACACGTAGGGACTCAGAATCAGGTTGCCCACATACCACCTGTGCTCTACGAATATCGAGGTGGACCACTCGGGCGACCAGGGCAGGCGGTTACCCTCGAAATTGGTTGTGCGCCGATTGTCCTGCTCCGGATTGGGCGCCGGACAGAGACTCAAGCCCAGGTAGGCGCGCTCGAAGCAATACCAGCCGTCCTCGGCGCCCGGCATGTCGGAAATCTCGGCGTCCAGGTAGTTGATCCAGCCGAAAAGGCGCCCGCCTTCCCAGGCCTGCCAGTCCCATTCGAACTCGATGCCTCTGATGTCGGCGCCGGAGAGATTGTGGGTCAGCAGCGTACCTACAGTCTGCTCCAGTTCCTCGCCGGTGGCGCAATCAATGCGGTTGCCCACCACCGCCCACAGCGTACGCTGCATGTCCGAGTAATCGCTGTAGAACACCGACCCCAGCAGGTTCAGTCTGCCGTCAAGGTGAGTGCTTTTCCAGCCGAACTCGTAGGTGGTATTGGTTTCGGGCTCGAAATCGAAAGTCGTGAAGTCGCCGCAGCCTGTAACGTCCACGTTGTCGCCGAAGCCGCCGGCCCGGTAGCCGGTTGCGGCATAGGCGTAGAGGAACACGTCTTCGCTCAAGAGGTAGTCCACGCCGACCCGCCATGTGGACTTGCTCCATTCGGCTTGCTGCGTGTTGTCGGTGCCTGGAACGCGCTCCAGAAAACCTTCGCTGCGCGTGCCGTGCAGTTCGTTCAAGTCATCGGCCTGGTAGTAGTCGGTGTAGTTGGTGATGCCCCAACCGTAGGGATCGCCGATGAAGGTGTAGGACTCATACCAGAAATCGTCCGGCGGCCCATACAAGGCAGGATTGGTCCAGTAGCCGATGGTTTCGTGGTTCATGCCGCCGTTGTCGATCTTCTCGTCGCGTGTATAGCGGTAGCCGGCGGTGAAATTCAGACGCTCGCTGGCCGAGTAATCGAACTGCAAGAACGCGGCATCGGAATGAATCTGGCGGTCGGGCTGCACGAACGACAGGGCCAGCGGGCGCACGAATCCGCAACAGAAGGGGTTTTCGACATCGAAGCGAATGGCGTTATCTTCCTGCATCCAGAACAGGCCGGCAATCCACTGCAAGGGAGCGTCGCTAAGTGATTTCAATTGCAGTTCCGCCACTTGCGACTCGTAATCCGAGTAGTCGGTGGTGAGCTGCAGGTCGTCCCAAGGCTGAATTGCGTAAGGTTGAAAGCCGGCGTTGATGATCGCCTCGGGATCGCGGATCAGCAGCGACGACCACCCACCGCAGCAGTTGCGGTTGATTCCATAAGCCGGATGTTCCGGATCGGGGTAAACGCCGCCATCGCCGTCGTATTGCTGAAAGCGCTTCTGCGAAGACTGGGCCAGGCGCAACTCAAGCACCATTTCCTCGGATACGTCCCACAACAGTTCCGAGCGCAAGGTGCTGATGCTCATATCGAGCTTGCCCGGAACGTTCACGCGCGCGTACCAGATGTCGTGATCGCAGGCGAAGAACGTGCCTTCCGCCTTTTCGCAATCCTTCAAGCTGAGCGTGCCCGCGCCCCTGTCGCTGTAGTATTCGTAACTCAGAAGCCAGGTCAGAGTGTCGCCGGGCGTCCACAGCGCTGACAGCCGGCCGGCCCAGCGGTCGGAATTGAAATAGGCGTCTGACTCATCGACCTCCTCGTTGCGCCGTTGATCCACATTTGGAATGCCGTCGGGCCGCACGTCGTAGGGGCCGTCCAGCGAACCATCCCCGTCCGTGTCCCAGGCCAGGTCGAAGTAATCGGGCTCCTGCTCGATATATGAATCAGAACGATCCAGCATTACGGCTGCGCGAAAGGCCAGGTTGTCGGCAACCGGCAGATTGAGGACGCCGTTCAGCGAGACTGCCGAAAAACGGCCGTAGCCCGCGCTCACATATCCGCTCACCTCATCGAAGGCAGGCCGCGCCGAAATGATGTTGATCGTCCCGGAGGTGGAGTTGCGGCCGAACAGCGTACCCTGCGGCCCGCGCAGGATTTCCACCCGCTCCACATCATGCAGGAGCGCCAACCCGCTTTGCGGACGCGGCGAATACATGCCGTCCACGTGAATGCCGACACTGGGATCGCCCAGCTCCGTGAAGTTGTTGGACGTGATGCCGCGCACGGTCACCTGCACGCCGGAATCGGACGGTGATAGCCCTACCTCCAGCCCCGGAACCAGATCGCTCAAATCGGTAACGTCTTCCACGCCTTCGCGGTCGAGCGCCTCCTGGGAAAGCGCCGATACGGCCAGCGGCGTTTCCATGAGCCGCGTCGCGCGCTTGGTGGCGGTGACAACAATCTCCTCCATCAGCGCTGCGTCCTCGTCGCCGCTCTCCTGGCCAACCGCAATACTCGCAAAGCTGATTAGCGCCGCCGCCGACAGGCTTCTAAAAAAAATGAAATCCCGCATGTTCATGCTCCCTGGGCTCCAAGAACCCACCCCGAAAAAATTGTCCAGACAGCCAGCACGAGCAACACCACGCCCGCGCTCAAGGCCAAATCGCGCCGCCATCCTTGCTGCCCAATGATATCCCCGCGGCGCAGGGTGATTTTAGAAGCTGCGCCTCCGGTGGCCAAGCTCACAGCCACCAGAACCGCCGTGGATGCCACAAAGAGTGCGATCGCCACGTGCAGAAAGTTGACCTCGGCGATCCAAAGCCAGAGGCTGCCCTCGAAAGCTTCGCGGTTGGCCGCGGTTACCACTTCCACCAGCAGGCGCCCCAGCCCCAGCACCGCACCGACCGCCAAAGACCACTTGGCGCCCGCAGCATTGGCGCCCCGCCACAGAACGCCCACCAGGAACACCGCCGCGATGGGTGGCGCGATATAGGCCTGTACGCTTTGCAGATAGGTAAACAAACCGCTGGAAACCAGGTCCATGAACGGAATCCAGAGCATCGCCAGGACCAGCATTCCGACCGTGGCCAGGCGACCGACCGTGAGCAGTCTGGCCTCGCTGGCGCCGGCGGCGAAACGGCCATACAAGTCCACGGTGAAAATGGTAGAAGCCGAGTTGAATACCGAAGACAAGGAACTCATCAGCGCCGCCAGCAAGCCGGCCGCGACCAAGCCCTTGAGGCCGGAAGGCAGCAGCGCTGCGATCATGGCGGGCAACGCCTGATCGGGATCCTCCAGCGCGAGCGCGCCCGTGTTGCTCAGGGCCAGCGCCAACACGCCGGGCAACACGAAAAGAAACAGCGGTAGCTGTTTGAGCCAGGCGCCGAAGATGGCGCCCCTGCGGGCGTGGCCGAGCCCGTTGGCGGCCAGCACCCTCTGCACAATGAACTGGTCCGTGCACCAGTACCATACCGCCAGGATGGGCGCGCCGAACAGGATGCCGGTCCAGGGGAAATCGGGGTGGTTCATGCTGCGCCAGAGGCTGAATGCTTGCGGTTCCACCGCCGCCTGCAGTCCGCTCCAACCGCCCACCGCGCCGAAACCGATGAACGTAACGGCCACGGCGCCGCCGAGCAACACGAACATCTGCACCATGTCGGTGTAGAGAACGGCGCGCAATCCGCCCCAGGCCGTGTAGATGCCTGTAAGCGCTACGATGGCGATGGCGCCCCACCAAAACGGAATCCCCATCAGCGCCTCGAATACGATACCGCCCGCAGCCACCGTAACCGCGATCTTGGTGAGCACGTAGCCGACAACGGAAATCGCCGCCAGATAGGTGCGCGGGCCCGCGGAATAACGCTTCTCGAGAAACTCGGGCATGGTGAACACCCCGGAGCGCAGGTAGAAAGGGGCGAAAAGCCAGCCCAATAACAGCAGCGCGAAGGCGGCCAGAATCTCGAATTGCGCCACCGGAACGCCCTCCTGGGCCGCGGAACCGGCCAGCCCAACGAGGTGTTCCGACCCTATGTTGGAGGCGAAGATTGATGCGCCCACCACGAACCAGCCGACATTGCGCCCGGCCAGGAAGAAATCCGCGCGCCCCTGCTGGCGCCGGTGACCGGCCAGCCAGGCGACCCAGAGAATCAGCGCAAGGTACGCGCCTACCACAATCCAGTCGAGCGTGGAAACGAGACCTACCCCTCAATTACCCAAGGGCAGACTCTAACAGAAACCTTCGTTTTCGCTCAGCCGGCGAACAACAGGCGGTGGATATAGGGGAGTCCCAGAGCGAGAACAATGCTGACGATCAAGCCCGAAAGCGCCTTGAGCGCGTCCATGCTCACTTTGCGCACGGTTTGTCTGACGTCGGTGTCCGCCAAGTACATCGATAGCGCGAATTCCCTGCCGGCCAGGAGTCCCAGGAACACCCAGGTGGTGCTCATGGGGATATTGCTGATTTCCTTGAATAAAAGCAGCACCAAGCCATAGATGAAATCGATAATCGTGGCCGCGCGAATATCGGTGGTATCGGTCTTGGACAGCACGATCTTCTGGATCACGCCGCCGAAGGTGTAGAAGATGTATGCCTGAATCGCGATCAGTACGACCACGCCGAAGGCCAGCCACGACAAGGATAGCTGCCGCGGCAGATAGACGAAGATGTTGGCCAGGTCCTGGATCAGCCACTGGCTCCACAGAAAAGCCGTCGAAGCCCACTGCAAGACGACCCAATAGCGGGGTATGGACACTCCACTGGTGCGGAGGAAATACTCGGTAGCGCGCCGAAAAACCAGCCGAAACAGCACGATGGCCGCAACAAAGGCCACCAGGTAGCCGAGCAGCGATTTCGCCAGCATGGCCTGCAGGTTGCTGATGGTGAACACCGTGAGCACCAGGAATGTAGTGCTTACCGGGATGCCTACGCGGGTCAGAATCAGGAGCGCCAGCGGCGGTATCGCATGAATCCAACTGATGCCGCCTTCGGGAATGGGAAACTTCGTCAGTCGGCCATAGGACACGTCGCCGTCGTGGAAAAACCAGCCGTAGGCCAGAACCGCCGTAAGGATGCCGGCGGCGAACAGCCATAGCGCCCACCATGGGCGATGGGAATTCGAGGCCAGGAAAGTGCCCAGCGTTTGTATGGAGTCGTTGGCCACGACCGCATACGCCGCCAGCAGAAAACCGGCCACCATGTAGATTTCGGTGAGAGATAACGCCAAACCCAGCCCCATGCAGCGCAGGTCCGCGCCGCGACTCCCTATTGTCCGCCGACCGCCGAGTCCATACTCGCCGCGGAAATGGAAACGGCGTATGTTACCCGTATTGCCGAAAGCAAATGAGTCAGTTTGGTTTCAGACCGCGTCGGGCTGTCCGGAGGCTACGCCGCGCAGAAAACCGGCAATGTCGGCGAGCTCTTCGGCGCACACCTGGTGCCCCATTTCGTACTGCCGCCACACAACGGCACAGCCGGCGGCCGACAGTTCGTCCCGCAGCCCGGCGCCCAGTCGAATCGGCAACACCTCGTCGTGGCGGCCATGCGCGACGAAGCATGGAAGACCGCGCGCCACAGGGCCCGCAGGCAAGGGTTCCGCTGCCGGGATGTAGGTGGAAAGCGCAAGCACGCCGGCGACCGGTTGCTCGGCGAGCAGCGCGGTGCGCGCTGCGATCGTGCCGCCCTGCGAAAAACCGGCCAGCACGACCCGATTACGGGCAATGCCGCGCTGCTCCTCGCGAGCAATCAGCTCCTCAAGCGCCGCGCAACTGGCGGTGATGCCATCGCTGTCCACCGGCAGCACGCGCTCGAGCGAATAGATGTCGAACCAAGCCCGCATGGGCATGCCACCGTTCACCGTAACGTTGCGCACCGGTGCGTTGGGCAGCACGAACCGCCAGGCAGGTGCGGGCGGCAAGTCCAATTGCGGCACGATGGGCCAGAAATCGGTCGCGTCCGCGCCCAGACCGTGCAGCCAGATCACCGAATACGCGGGGTCGGGCCCCGTTACCCTTTCGAGGCAGTCCAACATGATCCGCTGCGCGCCTTGGCCCGATTAGCCGGAAGCATCCGCCGCCGCAGCGTTCCGAGCGTCGATGTAGGCGAGCGCCTTCTCAAGACGTGCCAGCGTCGCGGCGCGGCCGGCCAGGAACAGCGTCGCATCTATGGGCGGAGAAACCGGGCCGCCAGTAACCGCCACCCGCAGCGGCTGGCCCAACTTCCCGAAGGAAATGCCGCAAGAATCCACCACCTTTGCAATACAGGCGTGGATGCCCTCTGCCGTCCAGTCCGCCAGCGCGGCCAGCGCGTCCCGAGCCGCGGCCAGCGGCTCACGCATCACCGGGCGCAAGAACTTACGCGCCGCCTTGTCGTCCAGCTCGATCTCGCGCGCATACGCCCAACGTGCCGCCGCGGCCATATCCGCCAGCGTTTCGGCGCGCTCGCGCCAGGCTTCCGCCACCGCCGCGAGCGGCGGGCCCGATTCAGGATTCAGGCCCAGACTCTCAAGTTGTGCCGCAAGACCCATGCAAAGGCTTTCGGTGGGCGCCATCTTCATGTGCTGCTGGTTAATCCACCGGAGCTTGTCGGGATCCAGCCGCGCTGCCGACGCGCCCAGCCCCTCGCGTCCGAAGCAATCGACCAGTTCGGTAACCGAGAAAATCTCCCGGTCTCCATGCGACCAACCGAGCCGCGCGAGGTAATTCAAGACCGCCGGCGAGAGAAATCCTTCCTGCAAGTAGCCGAGCGCATCGGTCGCCTCGTCGCGCTTGGACAGCTTTCTGCCGTCCGGCGCCAGCAGCAGCGGCAGATGACAATACTCGGGCGGCGTCCAGCCCAGCGCCTGGATCAGTTGCAACTGGCGCGGCGTGTTGTTCAGATGGTCGTCGCCGCGAATAACCTGGCGCACGCCCATGTCCTGGTCGTCGCTCACGCAACTCAGGTGAAAGGTGGGCAAACCATCCGCGCGCAGCAGCACCAGGTCGTCGAGTTGCGCGTTGCGGAAGCGCACCTCGCCATGCAGCCAGTCGCGCACCACCACTTCTTCGTCATCCGGGCGGAGAAAACGCAAGACCGGATCAACGCCGGCGCGCGGCGCACGGCGCTCCCGGCAACGACCGTCATAGCGCGGGTCTTCACCGCGAGCGCGCTGCTCCTCGCGCATGACCGCGAGCTCCTCGGGCGTACAGTAGCAATGGTAGGCCGCACCGCGCTCCAGCAACTCATGCGCAACCTCGCGGTGCCGCTCCGCGCGCGACGACTGCAGCAGCGGCTCGTCATCCGGCTCCAGGCCGAAACGGTGCAGCGCCTCCACGAGCCCCCTGGTATGCGCTTCGGAGGACCGCTGGCGATCCGTATCCTCGATTCTCAGCAAAAACCGGCCGCCGTGGCGCCGCGCATAGAGCCAGTTGTAGAGCGCGGTGCGCAAACCTCCCAAGTGCAAGACTCCCGTGGGGCTGGGAGCGAAACGAGTGCAAACGGACATGCGGATTGGGTCTTGGAATTTCGCGACTTGCGGCCTGCGCGGGCGGCGGTCAATAATAACTGCCCACGGGCGATTAGCTCAGCGGGAGAGCGCTGCCTTCACACGGCAGAGGTCGCTGGTTCAATCCCAGCATCGCCCACCACGGCCTCCGCCTCCGCTGACCTCAATCCACTGCTTGCACGGCGGCTTCGAGTTCGGCGGTTTTCTCGGACAGGAGTTGCGGGTCGGCGCGGGTTTCGAGGTTCAGGCGCAGCAGCGGCTCGGTGTTCGACGGCCTCAGGTTGAATCGCCAGTCGGGGAACTCCACCGACAGGCCGTCGATTTCGTCCACCGCGCCGCCCTGCCCCGCGTAGCGCGATGCCAGGCGGTTGAGCAGCGCGGAGGCTCCGGCGGCAACGGGCAGGTTGATTTCGCCGCTGACCGGATAGCGGGCGCGGCGCTCAGCCGCGTGTTCGGCGAGGCCGCCGCCTTGCGCGCAGAGGATGCCGGCCATCAGTACCCAGGGGATCATTCCGGAGTCGCAATACAGGAATTCGCGGAAATAGTGGTGTGCGCTGCTCTCGCCGCCATAGACGGCATCCTCCTCGCGCATGCGCTGCTTTACGAAAGCGTGGCCGGCGCGGTTGCGGAGTGGCTCTCCGCCGGCTGCGCTCACCTGCTCGACGGTGTCCCAGACCAGCTTGGGATCATGCACTACGCGCCGGTCGCGGGCCGGCTGCGTGGATAGCAGGAAGGCCGCGAACATTCCCACGGTGTAGTAGGGATCGACATACTCGCCGCGCTCGTCGAAGAAACAGCAACGGTCGAAGTCGCCATCGAAGGCCACGCCGAAGTCCGCGCCGTGCACCCGCACCGCCTGTGAGGTAGCCGTCCGCGTGCGTTCCAGCAGAGGATTGGGCACCCCGTTGGGGAAGCGCCCGTCGGGTTCTGGCTGCAGATGCACGATTTCAAACGGCAGAAGTTCGGCCAGCGCCTCCACACTGGGCCCGGCCGCGCCGTTTCCGGAATTGACGACCAGCTTGAGGGGCTTGAGGCGCATGTCTTCCACGAAGCGCAATACGCTGCGCCGCCATGCGTCACGCAAGTCAACGCTGCGCCGGCGGCCACGAACACCCTTGGGCGGATCGCGCTGCGCGAGCTGAGCGATATCGGCCAGTCCTGTATCGCTGCTGATCGGCCGGGCCTGTTCGCGCACGATCTTCAGCCCGTTGTAGTTGGCGGGATTGTGGCTGGCGGTAACCATTACGCCCGCGCCGCAGCCTAGGCGCCCGGTAGCGAAATACACCTGTTCGGTGCCGCACAGGCCGAGATCGGCGACATCGGCGCCGGCACGTGCCACGCCTTCGGCAATGGCGTCGGCCATCTCGGGGCTGGAAATGCGTGCGTCCCGGCCCAATACGACTTCCCTGGCGCCGGTAAATTCCACCACGGCAGCGCCGATCCGGCAAGCAAGTCCGGCGTTGAATTCGTCCGGCACGCGCCCGCGCACATCGTAGGCCTTGAACGGCGGGTCAAGCCGCATATTGCTTTCCTGCGTGACGCCCGCGGCGCACATCAGGCGCGGCCGTAGATGTCTTCGAGGCGCTCGATGTCGTCCTCGCCCAGGTAATCGCCCAACTGCACCTCCACCACCTCGGCGGGCTGTTTGCCCGGATTGTGAATGCGGTGGACGGCGCCAACCGGAATGAGGATGTGATCGCCGATCTTCAATGGGTGATCTTCGCCGTCGCGCACCGCCACCGGCGCGCCGCCAACCACGACCCAATGCTCTTCGCGCTGTCGGTGCCGCTGCAGCGACAGGGTCTGTCCGGGCAGCACCCTGAGACGTTTGACCTGGTAGCCCGCGCCCTGCCCCAGGCCTTCGAAACTGCCCCAGGGCCGAGACACCTTTTGCCCCACGGGATGGGGCCCCACGCCGCCGTCCTCTGCGATGCGCGTGGCCAGCATGGCGCTGACCGCACACTTGGTCAGCTCTGCCGACGCCCTGTCCAGCACCATAATGCGGTCGCGATTCCGGTCAAACGGCGCGTAAAGATCGCTCAAGTATTCGACGGCGCGTTCGCTGTCGGTTCCCAGAATGATGCGCTCGGGATGCATGAAGTCGGAAACCGCGGCGCCCGCCTTCAGGAATTCGGGATTGGACACCACCTCGAAATCGTGTTGCGCGCCGCGTACCGCCAGTCGCGCGCGCATCCGTTCTTCCACTCCCGCGCAGGCGCCAACGGGAATGGTGGACTTGCAAACCACCAGGCGGTAGCCCGGCATGTGCTCGGCGATCGATTCCGCCACCGCAAAAACCTGTGTCGGGTCGGCCGCTCCGTTACCCCCCGGGGGAGTGCTCACGGCAATAAACTGCGCATCTCCATGCTCCACGGCTTCGCCTATGTCCGATGTGAAACGCAGGCGGCCATCCGCTTGGTTGCGACGAACCAGGTCTTGAAGTCCCGGCTCATTGATGTGCAGACCGCCCCCGGCGAGCTGCTCTACAGTGCCGGCATTGATGTCGAAACACACAACGCTCACGCCCGTTTCGGCGAAACAGGCACCGGTAACCAGCCCCACATAGCCACAGCCGTGAACGGTGATTTTCATGGACGCTTCATTTTAGGCGCGCTCGGTTACGGCAAGGTTGCGGCGCCTGTTCGCGGACTGGCAGGAAACGCTTGTTGTGGGCGAAAGGTTCAGGCCTTTAGCAGGGCGGCAAGCGGCGGCCGCGAGCTATCGTCGGCTGCGAGGCGCTTGGCATGTTCCACGCCCCATTGATCGAATGGGTTCACGCCCAACAGCACTGCCTGCACAAACACCTTGTGCTCGTAGAGCGCAATCAGAGCGCCCAGGCGCCTGGCATCCAGCCTGTCGAGCAGCAACACGCTCGACGAGCGCCCGCCGGGCAGCGCCTTGTGCGCCGCCAGCGGATCGGCGGCGCTCGCGCGGCGCGGCAAACCGCGCGCCAAGGCTTCGGCCTGCGCCAGCATCTGGTGCAAGGACTCGGCATGCAGCTTCGGATAAGCGCCTGGCGCCTCGCGCGTGGCGATGAAGTCGGCGGTCAGCGCGCGGCGGCCTTGCTGCGCCCACTGCATGATGGAATGCTGGGCGCTGCTGCCGGCGCCGCCCAGCAGCGCCGCCACACCTTCGCCTGCAAGCGGGCGCCCTTGCGCGTCGGCGCTCTTGCCAAGGCTTTCCAGCTCCAACTGCTGAAGATAGGCCGGCAAGTGCTTGAGCCGCGTGTCGTAAGCCAACACAAGGTGGGCCGAACAACCCAGGAACGCCTGATTCCATAACGCGAACATCGCCATCAGAACCGGCACGTTGCGCTCCGCTGGCGCAGCGAGAAAATGCCGGTCCAGCTCGGCCCCGCCGGCGAGAAATTCGGCCATTTTCGCGCGGCCCAATACGAGCCAGGCGCTCAGCCCGGCCGAAGACCATAGGGAATAGCGCCCGCCGATGGCCTCGGGAATTCTGAACTGCATTGCGGGCCGTATGCCCCAGCCGCTCATCGCGTCGGCATTCGAGGAAACCGCGGCGAAGTGCCGCGCCGGCGCCTCAGCGCCCAGCCGCGACACCAGCCAATGCCGGGCGGCGTAGGCGTTGGCCAGCGTTTCCTTGGTGGTGAAGCTCTTCGAGCACACCACAAACAGCGTTTCTTCCGGCGCCGCCTCCGACAGCGCTCGTTCGAGCTCGACGCCGTCCATTTCCGAGACGAAATCCACCTGCGGCGCGTCGGTTTCAGCCAATGCCGAGCAGAGTAGCCGAACGCCGAGGTCGGAACCGCCGATGCCGAGATTCACAACCCGGGTGAGCGGCTTGTCGCGCGCGCCCTGCAACTGTCCGCTGCGAAAACGGGCGGCAAACGCGCTTACGCGCTCGCGCTCGTGGGCGAGAATCGGGTCCTGCGGCTCGGGCGCCCGCGCATCGGGGTGCAGCGCGGCGCGGGACTCGCTCAGATTAACAATTTCCCCATCGAACAGTGCCGCGCGCCTTGCCTCAACGTGGCGCGCGCGAGCCAAGTCCACCAACAGCCGAATGGTTTCATGAATGACCCTTTGGCGGCTGAAATCCAGAAGCAGCTCTATTGAGCCCTTCTCGCCACAGGACAGCGAATACTCAGCGAAGCGCCCGGCGCCATCCACCAACTCCGCGAGCTTCCAGGCGCGCGCGCTATCCGCGTGGGCCTCGAGCGCACGCCAGGCCGGCAGACTCACGGCAGGCGGACCCTCGGGGGCGGCGATTTGCGCAGTCCTCTGTTACAGCAGATAGATGATGGCGAGCAGGCCGGTGATCGTCATCACAATCGTGTACGGCAGCGCCATCCACACCATGCGGCCGTAGCTGAGACGGATGGCGGGCGCCAGCGCCGAGGTGAGTAGAAACAGGAAGGCCGCCTGGCCGTTGGGCGTGCCTACGCTGGGAATATTGGTTCCGGTGTTGATGGCCACCACCATGAGTTCGAACTGCGCGCGATCCAGCAGGCCGTCCAGAAGTGCTTGCTTGACCTCGCCGATATACACCGTGGCCACGAACACGTTATCGCTGATGATCGAAAGCAAACCGTTGGCGAGGTACATTACCGATAGCTGTTCGGTACCCGAAAGCGTGAAGATCACCTCCGTTACCGGCTTGAAGAGCTTCTGGTCGTAGATTACGGCCACTATGCCGAAAAACACCACGAGCAGCGCTGTGAACGGTAAGGCCTCCTGAAACGCCTTGCCCAGGCGATGCTCTTCGGTGACGCCGGAAAAAGCCGTGGCCAGCACGATGATCATCAGGCCGATCAATCCCACCTCGGTATGGTGTAACTGATGCAAACTCAGCGCCACGATCAGAATGACGGCGGCCGCGCCCTGCGCCACAAGCGCTGCATTCTGGGCCGGTCCGCGGCGTTGGGCGGCCTCGCGGTCGAAGCTTTCCAGCAAGCCACGCACCCTGGGACTGAGCTTGGTGCCGTAGCCGAACCAACCGGTCCACTCCAGCGCCAGACAGGTCAAGAGTCCCATTACCAGAACCGGCAGAGTGACGGGAGCCATCCTCAAGAAGAAATACCCGAAATCCCAGCCTGCCTCCCCAAAGGCCCGGCCGGCTTCCTTGGCCAGCAGGAGATTCTGCGGCTCACCCACCAGCGTCGTGACACCGCCCAACGCCGTGCCGACTGCGGCATGCATCATGAGGCCGCGCAGAAACGATCGGAATTGTCTGACTTCAGCTACCGTTTCCTGCGCAATCCGGGAATCGTCGGTGAGCACCGGCGCGGCCTTGCCTTCCTCCAGTTCGCTCACGACTCCGTGGTATATCCGGTAGAACCCGATCGCCACCGTAATGACCACGGCGGTAACCGTCAATGCGTCCAGGTACGCCGAGAGCACCGCAGCCACCGCGGAAAACAGCAGCGAAAGCAGCATTCTGGACCGCACACCAAGAAGAATTCGGGTAAACACGTAGAGCAGCATCTCCTTCATGAAGAAGATGCCGGCCACCATGAAGATCAGCAGGAGGATGACCGGAAAGTTCTCCAGCGTCTTGGTGTAGAGCGTGGCTGGAGATGTCATGCCCATCAGCACGGCTTCGATGGCCAGCAGTCCGCCGGGCTGCAGGGGGTAGCAGCGTAGCGCCATTGCGAGCGTGAAGATGAACTCGAGCACGAGCAGCCAGCCGGTCAGGAACTTGCCACCGGGGATGCCCAACCATTGAGACCCGAACCAGAGCACCGGGTTGACGATCAGGAAAACAATGATCGTTTGCTTGTACCAACGGGGCGAAGCACCCAGGAAATTTTGGCCGAATGCGGACGAAATAGACTGCGCCACGAAGCTCCTCCCCGTGCGGAAAAACCAGGATTCTAGCGGAAGCCGGTCAGTTTTCCTTGAAGTCCCGCAGCCAGGCCGCGCCTTGTTCGGACTTGCCGTCAATCATTTCCAGCATTTTCCGATGCGCGTCCAGGTCTTCCGCGCGGGGCTCGAAACTGGCTAATACACGCCCCTCCCGGCTCAGCGCCTGCGTCCTGGAGGTGCTGGCCCGGTCTCCCATCTTCAACTCCCCCTGCCCCATCGTCATGCGCAACCACACGCCAGCGGTGAGTCGCGCATCCTCCAGCGCGTCGTGATATCCGCGAGACTCGCGAGCCACGCCCAAGCGGATACTCAAGGCGTCCAGGTTGTTGCGCTGCGTGGGATAGCGGGCGCGCGCCATCTTCAGCGTACAGGTCAGCCCGCACAAATCGCCAAGCCTTTCCTTTCGCCCGGCGCGGCGCAGCTCGGCGTCGAGAAAGCCGCGGTCGAATTCCAGGTTATGGCCCAACAGGTCGGCGCCGCGCACGAAGTCGAGAAACTCGCCGGCCAAATCGGAGAAGCGCGGCTGGCCGGCCACCTGTTCTTGCGTAATGCCGTGTACGCGCGACGACTCCTCGGGTATAGCGCGCTGCGGATCCACCAGCCGGTGGAGGGTCCGGCCGGTAAACTGCCGCTCGACCAACTCCACGCAACCCACGGAAATGACGCGGTCACCGCCTGTCGGGTTCAGGCCGGTCGTTTCCACATCCAGGGCAACGTGTCGCAAGCTATTGCTCCTTAAGTAACCCCGTGACCGGAATTCATCGCTTCGCGCGCCAGGCGATCGGCCCGCTCGTTGCCGGGATTGCCGGCATGCGCCCGCACCCAGCGCCATTCCACCTGGTGCCGCTCGCAGGCGGCATCCAGCGCGCGCCACAAGTCGGCATTGCGCACCGGTTCCTTGCGCGCCGTTTTCCAGCCATTGCGCTTCCAGTTTGCAAGCCATGCGTTCATGCCCTGCTGGAGATACGTTGAATCGGTATGGATCACCACACGACACGAACGCTTGAGCGCCTCCAATGCCCGCAGCGCAGCCATGAGTTCCATGCGGTTGTTGGTAGTGTGCGGCTCCGCTCCGGTCAATTCGCGCTCTTGCCCCGCAGCCTGCAATATCGCTGCCCAACCGCCAGGGCCGGGATTGCCCGAGCAAGCGCCGTCGGTATAGATCTCCACCTCCCGCACAAGCCGCGATTCTACCCGTGGCAGCGAATCAGGTCTTTTCGCAGATCCGTTCCGCGGCGCGCTAATGGCCTGTAGAATCCCGCGCATGTCGATTCTTGAAGGAAAGCGGGCGCTGGTTGCGGGAATCGCCAGCAAGCGGTCTATCGCTTGGGGCATCGCGCAGCGCTTGCGTCACGAAGGCGCCGAAGTCGCGCTGAGCGCGCTGCCCGGGCGCTTGTTCGAGCGCGCCGAAGCGCTGGGGCGAGAGCTCGATTCTCCTCTCTGCCTGGCGATGGACGTAAGCAGCGATGCGTCGATCAGCGACGCCTTCGCTCAACTCGGCGATGCCTGGCCCCGTCTCGACATCCTGGTGCATTCCATCGCCTACGCACCGGCCGACAACCTCACCGGCGACTTCGCCGACAGCGTGTCCCGGGAGGGGTTTCGCATCGCGCACGACATCTCGGCCTACAGCTTCGCAGCGCTGGCGCGCGCCGCCGCGCCGCTCATGCCCGAAGGCGGTGCTCTGTTGACCCTTTCGTATTCGGGTTCCGCCCGCGCGGTGCAGAATTACAACGTCATGGGACCGGCCAAAGCCAGCCTGGAAGCGGTTACCCGGGCTCTGGCCATGGACCTGGGCAAACGCGGCCTGCGGGTAAACGCGCTATCGCCCGGACCGATCAAGACCCTGTCCGCCGCCGGAATCCCCAACTTCCGGAAAATGCTGCATCACTACGAGAACGCAGCGCCGCTCAGACGCAACGTAAGCCTAGAGGAAGTAGGCAATGCCGCAGTGTTCCTTTGCTCGGAAATGGCCAGCGGCATTAGTGGCGTGGTGCTCCCGGTGGACGCCGGAATGAACGCCGTAGGCCTCTCCTTCCCCGACTGATCCCGCTACTGACGAGACGATCGATCCCACCACTGATGGGATAGTGTTCTATTGCTTTCCCTCTCCGTGGGGAACGTCGAGGGCAGGATGCCCGAGCCGAGCCACAGGGATGTGCTTGTTGCGTGTCCCCACTGAGAGGGAACACGAAAGCACACCGAGCGCAAGTAGCTGGAGCGACGTGCATTAGCAGCCCTAGTCCAGCGTAACAAGAATCTCCTCGACAGGCAGTCGCTTCTGCCGCGGCACGATCCGCGGATAACCGATCGAAAACAAACCCACCACCATCTGTTCGCGCGCATCGACGTCAAGCAAGTCAAGAAACCGCGAGTCCCGCGTCAGCGCACCCGTGCTCCACTTGCAGGCCAGCCCACTCTCCCACAAGCACAGCATCAGGTTCTGTATGGCGCAGCAGGAGGCGCCATAGTCTTCCCGCTCGCGAAACGCATCCTCCGAGCGCCGGCAGGTTACCGCCATCCATGCCGGGGTCGCTTCCATGAGCTCGCGCCGGCGCTTTGCTGCTTCTGTGCCCCGCTTCTCCAGGGTGAGCTGTTCGGCTATGCCGGTCATGGCCTTCGCCGTATCGGGGCCGAGCAGAAAGAACCGCCAGGGTTCGGTGAGGTGATGATTCGGCGCCCAGCGGGCGGCTTCGACGGCCGCCAGCAATAGTTCGCGCGACGGCTTCTCGCGCTTGAACAGCGCCACCGTGCGGCGCTCACGCACCAGCTTGAGGCCCGGCGGTTCGGCGCTGCTCAAGCTGCCTTGGCCGGCGCGTCCCGCAGTGGGGACGACTCGCCCAAAACCCCGGTTTCACCCTCCAGCCTGGCGATCGTCACCGCGCCGCAGCTATCGCCGAACACGTTCACGGCGGTGCGCGACATGTCGAGGATGCGATCAAACACGAACAGTACGCCGATCGCTTCCACAGGCAGCCCCACCGTCGTGAGAATCACCGCGATGGCCACGAAGGAGGCCGCCGGCACGCCGGCCACGCCGATCGAGGTCAGCAGCGCCGTCACGATAATCGTGAACTGCATGCCGAAGGAGAGGTCCACGCCGAAAGCCTGGGCGATAAAGATCACCGCAACGCATTCGTAGAGCGCCGTGCCGTCCATGTTCACGGTGGCGCCCAGCGGAAGTACGAAGCCGGTGGTGCGGCTCGATACCCGCGCGTTGTCTTCGACGCAGCGCATCGTGATCGGTAGCGTGGCGGAGGAAGACGAGGTGGAGAATGCGGTCAGAAGCGCCGGGGCCATGGCCCTGAAGTGGCGCAACGGATTGACGCGCGCCAAGAAAAACAGGATCAGCGGCATCACGATCAGGAAGTGCACGGCCAGAGCCGCCAGCACGGTCATCGAAAAGACCACCAGCGGGCGGGCGGCGCCCAATCCCACATCGGCCACCACCGACGCAACCAGTCCGAATACGCCAATCGGCGCAAAGCGCATCACGAACCGGGTTACGCCCATCATGGCCTCGAAGCAGGCCTGAACGAGCTTCGTAACCGGCTCGCGCTTGGCCTTGACCAGACGCGATATGAAATACCCGAACAGAATGCAGAACACAATCACGCCGAGCATCTGGCCCTCGGAAGCGGCCTTGACGATGTTGGGCGGCACCATGCGTAAAAACACTTCGGCGACCCCGCCCTGCGCGCCTGCGACGCGCGACGCCACTTCGTCCGCGTTGGCCTGAAAGTCCAGCAGCTCCTTGACCGGGACGCCGTTGAGCACTCCGGGCTGGATCAGGTTCACGAGAGTCAGCCCCACCAGTATCGCGATCGTGGAGGTGGCCATGTAATAGAACACGGTCTTGCCGCCCAGCCGCCCCAGCGTACCGGGGCCGCCCAGCCCCGCCACGCCGGAGACGATGGATGTGGCGATAAGCGGCACGATCAACATCTTCAGCGCGTTCAGAAACAGCGTCCCGATGTAGTCGTAGACCGAATCGAAGGTCAGGCCGGGAGCCAGTTCGGCCGTATCTCCGCTAATCAGGCCAGCAAGTACGCCCAGCAGGATTCCGGCGAAAATCTGCGCGTACAACGGCCAGCGCAACGGGTTCCATGACATCATGACGATTCTCCCAGCGCGTCGGGCGCTATCCAGACCCTGGCGCGGTCACGCAGGCCGCTCCGATAGGCGTTATATTCCAGCAGAGCCTCGCGTTCCTCCAACTCGGCCTTTACCTCGTCGCGCTGCTCCCGTGCGATCCGCTCGGGCTGGCCGGGCAACACCTCTTCGACCTCGAATAGCGCGTAGCGGCCATCAAGCAGCGCAAGGCCCTGCGGGGCGTCTCCGGGCCGAGCCGCGAATATGGCGTTCAGCAATTGCGGAGGATAGTCGGCGGAATCGCGCCGCAGCTCAGGATCCTCGAATAGCTCCACGCCCTGCTCCGCCGACAGCGCACTGAAGGCTTCCGCGCCGCGCCGCCTTTCCAGCAGGGCCGCGCCCTGAGCCGAGGCGGCCGCGGCGGCCGCATCGCCGATCAGAATTTCGCGGATGCGTTCGGCTACATCTTCCAGCGGTTGCTGTTCGGAGGGCTGATGGCGCGACACCCGCAGCACAATGGCCCGGTCGGGCGCCAGTTGTATAAGCCGCGAGTTTTCGCCGAAATCCAGCACTTCCTCGCTATAGGCGGCTTCGATGACGCGCTGGTTCTTCGCGAACTCGCCCGCACCCTCGCGAGTAAAGCCCTCGATGGCGTTGAGCGGCAGCTCCAGGTCGGACGCGATCCAGGCCAAACCGTCTTCGCTCTCCAAAGCCAGGTCGGCCAATTGCTCCGCCAAGTCGAAGAAGCGTTCGCTACTTCGTCGTTCCCGCAGATCTGCCAATACATCCTCCCTGGCAGACTCGAACGGCGCAATATCCCCGCCGCGCACTCCGTCAAGGCGGATGATGTGGTATCCGAATTGCGACTGCACCGGCGCCGTGTAATCGCCCGGTTCCTGCAAGGCGAACAGCGCATCCTCGAATTCCGGCTCGAATCCACCCGGCTCGATCCAGCCCAGATCGCCGCCGGCCAAAGCCGAGCCCTTGTCTTCGGAGAGCTCCGCAGCCAGCGCGGCAAAATCTTCTCCGGCGTCCAGCCGGGTCACGACCTGCTCAGCACGCGCCAGCACGTCCTGGTCGCCTTCCGGGCTTGCCTCCAACAGAATATGGCTGGAGCGCCGCTGTGCGGGACTGATGAACTGGTCGCGATTTCGCTCATACCATTCAAGGGCATCCTGCTCGGTAATTTCGCTGAGGCCGGGCAACTGGTTTGCATTGACTTCGATGTATTCGATATCCACCGACTCGCGCGTCCAGAAGCCCGACGCGTTCATCGCGTAATACTCGGCCACTTGCTCGTCGGTAACCGAAGTCGCGTCGCGGAACGGCTCCGTGCTGACGAACAAGCCCCGTACCGAACGACTCTCCTGCACCAATTCGATATAGAAACGGAAATCGACCGGAGTAAAGAAGGCGCTTTCCTCAATGCTTCGGTAGAACTGCTGCAAGGTCATAAGGCCGCGCTGCTGCTGCTCGAAGTACGCCGGTGTCTGGCCTATGCTGGCAAGCGCGCTACGGTAGAGGTCCCGCGAAAAAGTTCCCTGGTCGAGAAAGGCGGGAACGCTCTGTATGGCCCCCGCTACGCGCGCATCCGTGGTCGTGAATCCGCGCTCTTCGGCATGCGCCCGCATCATGGTGGAATTGATCAGATCGTCCAGCACCAGCGCTCTTATCTGCTCCTCGAATTCGTCGGGCAGGGTGCCGCGGAACTCCTCCCGCAACCGTAACTGTTCGTCCTGAACCGCGCGTAGAAACTCGGTCTGCCCGATGTCCATGCCATCCACGCTGGCAACGACATTGGCCGTCATTCCCACATCGCCGCGCATCGCGCCGAAGGTCAGGACCAGTGCCAGGCCGATAACGCCGAATATGATTCCGGCTACCCAGCCGCTGAGTCGGTCGCGAATAACTTGCAGCATGAAATTGGCGCAGTTGCGCTAGCTGATGGGGTGGCGGAGTGGACGGGACTCGAACCCGCGACCACCGGATTGACAGCCCGGTATTCTAACCATCTGAACTACCACTCCGCTATGGGTGCTGAGGGGCTTGAACCCCCGACCTTCGCCGTGTAAGAGCGACGCTCTCCCAACTGAGCTAAGCACCCTCCGGCGCCGTAACCCGCGCTGTATCTGCCGCGGCAACTGACCAAGGCGCAGCCCAGGTAGCTTGGGTGGTTAGTTTACGGCATCCTTGAGGGCGCGTCCTGCCTTGAAGCCGGGAACCGATGTGGCGGCGATCTGTATGCTTTCGCCGGTGCGCGGATTGCGTCCCTGGCGTGCGGCGCGGTGCTTGACGCTGAAGGTTCCAAAGCCTACCAGGGAAACTGTATCTCCCTGTGCCAAAGCGCCGCTGATGGCGCCCAAAACCGCATCCACGGCCCTGACCGCGTCCGCTTTACCGAGACCCGCAGCAGAGGCTACGGCATCCGTAAGTTCCCGTTTATTCATGCAATTCTCCAAAAAGTATTGGCCGGATCCATCAAAAGGGCATGCTCCGATGGCATCGTTAGGACAATGAAATCCACCCCCTGATTACGGCGCGGCCGCATCGCCCCAATAGACGCAGCCAGAGCGCCCCAATCGCCGGGCATTATGTACTAATCCCGACACCCCTGCAATATTACATGCTATTGGCGCTTGACCCCCCGGTGCGCCGGATTGCCGACGGCCGGCGGGCCGCCGATTCAATGCGTTCGCGGCTGCTCTGATGGAGCGGAACCAGCGCTCGTCGAGGAAGCGGCGGCAGCGTCCGACTCCTGGTCCAGCGAGGTATCCACCTCCGGCATGCGCTCCAAGGCAAGTTCCAGCACCTGGTCGATCCAGCGCACCGGACGGATATCCAGATTGCGCTTGACGTTAGCGGGGATTTCCACCAGATCCTTGACGCACTCCTCCGGAATCAGCACGGTGGAAATTCCGCCTCTATGGGCCGCGAGGAGTTTCTCCTTCAGGCCTCCAACCGGCAGCACTTCGCCACCCAAGGTGATTTCGCCGGTCATGGCCACGTCGGCCCGAACCGGAATATCGGTGAGTGCGGAAACCAGCGCCGTACACATGCCGATCCCTGCGCTCGGACCATCCTTGGGCGTGGCGCCCTCCGGCACATGCACATGCACATCAAGCTCGGACGCAAAACTCGGCTTGAGTCCGAGCGCGGCTGCGCGCGCGCGCACCGCCGTGAGCGCCGCCTGTATCGATTCCCGCATCACTTCGCCGAGCTTGCCGGTCAGCGTAAGTTTGCCCTTGCCCGGGGCCACGGATGCCTCGATGCGCAACATTTCGCCGCCGACCTGGGTCCAGGCCAGCCCTTGCGCCTGCCCTACGCGGTTCTGGTTCTCGGCACGGCCGTAGCGGAACTTGCGCACACCGAGATACGTTTCCAGTTGCCGCGAGCCGATGCAGACTTCGCGCTTGGTGGGCCGCAGCAGTTGCTGTTTGACAACTTTCCTGCAGACACGCGCGATTTCCCGCTCCAGGTTGCGCACGCCCGCCTCCCGAGTGTAGTGGCGCACGATACTGCGCAGACCGCTGGTCGTGAATCGGAGCTCGTCGGCGCGTACGCCGTTCTGTTTCATTTGCTTGCCGATCAGGTAGTTCTTGGCAATGGCCAGCTTTTCGTCTTCGGTGTAGCCGGGGATGCGCAACACTTCCATGCGGTCGAGCAGCGGCGGCGGTATGGCAAGCGTATTGGCTGTGCATACGAACATGACGCGCGAAAGGTCGAAATCCACCTCCAGGTAGTGATCGGCGAAGGTGGAGTTCTGCTCGGGATCCAACACTTCGAGCAGCGCCGACGAGGGATCGCCGCGAAAATCCATCGACATCTTGTCCACTTCGTCGAGCAGAAACAGCGGATTTCGCACTCCCGCGCGCGCCAGGTTCTGCATGATCTTGCCCGGCAGTGCGCCAATGTAGGTGCGGCGATGACCGCGAATCTCGGCTTCGTCACGCACACCGCCCAAAGACATGCGGATGAAGGCACGGTTGGTGGCCCGGGCAATGGAGCGTCCGAGGGAAGTCTTGCCCACGCCAGGCGGTCCCACCAGGCAAAGAATGGGCCCTTTCAGCGACCGCACCCGCTTCTGCACGGCCAGGTATTCGAGAATCCTTTCCTTGACTTTTTCCAGCCCATAGTGGTCTTCCTCCAGCACCTGTTCGGCACGCTGGATGTTGCCGTTGGTCCGACGCTGCTTTTTCCAGGGCGCCTTGAGCAGCCAATCCAGGTAGTTGCGCACCACGGTGGCTTCGGCGGACATTGGCGCCATCATTTTGAGTTTGCCAAGCTCAGCCAGCGCCTTTTCCTGCGCTTCCTTGGGCATGCCTGCCTCCCTGATTCCCTTCTCCAGGGTGGAAATCTCGTTCGGAGCATCTTCCAGATCGCCCAATTCCTTCTGAATGGCCTTCATCTGCTCATTCAGGTAGTACTCGCGCTGGCTCTTCTCCATCTGCGTCTTCACGCGCCCGCGAATCTTGCGCTCGATCCTGAGCATGTCGATTTCGCTATCCATCAAGCCGACCAGGTACTCGATGCGCTTGACTGGATCGGCAATCTCGAGCACCGCCTGTTTCTTTGAGAGCGCCAATTGCATGTGCGCTGCCACGGTATCGGCCAGCCGGCCGTTATCGCCGAGTCCCGCCACGCCGGCCAGTGCTTCCGGCGGCACGTTCTTGTGCAGCTTCACGTACGACTCAAACTGGGTCAGCAGCGAGCGGCGCAGCGCTTCCAATTCCTCGTCCGTCGCCTCGGACTCGCCCTGCTCGGAAAGCGGTTCGAACTCCGCGCTGAAGAAATCCCCGTCCTGAAAAGCAGCCAGACCGGCGCGCGCCACGCCCTGCACCATGACCTTGACCGTGTCGTCGGGCATTTTCATCATCTGCAGCACGGTCGCCAGCGTGCCGACCTGGTAGATGTCTTCCACTCCCGGCTCGTCCACCTCCGGCTTGCGCTGCGCGGCCAGCAGGATTTCCTTGCCTAGAGCCATGGCGTTCTCCAGCGCAAGGATCGACGGCTTGCGGCCCACAAACAACGGCACGACCATGTGCGGATACACCACCACATCCCGCAAGGGCAACACTGCCAGCCGCCGCCGGCCCACTTCTTTGTTCGAATCCTCGCTCATTTGTTCGTCTTGCTCCGTACCACTGTCTAGCTCAAGAACCCGCCGAGATATGGGGTTCCAACAACACAAACCCAAGCGCCGGAAAGCACGGGCCGACTGCAAACTGCCCTGGTTCGTTAACCGTCTGACCCGGTCGGCCTGGCGTATTCTTCGGGCGGCTTCAGAGCCAGCGGCTCGTCCGTTTCGTACACGACGTAGGGCTTGTTCTTGCCCATGATTGCCCCGCGGTCAAGCACCACGCGGCGCGGATTCTTCATCGAAGGCAGCTCGAACATGGTATCCAGCAGCACATCCTCAAGGATCGTGCGCAGTCCGCGTGCGCCGGTCTTTCGCTGCATGGCGCGCTCGGCGATCGCCTCCAGCGCGCCGTCGTGAAATTCCAGTTCGCAATTTTCCATTTCGAACAACACGCGATACTGCTTGGTGAGCGCGTTCTTCGGCTCCACGAGGATGGTCACCAACGCCTCCATGTCCAGCGGATCCAGCGTGGCCACCAGCGGCAGGCGCCCGACGAATTCGGGGATCAGCCCATAGCGGATGAGATCCTCGGGCTCGACCAGCGACAGCAAGTCGCCCAGCCGCTGGCTCTCGTTCTCATCCCGTACCTCGGCGGTAAATCCGATGCCGCTGCGCTCGGTGCGGTTGCGGATAATGCTGTCCAGGCCCGCAAAGGCGCCGCCACAGATGAACAGGATGTTGGAGGTGTCCACCTGCAGGAATTCCTGCTGCGGGTGCTTGCGCCCACCCTGCGGCGGCACCGAGGCTATCGTGCCTTCGATCAGTTTGAGCAGCGCCTGCTGCACGCCTTCGCCGGAAACATCGCGGGTGATGGAGGGATTGTCGGACTTGCGGGAGATCTTGTCGATCTCGTCGATGTAAACGATGCCGGTTTGCGCCTTCTCGACATCGTAGTCGCACTTCTGCAGCAGTTTCTGAATGATGTTTTCCACGTCCTCGCCCACGTAGCCGGCCTCGGTGAGCGTGGTGGCGTCGGCAATCGTGAAGGGCACGTTGAGGATGCGCGCCAGGGTCTCGGCCAGCAGGGTCTTGCCGCAGCCGGTGGGCCCGATCAGCAGGATGTTGCTCTTGGCAAGCTCGACCTCCGGGGCATCCTTGTCGCGGCGCCGCGAGCGCATGCGCTTGAAGTGGTTGTAGACCGCAACCGAAAGCACTTTCTTGGCGCGGTCCTGGCCGATCACGTATTCGTTGAGAAACTTCATGATGCCGGCCGGCAGCGGCAGGGACAGCGGCTGATTGTCGTTGCGTTCCTCGAATTCCTCGCGGATGATGTCTATGCACAACTCGACGCATTCATCGCAGATGTACACCGAGGGGCCGGCAATGAGCTTGCGCACCTCGTGCTGACTCTTGCCGCAGAAGGAGCAGTAGAGGAGCTTGCGCTCGCCTCCTCCGCCACGATTATTCTTGCTGGACATTCGGTTTTACGCAGTGCGGCCGCGTGTCATGGACGCCGAGGCATTGTAACCGCCTCGCGTTAGTCGGCTTCCTGTGCGGCGTCGGCGACTTCTTCCCGGCTGGCAAGGACCTTGTCGATCAGTCCGTAGGTGCAGGCTTCCTCGCCGCTCATGAAGTGGTCACGGTCGGTATCGCGGGCAATGCGTTTCAGGGGTTGGCCCGTATGCTCGGCCAGGATGCGGTTGAGCCGCTCGCGGGTCTTCAGTATTTCGCGGGCGTGAATATCGATGTCCGAAGCTTGCCCCTGGTAGCCGCCCATGGGCTGGTGAATCATCACGCGCGAATGAGGCAGGCAATAGCGCTTGCCCTTGGCGCCGCCAGCGAGGAGCAGCGCGCCCATGCTGGCGGCCTGCCCCAGACACAGGGTGCTGATATCGGGCTTGACGAATTGCATGGTGTCGTAGATGGACAAACCGGAGCTCACCAAGCCGCCGGGGGAGTTGATATAGAGGCTGATGTCCTTGCCGGGGTTTTCCGACTCCAGAAAAATGAGTTGCGCCACCACGAGGTTGGCCATGTGGTCGTCCACTGCCCCGACCACGAACACCAGGCGTTCCTTGAGCAGGCGCGAATAGATGTCGTAGGCGCGTTCCCCGCGGGCGGTCTGCTCCACCACCATCGGGACCAGGTTCAGTGCTTTTTCGTTCATTTGCGCATTTCCTCAGGACGCAGCAAGCGCATCAGTGCAAGGTTTCGGGTCAGTGCCTGTTAACGCTACACACCGGCGAGGACGGCGGGCATGGGCTCCATGAACTCGTCGAAGCTCAAGCTCCGCTCGCTGACGCTTGCTTGTTCATAGAGCCATTCGAGCACTTGCTCCTCGCGGATTCGGGCCCGCAGGCTGCCGACAAGTTCCCGATTGCCGGACAATTCCGCGAATGCGGCCTGCGGGTCCGGAGCGCCGGCGGTCAAGGCCTGCAACTGCTCGCGCAGAACCCCCTCGTCGGGAGTGATTTTCTCCCGTGACGCCAGCTCCGCCACCAGCAGTTGCAACCGAACCCGCCGCTCGGCCGCAGCGCGCATCTCGGGCGTCTCCTCGGGCATTTCGCTCTCGTCCGGCGTCTCCTGCTCGCCTTCCGCGTCGGGTGACGGTGGCGGCCGCATGCTGGCCAGCATCTGCTGGACGTCCTGGTCCACCAGCGATTGTGGGGTGGGTCCTGCGTTGGCTTCCAGCAACTGGTCGAAGAGCGATTGGCGCTTGCGGGATTCGGACACGGTTTTTAACTCCCGCTCCAGAGTGGCGCGCACGTTGCTGCGCAGTTCCTCGATCGAGCCGCTCTCCACCCCCAGCTTTCGCACAAACTCTTCATCAAGGTCGGGGAGCTGCGGCTCGGATACGCCAATCACTTCCACTGCATAGAGTACGCGCTTGCCGCGCAGGCTTTCTTCAGGGTAATCCGTTGGCATCTTGAGCCGGAATTTCTTCTTCTGCGAGGCGGAGAGGCGCATCAGGCGCTCTTCAAGCTGGGGCATCAGGCGCGTGTCGCCGAGCACCAGCGGCACTTCCTTGAGTTCGCCGTCCTCCAGCGTTTCACGGCGCCGGGAGGCGCGCAGGTTCACCAGCATTCGATCGCCTTCCCGGGCCGGCCTGTCCACGTCCTTCCACTCCGCCTCGCGCCTGCGCAGCCGCTCGATGGTACGGTCCACGTCGCGCGGCTCTATCTCCACCGCCGGCTCTTCATAGGTCAGGGCATCCAGGCCGTTCCACTCGATTTCCGGCAGCACGTCGAAGGTGGCCTGAAATTTGAGATCGGAGCCTTCATTGACTTTCTTGGCCTTGACTTCGCCACTGCCCACGACGCGCAGTTTGCGGTCTTGCGCGCCTTCCCGAAAGCTCTGCTCTATGGTCTCGCGGGTCAATTCGTCCCAGATGTCCCGGCCGTAGCGCTGCCGGATCAGTTTGATCGGCGCCTTGCCGGGGCGAAAGCCGCGAATCCTGGTGCGGCGCTGCAGGGCCGCGAGGCGAGCCATGAATTCACCTTGCATGACGGCTCCGGGCACCTGTACATGCAACGTGCGGCGAAGTCCTTCGCCATCTTCCACCTTGTATTGGGCGCCGTCTAGTTTCATGGGATGGGTGTGGGTCGGAGCCTCTTCATGGAATGGATACCGATGCGAAAGGAGAGATTCGAACTCTCAAGGGGATAACCCCACAGGAACCTAAATCCTGCGCGTCTACCAGTTCCGCCACTTCCGCGCTGGTTGCAATTATAGATTTACCTTGTCGGGTGGGGTGTTGCGGTACGGGAGACACCATCCCTCGCCCACCTTGTCCCTGACTCTCGCGGGAGACACCATCCCTCGCCCACCTTGTCCCTAACCCTCGCGGGAGACGCCTTCCCTGGCTCGGTTCCGCCATCCATGGCTCCAACGCTCCCGCGAGGGTTAGGGACAAGAAGGGCCTTAGTTGGCGTGTGGGCGGCGCCTGTTTTTGCTGCAACGGTAGCGGGGATAGTCTGGGACAAGGAAGGCTGCAGTGGGCAGGGGGAGGCGGCGGCCTTGGCTGCAGTGCTTATTTGAAGGGCGGGGGTCGAGTGCTGGACCACTGTTGGCGGGGGAAGGCTCGCACTCCTCGCGCATAACCGTCGCGGGAGCGTTGGAGCCAGGATGGCGGAACCGAGCCATGGATGGCGCCTCCCGCGACGGTTATGCGCGAGGAGTGCGAGCCTCGGTTGGGCAACCAGCCGCTATAGGTTGGTCGAACGGGCGCTGCAAGCGCTTGGGCGAGAGAAGGAGGAGGACAGCAGTGGTGGTGGGGTGTCAGGAGGTCAGGAGATCCAGGGCGGCTTTGTATTTTTGGGCGGTGTGGGCGATTACATCAGCGGGCAGGTTTGGGGCGGGGGGCTTGTGGTCCCAGGAGATCGAATCGAGGTAATCGCGCACGAACTGCTTGTCGTAACTGGGCGGCGATTCGCCCACGCGATACTCGTCGGCGGGCCAGAAGCGCGACGAGTCCGGCGTCAGCACCTCGTCGATGAGGACCAGTTGGCCCTTGGCGTTGATCCCGAACTCGAACTTGGTGTCGGCCACGATGATGCCCCGCGAGGCCGCGTGGCGGGCGCCGAATTCGAACAGCGCCAGCGACACGTCGCGCACCTTTTCGGCCAACTCCTGCCCGACGGTTGCCGCGGCTTCATCCATACCGATGTTCTCGTCGTGTTCGCCGGGCGCCGCCTTGGTGGCCGGCGTGAAAATCGCTTCCGGCAGGCGTTCGCCAAGCCGCAATCCCTCGGCGAGCCGAATGCCGCACACTTCTCCGCTAGCCTGGTAATCCTTCCACCCCGAGCCGATCAGGTAGCCGCGCACCACCGCCTCGATCGGCAGCGCCTCCACCCTTTCCATCAGGACAGCGCGGGTGGCCAGATCGGCAAGCTCGGCCGGCGCAAGACCAGTGACCACTTCCTCCACCGGCGTGTCGAGCAGAGCGTTCGGCACGATGTGGCCGGTATTGGCAAACCAGTAGCGGGACAGCCCGGTAAGCACGGCGCCCTTGCCGGGTATCGGGTCGGGCAGAACCACATCGTAGGCGGAAATGCGGTCGCTGGTCACGAGCAGCAGGCGGTCGTCGCCCACCGCGTACAGATCGCGAACCTTGCCGCGGCCGATAGCCTGCAAACCGGGGATTTCGGTATACGATACTGTCACTGCCTGCTCCTTTATTCGTGCGTGCGGCGTATTCTAATTCGCCGCAACGCTGTCTACCCAGCTACCCCGACACCCGCCTGCAACAAGCGCAAACGAGCCCTCCCCATGCATCTCCATTTGCTCGGAAAAACCGCTGGTTTCATCCTCGGCTTGATGTTCGGTAGCCTGCCGGGGGCGTTCCTGGGGCTGCTTCTTGGCCACATGGCGGACCGCAGTCTGGCCGGCAGGGTGGGCGTGTTCCATACCAGCGGAACAGGCAGCGCAGCAAACCGGCGGCAAGTCTTCTTTGCGGCCACCTTCCGCGTCATGGGACATATCGCCAAGGCCGACGGGCGCGTAAGCGAGCAAGAGATTCAGGCTGCTCGCCAGGTCATGCGGGAAATGCGGCTCAACCCCGCCCAGATGCAGCAGGCGATCGCCTATTTCAACGAAGGCAAGGCACCGGATTTCGATCTCGAGGGCGAGCTGGCGAGCATGAACGCCGCCTGCCGCGGACAGCCGCTGTTGCGCCAGTTCTTCCTGCATACCCAATTCTTCGTGGCTTTCGCTCAAGGTGACGTGACCGGCGGCGAGCGCGCGGTGCTGAACCGCATCGGCGCCGCTTTAGGTCTTTCTCAATGGGATGTCAGTCAGCTCGAGGCGCAGGCCCGTCTGCGCTTCGGCTTCGCGGGCGGCAACGGCCGGGCCGGGCCGGCACGCGCCGAGCCAATGGGCGACGCCTATCGCGCGCTGGGAGTGCAAGCAAGCGCCAGCGATCAGGAGATCAAGACCGCCTACCGGCGTCTTATGAAGGAAAACCACCCGGACAAGCTGGTGGCCCGCGGTCTTCCGGAGGCCATGATGGAACGAGCCCGGGAACGGACTCGGGAAGTCAACCGCGCCTACGAGCGCATCAAGGAAAGCCGGGGCATTCGTTAAGCCAGGGCGCCAGCGAGCACCGCGTCACTCGCCGAGGGCGCGGCGCATTGCGCTAATCGCACTGGAATAATCGGCGACGCCGAAGATGGCCGAGCCGGCCACGAAGGTGTCGGCGCCCGCCGCTGCGATTTCGGCGATGTTTTCGGATTTCACGCCGCCGTCCACCTCCAGCCAGACATCGCGCCCCGATGCGGCGATGCGTTTCCTGGCGGCGGCGATCTTGTTCAGGCTTTGCGGAATGAACTGCTGGCCGCCGAAGCCGGGGTTGACCGACATGATGAGCACCAGGTCGAGTGCATGCAGGGTGTGATCGAGCCAATCCAGCGGCGTGGCCGGATTGAATGCCAGGCCCGCGCGGCAGCCTTGCTCGCGAATCAGCGCGATAGTGCGATCCACGTGGCCGCTGGCTTCGGGATGAAAGCTGACGATGCTGGCGCCGGCTTCGGCGAAGGCCTGCGCCAGCGCATCCACGGGCGAAACCATCAAATGCACATCGATAGGCGCCTTGATACCGCGCTCGCGCAAGGCCCGGCATACCAGCGGTCCCACCGTGAGGTTGGGCACGTAGTGTTGATCCATCACGTCGAAATGGATGAGGTCGGCGCCGGCCTCCAGCACGGCTTCCACTTCTTCGCCCAGGCGGGCGAAATCGGCCGACAGTATGGACGGGGCGATGCGGGCGCGTTTCATGGCTGCGCTAAACGTAGCGCGCGGTGGTTGTCATCGCTTTCGATACCAGCCGCATGGCCGCGCGCGCGGCCTCGGGCAGGGGGTCTCCCCCGGCTTCCTGAGCTTTTCGACCGTGTCGGATTTCATCCTCGCGCATGCGCTCGAGTATCTTGCGGCTGCGAGTATCCGAGCGGGGCAACTCGTCCAGATGACCCTCCAGGTGGCTTTCGACCTGAGCCTCGGTTTCCGCCAGAAAACCGAGGCTCTTGCGGTCGCCGAACAAACCGGCCAGCGCGCCGATGCCGAACGAACCGGCGTACCAAAGCGGGGTCAGAAAGCTGCGGCGGCCGTTCAGTTCGCGGATTCGGTCCTCGCACCACTTCAGGTGACGGCCTTCCTCTTCGGCGGCCTGCAGCAGAGTCCGGCGCAAGCTGTCCTTGCGTGCCACGAGGGCCTGTCCTCGGTATAGCGCCTGGGCGGACACCTCGCCGGCGTGGTTCACGCGCATCAGGCGGCCGCTCAGTTCGCGCTCCTGCGGCAAGTGTTCGGAGTCTTCGGCATCGCCTGCGGGATTGTCGGCGGCAGGCGCCGATTCGCCGGCGCAAACGCGCAGCGCGTGCCCGATTTCCTCGAGAACCTGATCGCCTATGGAACGTTCTTTGTCAGACATGGCTGCCTTGACCCGCGCATCTCGTCAGTCCGGGCCATAGCCCCGCGATGGGAATCATGCTATCACTTCGGAGGGGCGAATCAGACGTGGCTGGGGGACCAGGATTCGAACCTGGGTTCTCGGAGTCAGAGTCCGATGTCTTGCCGCTAGACGATCCCCCACTCGCGTGCCTGAGACGGGGCCGCGCCCGAAGCAATCAGCGCTTGGAGTATTGGGTGGCGCGGCGCGCCTTTCTCAGGCCCACCTTCTTGCGCTCCACCTTGCGCGCGTCCCGGGTCACGTAGCCGGCCGCCCGCAGCTTGGGGCGCAGGTGCTCGTCGTATGCCAGCAGCGCGCGCGCCAGCCCGTGACGTATGGCGCCAGCCTGGCCGGTAGTGCCGCCGCCGCGAACCGTAACGGTAACGTCCATGCGGCCTTCCATGCCGGCCACTTTCAACGGCTGATGAACGATCATGCGCGCCGTCTTGCGACCGAAAAACTCGTCCAGCGGACGCTTGTTCACGGTAACCTGACCAGCGCCAGGCTTCATATAGACGCGCGCGGCCGATGTCTTGCGCCGGCCGGTGCCGTAATAGACTTCCCCGCTCACGCCTTGATCTCCAGCAGCACGGGTTGCTGGGCCGCATGCATGTGCTCGGGGCCGGCATATACCTTGAGCTTCTTGAGCATCGCGCGTCCCAGGCTGTTCTTGGGCAGCATGCCGCGAACAGCGGAACGAATCACCCGGTCGGGCGTGTGCTCAAGCACCTTCTTCAGCGGTGCGGACTTGAGGTTGCCGATGTAGCCGGTATGGCGGTAATACGTCTTCTGGTTCAGCTTGTCACCCGTCACGCGCACCTTGGAAGCGTTGATCACCACGATGAAATCGCCGGTATCCACGTGCGGTGTGTATTCGGGCTTGTGCTTGCCGCGCAGGCGTATGGCCAGTTCGGTGGCCAGCCGCCCCAGAGTGCGGCCGGAAGCATCCACCAGGAACCAGTCCTGCTTTACTTGTCCGGGTTTTGCGGAAACGGTGCGCATGTTCTAGCGTAAATCGAATAGGCGCCCAGCGGGCGCGAAGCCGCGAAATTTTACACTATCGGCCTGCGCCTAACCAAAGCGTCCGGTCAGGTAGTCTTCAGTGAGGTGATGGGCCGGGTTGGTGAATATCTTGTCGGTGGCGTCCACTTCCACCAACGAGCCCTCGTGGAAATAGGCGGTGCGCTGCGCGACTCGCGCCGCGTGCTGCTTCGACTGCGTGACGACGATCACGGCCAACTCCTCCGCCAGTTCGTCGATGAGGTTTTCGACGCGCGCCGTGGCCAGGGGGTCCAGCGCCGAACACGGTTCGTCCATGAGTAGCGCTTCCGGTTGCACGGCTATGGCGCGGGCAATGCACAAACACTGCTGCTGACCGGTGGTGAGCGTCATGGCCGGCTCCTGCAGGCGGCCACGCAGTTCTTCCCACAATCCCGTGCGGTCCAGGCTCTCGCGCACGATGGCGTCCAGTTCGGCTCGATTGCGCGCCAGTCCGTGTATGCGCGGGCCGTAGGCCACGTTTTCGTATATCGGCTTGGGAAACGGAACCGGCCGCGCGAACACCATCCCGACGCGCGCGCGCAGCGTCTCCACGCTTATGTTCGGCCCATAGATATCCTCGCCTCCGAGCTCGATGCGTCCCTCCACGCGCACCGGGTCGCCGGTGTCGTTCATGCGGTTCAGACAGCGCAGAAAAGCGGATTTCCCGGAACCGGACGCTCCAATCAGGGCAATCGCTTCGCGGCGTCCGATATCGAGATCGATATTCTTCAGGGCATGTACCGCGCCGTAATAGACGTTGCAGCCCCGCACGCGGATGATCGGGTCGTCGGTCTCGATGTTCCCGGCCACGGCCGGTTGCGACCCGTCCGCTGGCGTCTTGTCCGCTGCGTTCACCGCGCAATCCTACAGCGCCGCATGCTACCCGGGTTGGCGAGACCGCGACCGCAGCAGCGCAGCGACAAGGTTCAGCGCCAGCAGAAACGCCAGGAGAACCAGAATGGCTGCCGCCGTGCGTTCCACAAACGCTGGTTCCAGCCTGCCGGCCCACATGAAAATCTGTACCGGCAACGCGGTAGACGGGTCCGAGAATCCAAGCGGCGGGTCCACGAGGAAAGCGACCATGCCAAGCATCAGCAGGGGCGCTGCTTCCCCGGCCACCCGGGCGAGGGCCACGACCGCGCCCCCAGCAATGCCCGGCGCGGCTTGCGGCAGCACATGGTGGACCACCATCTGGACGCGCGATGACCCCAACGCCAACGCCGCCTCCCTGTCGGACTTGGGCACCATTGCGATCGCCTCGCGAGCGGACAGGATCACGTTCGGCAAGGCGATCAGCGCGAGCGTCAGACCGCCCACCACCGGCGCCGAGGTCGGCATTTGAAACAGGTTGATGAACAGCGCCAGCCCCAGTAGTCCGAAAATGATGCTTGGCATGGCAGCGAGGCTGTTGATGTTCGCTTCGGCCAACTCGATCAGTCGGTTCCGCGGCGCAAATTCCTCCAGGTAAACGGCCGACGCCACGCCCAGGGGAAAAGCGACGAGCAGGGTCAGCACCAGCATGTAGGCGCTGCCCTTCACGGCAGCCAATATGCCCGCCATTTCGGGTTCACGGGAATCGCCCGAAGTGAAGAACACGCTATTGAAGCGGCGCTCCAGTAGTCCGCGCTCCAGCAGCGATTCGGCCCATTGCAACTGTTGCGGGGACAGCCCCGCGCGGGCCCGCTGACGGTTTGCGCCGTCCTTCACCCACATGTCCAGCGCGTCGTCCGCGAGCACCGAGAGCTCGATCCGCCGGCCCAGCAGAATGGGGTTTTCCACCAGCATGTCGCGAATCTGGTAGGGGGCACGCAAGCTCACAAACGCATACAAGGCACGCCGCTGGCGCGGGGTGCGCACTTCCGGGAAGAGCGAGGACAAGGCATCGCGCAGGACGCGATCATAGTCGGCCTGCGCTATGGAACTGCTGTCCGGTTCGCCGGCGGAGAACAGCAGCGCGGGGTCCAGGTTCACTTCGAGCGTGATGTAGGTTTGCGTGAAGGCTTTCGAGGCCTTGCTGGCAATGCTGCCCAGGATGATCAGCAGGAAGCCCAGCCCGATCAGTACGCAGGCAGCGCCCCAGGCGCGAAACAGCCACTCCATGGCGGACCGGCGGCGCCGTTTGCGGACTCCGAGGGGAGGCCGCGAAATCACGGGTATTGCGCACGGTAGCGCCGCGCCACCGTTGCAGCCACCAAATTCAGCAGCGTTGTGACGACGAGCAGCATCAGCCCCAGGGCAAAGGCCGCCAGGGTCTTGGCGCTGTCGAATTCCTGGTCGCCGGTCAGCAGTGTGGCGATCTGGACCGTCATGGTGGTGACCGTGTCCAGCGGATTGAAAGTCAGGTTGGCGGCCAGACCAGCGGCCATGAGCACGATCATGGTTTCGCCGATGGCCCGCGACGCGGCCAGCAATACACCCGCCAGGATTCCCGGGAATACCGCCGGCAGCACCACCCGCAGCATGGTCTCGGAGCGTGTCGCGCCCACCGCCAACGAGGCCTCGCGCAGCGATTTCGGCGCCGCTCCTATAACCTCGCCGGAAATGGAGGAAATCATGGGAACAATCATGATCCCCAATACCAGGCCGGCGACAAGCGCGATATCGGCGCCGAGATCCAGCCCCAGGGCCTGCCCCGCCCGGCTATCGCTGAAAGTACGCAATGCGGGGCTCACGACAAGCGCCGCGAAATATCCATAAACCACCGGGGGGATCCCGGCCAGAACTTCAAGCAGCGGCCGGAACAGTACGCGCGTTCGCCGTTGCGCATATTCCGACAGATAGACGGCGATCATGATTCCTGTAGGCGCGGCCAGGAGCATTGCAATGCCGGCCACAAGCAGCGTTCCCGTTAACAGCGGAACGGCGCCGAACGCGCCTGACGAACCCACCTGATCTTCGCGCATCGCCGTTTGCGGACTCCATTCGAGACCGAACAGGAACTCACCCAGCGGCACGCGCTGAAAGAACCGCAGCGCTTCGAAGAGAATCGAAAGCACGATGGCCAGGGTGGTGAGAATGGCCGCCGCGCTGGCCGCCAGAATGCACCACTGCAGCACGCGCTCAACGCCGTCGCGCGCCCGCAGACCCGGCCCGATGCGCTTGAGCGCCAGCACCGCCCAGGCGCCCATCGCCAGCGCGGCCAGCAGAAATGCCAACGCAGTCACGGCGCGCCGGCGGAATCGGTCTTGCTTTCGACCCTCTTGAGCGCTTCCCGCATGCTGGTGTGCCGAATATCGGCGCCGTGCACCAGGTACACCACGTATTCCGCAATATTGGTGGCGTGGTCGCCGATCCTTTCCAGGCGGCGCGCGACCCACGACAAGTCGATAAAACGCTGCACGCCTTGCGCATCCTCCATCATCATCCCCACGCAGCGGCGCGCGAAATTCTCGTACTCCGCATCCACCCGCTTGTCCTGCTTGATAACGGCAAGCGCATAGCGGGCGTCGCCGCGCGAAAAAGCGTCCAGAACCTCGCTGAGCATGCGCTGCACATGCGATGCCAGCGCGGTGAGTTCCCCGTAACGGCTCCGCTCGCGGCTCTGCGCCGCCAAACTGGCGGCCAGCACACCGATTCGTTTCGCCTCGTCGCCGATGCGTTCGAGTTCCGTGATCGCCTTGATCACGACGAACACCAGGCGCAGGTCGCCCGCGCTGGGCGCCCGCGTGGCCAGCAGATTGCGGCTGTGTTCGTCGATCTCCACCTCCAGGGCATTGATTTTTTCGTCGGCCTTCGAGACCTCAAGGCCCTTTACGCTATCGCCGGTGACGATGGCCTCAATGGCGCTGCGCAAGTTCTCCTCCACGATACCGCCCATCTGCAGAACTTGCGCGCGCAGCCGCTCCAGCGCTTCGTCGTAGCGGCGGGAGGTGCGCGAGGTTATGGGCTCCGGCGTCATGGCTTGTCGCCGATCCGCATAGACGGAAAGTGACAGGTAAATGTACTCCCTGCTCCGGGGCGGCTTTCAATATGCAGGCTACCGCCATGGCGATTAAGCACATGCTTGACGATAGCCAGCCCCAAACCGGTGCCGGGCACGGCCGGACTGCCCTCGCCCCGCACCCGGTAGAACCGTTCCGTAAGGCGCGGCAGGTGTTCCTCCTGGATGCCGATACCGGTGTCGGACACGCTCAGGCGCCCGCCGCCGCGGCCGACTGTCCAGCGCAGCACGATTTTGCCGCCGCCCGGCGTGAATGCGGCAGCGTTGTTGGCCAAATTGCCGACCACGGAACGAATTTCAGCCTCATCGCCCAACAGCGGGCGTTCGCTCTTGAGCTCGGTGCGAATGACCAATTCACCGTTCGCGCGGGCCTTCGCCACCTGGACCGCGTCGTCCAGCAGGCCGCGCATATCCAGCGGCTCGAAGGCGGGCGCCTGGTTCGAGGATTCCAGGCGCGACAATTCAAGCAGATCACGGACCAGTCGGGTCATGCGGCCGCACTGCACCGACATATCCCTTAGCGGCGCGCGCCAGCGTTGCGCCAGAGCCGCATCCTCCTCCATCGTTTCCAGGTAGCCCGACAGCACAGTCAGAGGCGTTTGCAGTTCATGCGAGGCATTGGCCACGAAATCCGCCCTTGTCTTGTCGGCCAGCACCGCCGTGGTCACATCCCGCACCAGCAGCAGAAACTGCTTCTCCGCATAAGGAACCTGCTGCGCCTCCAGCCAGGAATCCGGCCCGGCGGGCGACTTGAAACGCACCCGCCCCTTGCCGCCGCCATCGAGCCAATCCTTGAATTCGGGGTTGCGAATCAGGTGCAGAATCGGTTGCCCGCGGTCCAGCCGACGGCGAACTCCGAGAAGCCGCCTGGCCTGGCGGTTGCTTACCACGATTTCCGATTGATCGTTCAAGACCACCGCCGCATCCGGAAACGCGCGAGCGGTGCTGCGCAGCGCCTTGAGCACGGTGCGCAGCCGGCGCTCTGCCTGCTCGGTGCGGCTCTCCAGCGCGCTGACCTGCTGGGGCAGCTCGGCAAACGAAAAACCGCCCGATGCCCAGTCCTCCGAATCGAACTGCTGCGCCAGCTTGGCCGCGGCGCGCGCGTGAACCGACAGCTCCCACAGCAGCGCTACCACGGCGCCGGCCAGAGCGCCGGCCACGGGTTCGTCCACCGCCAGCCAGCCCGCAATGGCCGCCAGGGCAGCCCACCCACCCATGCGCAGCAGGATGCGCGCCGTCAGTTTTCGCGCCAAGGGCTCCATGGGCTTCAGCAGCGTTATCCGCCACCTGGCCCGGACATACTTGCAATGCTCACCACGCTTACCTCCCGCGCCCTGGCCCCCAGCCTTCCCGCTTGCAGCGCGCTAAAGGGAGGCTAGTGTAATGAGAAACGGTAACCCGCGCCTCTCACGGTTTGCACGTAACCCGCCGCCCCGTGCGGTTCCAGTGCCTGGCGAAGCCGCCGGATATGCACGTCCACAGTGCGGTCTTCCACGAAAACCGCGGGCCCCCAAACGCGGTCCAGCAACTGCGCGCGGCTGAACACACGCTCGGGCCGTTCCATGAACAAGCGCAGCAGGCGAAATTCGGTGGGGCCGAGCGCCAGTGCGCCCGTTTCGGAGGTCACCCGATGGCTCACCGGATTCAGCGTCAGCCGGCCGCGCGTAATCGTCTCTTCCCCGGTATTCTGGGTGCGGCGCAGCACCGCATTGATGCGTGCCAAGAGTTCGCGGCTGGAAAACGGTTTGGTGACGTAGTCGTCCGCGCCGCTGCTCAAGCCGGAAATCTTGTCCTGCTCCTGCGACCGCGCGGTTACCATGATGATTGCGATGTCGCGGGTTTCCGGGGTGCGCTTGATCCAGCGCGTCAACTCCAGCCCGCTGCCGTCAGGCAGCATCCAGTCGATGATGGCCAGATCGGGCAGCTTCTCGCCGATAGCCTTGCGGGCTGCTTCGGCATCCTCTGCCTCGCGCACATCGAAATCCGCGCGGCGCAGATTGAACGCCAGCATTCCGCGAATGGCGCTCTCGTCTTCGACTACCAAGATGTCCGGCCGCATATCGCCGAAAAATTATGCCACCATCGCGCCGGCACTATGCGGGCTTGCGCAAGGCCGCAAGCCCGCGGCAGCAGGCCTTGTTGTCAAGGCCGTCTCAGCTATCGGATTCTTCGACCAGCTCTATTGCGAAGCCGTTGGGAGCGGCCAGCGTTGCGCGCCGGGTTACGCCGCCAAAAGCGCCCTCTTCAACCACTGCTGGCCCGCCCAGCCGCTCTGCCCCGAATGTTTCCGCGCGTTGCAGCACCGCGTCGAGATCCGTGGTCATGAACGACCACATCACCATGCCGCGGTTCGGCGGCTGCGAGGGCGCAACCGCCTCTACTCCCACATCGAACCAGTCGAGGAACACCAGGTAGCGGCTTTCGGAGCCCGGGGCGAACACCTGCAGGAAACGCATGTTTGAACCCGGCGGCACGTCGAGCAGACCGCCGGTGGGCCCTTCCGAGGGCAACTGGATATCGCGCCGCACCTCGTAGCCCAGCACTTCGGTGTAGAAATCCAGGCTGCGCTGGCCGTTATTGATGACCTGGCTCGAATACGCGGGCCCGCCGGTGAGGCTGCCCTCGGCGATGGGACAGATGGGCGCCAGGTCGGAGGGCCGGGCGATGCCAAGCACATAGACATCATCCGGCGCACGCAGATGGGTTTCCAGGGCTTCGTAGGGCGAGCCGTCCGGCCGATGCAGCGGAATGCGGGTCACGCCCGCTACGGTTCCGAAGCCCATACTGTCGCCTTTGGCGATCAATTCCGCCATGTCGGCGCAGGCAAAGCCTACGGCCAGTCCACCTTCAAGCAAAGCGTTCATGCCAGGCCGCACAGCCGGGCGTTGACCGGACACCCCGAGCACGCGCAGGAAGGGCATGTCAGGGCTGTTGGGCTGCTGATACAGGGTGTGTTCCCAGTCGCCGGCATCAGCGAGTCCCCAAAGGCGCGCGAGCGGCGCGCGCGCTTGTTGCGGAATGGCGTCCGGCGTCGGCTGCAGCCCCATCAATTCGCAATAGAAGCGGCGGCAGTTGGACATGTCGTCGGTCACTACGGTTACCGCAGCCAGAGGACCGACCAAAGCATCGCCCTGAGTCTTGCCGGGCGCGAGCGGATTCGTGGCGTTCATGCTGCAATGATAGCGAAAGCCCGTGCGCACACCACTGCGATTTACGGATCAGGCCGCGCCTGCGTTATTCTTTGCCGCCTGCCACTGCCCGAGAACCGTATGTCCGCACCGCGCCGACGCTTCCTCCAAATGCTTGCCGCCGGAGCAGCCGGAGCGGCGGTGAGCGCCTGCGGCCCGGGTGCGGATAGTGGCGGGCAGCCCGCAGCAGCTTCCCGCGGCGCAACGGCCGGCGCGCGCTTCCGCTGGCGACTGGTAACGGCCTGGCCACCGGGACTGCCGGGATTCGGGACCACCGCGGTAACCCTGGCCGACACGCTGCGCGAGGCATCGGGCGGGCAGCTCAGCGTACAGGTGTATGCCGCCGGCGAACTGGTGCCGGCGTTTGAGGTGTTCGATGCGGTGTCGCGCGGCAGCGTGGAGATGGGCCATTCGGCGCCGGCCTACTGGAAGGGGCAAGCGCCGGCGACACAGCTATTCACGGGCTACCCGTTCGGAATGCTGCCGGCGGAATTCAATGCCTGGATGGCCTATGGCGGCGGTATGGAGCTGTGGCGCGAGTGCTATGCGCCGTATGGGCTGATTCCGTTTCCCGGCGGCAACACCGGCGCCCAGATGGGCGGCTGGTTTCGCCGCGAAATTCATTCCATGGACGATTTCTCGGGCCTGAAGATTCGCATGCCGGGGCTGGGCGGCGACGTGTTGCGGCGGTTGGGCGCCACCGTGGTGAACTTGCCGGCCGGCGAACTGTTCACCGCGCTGCAAACGGGGCTCATCGACGCCACCGAGTGGTCCAGCCCCTACAACGACCTGCCGCTGGGGCTCTACCAGGCGGCTCCCTACTACTATTTCCCGGGCTGGCATGAACCGGCGGGCGCCATCGAAGTGATCATCAACCGCGAGGCGCTGGAGGCGCTGCCCGATCATCTTCAGAAGCTCGTACAGACCGCCTGCACGGCAGTCAATCACCAGATGCTGTCGGAATTCATGGCCCGCAACGTCCAGGCCTTGCGCGTTCTGGTGGAGCGGCACGGGGTGCAGTTGCGGCGTTTTCCCGACGAGGTGCTGCGTGGCCTGCGCGAGGCCGCCAACGGGATTCTCGACGAGTTCGGCGCCGCCAACCCGCTGGCCGCAAGAATACTCAAGTCGTACCGCGAATTTCAGGCAGGGATTGCGGACTGGCAAGCCATATCCGAAGGCTCGTACCTGAGCGCCCGCGACTCCTGACACGGCGGCGCTCGCGTTCCTTTCCGCCGCCCGGCAGCACCCCCAACCCCCGCCTCAACATGACGGTCATGCCCAGGCACGGCACGGCGCGGACCGCGATGCTGACCGCGCTGGTGCCTACGCTGACCGTGAACCTCTGCTATCTGATTTCGAATGCGCAGGGCCATGTCGTGGAGTGCGTGCCCTATATCGAGGGATGCACCTCGATCAGTTCGACCGGAAGGCACGGGTTCAGCTACTTCCTGTTCAAGGCGGGCATGCTGTGCTCGGCGGCCCTGCTGACCTTGTATTGGCGGCGCATGTCCGAGCTGATCTCCGCGAGCAGCGGGCAGCCGGCATCAATAGCGGTGACCGTGGGCACCGGAGGGGCGGCGTTTCTGCTGCTCTACACCGCGTTTCTGGGCAGCGAGGGGGATATCTACTTCCTGCTGCGGCGCTTCGGAACGATCCTTTACTTCGGCTTGACGCTCATTGCGCAACTCATGGTGCTGCGCCGCCTGGAGGTCTTTGCGCCGCCCTGGACCACGCGCCTGAAAAAAGCCGGCTGCCTGGCGATGCTGGGATTCGGCACCGCCAGCATTCCGGTAATGAATTACATGGACGACAAGGATGCCTTCCAGAACATCATCGAGTGGAACTTGTCACTGCTGATGCAGGCGTATTTCCTGGTTACCGCCATCTGGCTCACGCGCGTCCGCAAAGCGAGTTCCGGGGCGGGCTAGCGCGCCTCAGTCTTCGCCCTTCCAGCGCATCGCTTCGATAAATCGGGGGTCGGCCGGGTCGGCCAGTTTGCAGCGGGCCGAGGCCCACTCCGTCGTGAAGCCGACGCGGCCGCTCTCCGGCGTGGCCCAGGCGACGCCGACCACGTTGTCTTGCGAAGCCTCGCCGGGCATTCCGTCATGCAGCGTCAGGCGCATCAGATCGACGAAGTTGCGCCCGGAATTCGACGGCCACAAGGAGGTCAGAAATTCGAGGTGCAGCTCGCGCGGTTCGGGCTCGTCGGTGCTGATCGTGAAGGTGTCGCCCCGGTCATGCATGAAGAACGGGTTGATTACCTGATTGCGGCCTTCGCCAAGCTGCAATGCGGCAAAGCACTCGTAACGCTGTGCCTTGTACATCCGCAAATGCGTCTGGTCGAGCCGCCCGGAAATAAGCGAACCGTCTTCCAGGTACCCGTTGTCGTGTATCCACAGTTCCTCGGAGTTGAGTATCCATTCGGCGTCCCAGGTCATCTTGTGGCCGGTGTTCTTCGACACCATTGTGCATTCGCCAAACTCCCCCAGCAGGCCGCGTAGTTGCTTGCCATGCCGGCGCCAATTGAAGGGGCAATTACCGCCGTAATTGGGATCCGGCTGGATGTCGGGCCAGACCTCGGGGCGCAGATGCGCGTCCACGAACTGGTGAGGATCCTTGATGCGCCGCCCGGAAATGGAAACCGCCCCGGCCTCTTCATCAATGCCAATCAGGAACACCACTTGCTGGCCTGGGAACAGCGGGCCGTCATCGCTATCCAGCCTGATCTGCGTGTAGATCACATGCTCTGCCAGGTGCGGAGCTTCGATTTCCGCAAAGACCCGGTAGAAGACTTCATGCTCGCCATCCGGCGGCGCGCCCAGGCCCCGCTCCAGAAACACCTGCGGCAGCGAGCTGTACTCCCCCGGCAACCACTCCATGAGATCCTCAAGCACCTTGACAAGCTCCGGTCTGGAATTGGTGGCGCCGGCCGGCAAAGCCAGCACGGCCAATGCAATAGCCACGGCAAGTGCGCGCATCTCTTTCTCCTCTTGCGGGTTCGAGCCAAAGCCTAACCTCCGCCGCGCTTTCCCGCAAAGCCCCGCGCGCGGACGCGAGGCCAACTCGCACCAGGGCGCACACCAAAATCGTGCATCAGCCGCACCATCGTGCAGTGCGCTGGGACGCTAGACTAGAAGTATGTGGGCATTGCTTGGTCGGACTTTGGTGGGCGCATTGTGGCTGCCGCTGGCGTTGGCAGTCGTGCTTACCTTATTCTCCGTTCTGTCTGGCGGCATCCGGTATCCCGGACCTTTCTTCTTGGTACGTATGCTTTGGTCACACATGGGGCTCCTGTGGCTGCTGGGCATTCCGTTGGCGCTCGCCTTCCTGCTGATCCGTCGGCGGGACCCGGAGTTGGCAGGGGCTACAGCGGTGATTTGCGTGCCGGTGTCATTATTCTTCTGGCTCCTTGATCAACCTCTGCCCCATCCTCTAAACACGCTGTTCGGCGCCGCACTGGGCTGGATCGTGCTTGCCCTGCTGTACCTGACTAATATCCTGCGTTACTTGGCCAGGCTACCTGGCAGACTCGCGCAACGCCTGCGCCGCCGCCCCAGCGATTGATTGTGCGAATGATGCCGAACCAGACCCGCTTCAGCGGGCGTTTGGGCGGGTGCAGCGGGCACGGGAGCAGGACGATGCCATTCACAAGCAGCGCTACCTCGAATTCCGGCGCTAGAGTGATGGCAGCGTAACACTTCAAGCCCGCCTAGTGCCGGAACTGGGCAAGTTGCTGCTCAAGACCCTGTAAGCCGCCCAAGCGTATCTTGATGAACGGAATGAGGATGTGGAACAGGCCGCAGTAGGCGGTCAAGCTTGTGCGGTATCCTACGGTGTTACCGCACATACAAGGCTCCCGTTTACGGCAAGCATCGCAACGCGGCATTCAATACCGTGCAGGGTCGCGCCATCGACGCGCAAACCATCCGCTGCGGCTGCTCCGGCGAGAGCATGGAATACAACACCGCAAACGACTACCCGTGCTCGAAGGGTGTGTTTAGTTGAGACGGCGGCACGAGAAAACCAAGGCGGACCGATGCGTCAGCGCCCCACAGACAGGATGCTACTTGTCACGACCATTGCAAAACCGACCAAGGCGCGGATGGGTTTGGATATGCGCACAAAGATAGCATCGCCCCCTTGAACTGAACGATGCAGAAGCAAACACGCTCGAAATGCTCCACAGCGAACACACCACAGCCTAGCGTGGCACACGGCCTTGATGCGGAATTCTTTGCTGCCATGATTTGATCTACGGAACGTAAGCCGCAGGGCTTCCTGCCAAGCTGCGGGGAACGGAAGCGCATGGGTGCCAGCATCACAGCACCCCACGCCTACCCCGAGGACAACTCCCAACTCAAGCGCGGCACCCAGCAGGCCAGCGCATCCGTGGCAGGCTAAGCCTTCCAGCTTCGACCGGGTGACTCACTCCAACAGACACACGCTACTATGGCTGCTCCACACTTGCCGTCTCTGCAGAACTAGTCTCGTACTCACGAGCGCCGGATTCAAGCCATCGCTCCACACCGCGTGCTGTTGCCGCAAGCCCGTTGCCCCGAAGCGAGCACTCCCATACTATTGCGACTCGCCAACCTGCCTCTAGGAGCGTACTCTTCGAGCGCTGATCCCGCTTGATGTTTCCCTTGAACTTGGCATTCCAGAAATCCGGCCTGGTGGCTGGCATGGTCGCATATGGACAACCCGGATGACGGTGCCAGAAGCAACCGTGCACGAAGCAGACGGCACTGTAGCGCGGGAAAACAATATCAGGGGTTCCAGGAAGATTGCGGACGTGAATTCTGAATCTGAACCCACGTGCATGAAGTTCCCGCCGGAGGGCGCGTTCGGGCACGGTGTCTTTGGCAGATATGCCCGCCATCATTCGAGACCGGGTCGACCTATCAACTACATCGGCCATCTGCTGTGGTTCTCATACGTCCAAACTCGCACAAGCTCCCATTTCAGGCGAGATGAGCTACGAGATCAAGTGCCGCCTCGGAGCGTACGCATGCTCTGTCGTTCAGGATCGGGAGGCTTACTTAAGCGACACCGCCAAGTCCGGCGGCGCCTCGCCATTGGCGGTAACGGTGCGGGCGCATTCAGGCGAGCATGAGCGACGTCGTTCCTGTAATCGATCTGTTTTCCGGGCCTGGAGGACTGGCGGAGGGATTTGCAGCGCCGAACAGGAAGGACGGACGCCGCCGCTACAGAATTGTGCTGTCAATAGAAAAGGAAGCCGCAGCCCATCGCACACTGCGGCTGCGTGCATTTCTCCAGAAGTTCGAATTAGGACTTCCAGAGGAGTATTACGCATTTCTGAACGGACTTATGCCGGAGGAACCCGACTGGGCAACGCTCTACCCCAAGCAGTGGAAGGAAGCCTGCCACGAGACCCCGCGCGTGGAACTCGGGACAGACTTGGCGGCTTCCCTGGTACGCAATAGAGTTAGTGCGATTCGCCGGAAATATGCGGGCAGGACAGTCCTGCTCGGGGGGCCCCCCTGCCAGTCATATTCGGTCGCGGGTCGTGCCAGAAATGCGGGCAATCCCAGCTACAACATGGACACTGATGAGCGGCTGTCCCTCTACAAGGAGTATGCGAAAGCACTCGCGTGGCTCCAGCCCACCGTCGCAGTGATGGAGAATGTCAAGGGAATTCTCTCAGCTCGACACAACGCCAAGCCTGTGTTCGAGGACGTAATGGATGCACTAAAGAACGCCGGGGGAAGGGGGCGATACGACTTGTTCGCGCTTTCACCAACAACCGGAATTTTCTCGTGGGCCGATGGCCTCGCCCCAAAAGACTTCCTGGTCCGCGCAGAAGAGCATGGTGTGCCACAGCGACGTCACCGGGTCTTCGTAATCTGCATTCGGAGCGACATTTCCAACAGACTTCCCCACAGTATATTGCCCAAGCTAAAGGCCGCGGCGGCTCCAGTCACGGTGAGCGACGTAGTGGGCCCCATGCCGCTGCTTCGCAGCAAGCTTAGCCGCGCGGATGATGCGGAGTCGTGGCAAGACGCCATTAGGAACGCTCACACTTTGGTTGGCAGACACTTGCCCGCGATGTCCCAAAGTCAAGAAGAGAACTTCCGGCGCACACTGGATCTGGCTATGAAGTCCGCCACAAGTGCACCACTGCCCTTTCGTGATGAAGGCAAATATGGCCCGACGGGATGCGCGGAGTCATGTCCCGACAACCTTCGAGACTGGCTGTGCGACAAGAATCTGGCGAGGCTGCCCAACAACGAAACCAGGGGACACATTCAAGAGGATCTTGGTCGCTATCTGTTCGCCGCTGCGTTTGCGAGCACGTTCGGGAAATCACCCAAATCAAGAGACTTTCCAACTGATCTGGCACCGAAGCATGCGAACTGGACTAGCGGCAAGTTTGCTGACCGCTTTCGAGTTCAGCTGTCTGATGCCCCTGCAACAACGATCACCAGCCACATTGCGAAGGATGGACACTACTTCATTCATCCGGACCCTGGCCAGTGTCGGAGCCTGACAGTCCGGGAAGCTGCCCGATTGCAGACATTCCCGGACAACTACCTCTTCCACGGTGGCCGGACCCAGCAGTACGTGCAAGTCGGCAACGCTGTGCCGCCGTACTTGGCGTTGCAAATCGCGGAACAGGTTGCAAATCTCATCGAACATGTTGACCTAACCACCTCTCGCCGGACTCGACAAGGCCGGCATGTGGGCAATCGTTCTCGGGCGGTTACGACACGAACTCCCCTTGTTTCCTGAAATCCGATGGAACACACACACGAAATGGAGTTGGAGCCAAGGGCATCCGCGCTTGCAGAAAGCCTTCGCGATATGGGTTACTCCCTTCGGACGGCTCTCGCTGATGTCATCGACAATTCGATTACGGCAGGCGCTCGGAAAGTCGAGTTGCTCGCAGATACACATGACGAATTTCCCGCAATTGGTGTTCTCGACGACGGCTTCGGAATGACGCGGCAAGAACTACTCAATGCGATGAGGCCGGGCAGCCGAAGTCCCTTGGAGCAGCGCCATGCCGATGATCTCGGGCGCTTCGGGCTAGGGCTGAAGACTGCTTCATTCTCGCAATGTCGGCGCTTGACCGTGCGGACAAGGAAAGATGGAGTAACGTCTTGCGCCACATGGGATCTCGACAAGGTCGCGGCAAGAGACAAGTGGGTTGTCGAAATCCCGAGCGACCATGATATCTCCCGCACGCGGTGGGCAACGCGCTTGTCCTCAGACGGTACACTCGTAATCTGGGAAAAGCTGGACCGTCTGGTCGATGCGGACGCTAAGACCCACCGACAAGACTTGGTGCGTCAGCTAGACGAAACAGCAACGCACCTTGAGTTCGTGTTCCACCGCTTCCTTGCGGGCCAAGGTGGCAACAGGGTGGCGATGTCGCTAAACGGTCATCAACTCCGTGCATTCGATCCTTTCAATGCAAACCACCTTGCGACACAGCATCACCCGGAGGAGATATTCAGCCTTAACGGCAAAACGATCAGGATTTGGCCCGTAACCTTGCCGCATCACGCCAAGGTCTCCAAAGAAGACTGGGAGCGACTCGCTGGACCGGAAGGGTACGTCCGTAACCAAGGCTTCTATCTTTATCGAAATCGAAGGATGATTCTGCATGGAACCTGGTTCGGTCTGGCTCGACAACTCGAACTCACTAAGCTTGCGCGCGTCGGGATCGACCTCCCGAATACGCTGGATGCGGAGTGGAAGATCGATGTCAGAAAGGCATCGGCCCAACCACCCGCGGTAGTTCGAGCACGACTGAGCAGGATTATCGAAAAGATGGGCATTCCATCACGCCGCACCTACACAGGGAAGGGCACAAAGCTGGCGGCGAAGAGCCGCCTGCCAGCATGGACACGCATACAGGACAAGGGCCGCATCTCATACGAAATCAATGGGGAACACCCATTGATCACTGCATTGCATGACGCCCTCTCCGAGGAACGCGCGAACGAATTCGAGCGCATTTTGAGGTTTCTCGCCGCGGCGTTGCCCGTCGAAGCCCTGCATGTCGACGTCAGCGCAAGTCCGCATGCTGTGGGGTCGCCGGCAATCAGGAACGAAGATCTTGAGACAATAATCTCTACGATGTGGAAAATTCTTCAAGCACAGAAGTTGTCGTCCCGTGAAATCAAAGAGCGGATGCGCTCGGCGGCACCATTCCGGACCGACTGGGATAGGACCTTAACGATTATCGAACGACTCGCAGAAGAAAAGACGGACCCCGCATGAGCGAACTTGATACGCTCCAGATAATGGTTCAGGCGCTGTTGGCGCAAGAGTCACCATCGCAGGACAGAATACGGGAGATCATTGCAGAAGCTCGTCCAGCCTGCCCCAACGTGACGGACGCGCAAGCTGAGCAGTTGGCAATCAAATTCGAAGAGATTCACGGTGTCCGGATGACGGATGGCGCAGCGTTGACAGACCCGGAGTTCGAGCCATGGCTAGACACCGCTCGTTCAGAGATCGACTACTACTACTGGGACCGATACCGACAACTCATGACGGGAAAGGGACTATCCGGCCAGGTTCTGGGGGGGCTGAGCAACGTTACCGACCGGATATTGGGACTGCTGGAGAACCCGCACAAGACCGGCAGATGGGATCGGCGTGGAATGGTCATGGGCCATGTCCAGTCTGGCAAAACCGCGAACTACATCGGCGTTATATCCAAGGCCGCAGATGCGGGATATCGGGTGATTATCATCATCGCAGGATTGCAAAACAAGCTTCGTGATCAGACGCAACGGCGCGTCGACGAGGGATTCATCGGGTTCAGCAGCTTGGCCGCTGCGGGCAACAAGCTGACCAAGCGAAACAAGATTGGCGTTGGACGGTACAACGCGCAGCGTCAACCTGCGGCGTTCACGACATCCTGCAGGGACTTCCACAAGGGCATCGCCGAGAGCCTGAATGTTCCGCTGCAGAATCTCAAGGAACCCGCTGTCTTCGTCATAAAGAAAAACGTGAGTACGCTACGCAACTTGATCGACTGGTTGCGGACGCACAACGCAAAGCTCGGAACTGACACGATTAGCGAACCGATGCTCTTGATCGACGACGAGGCTGACAATGCGTCTATCAACATACAAACGCGCATGGATGAAGTTTCGCGGATCAACGGACAAATTCGCGAATTGCTAAATCTATTCGAGCGAAGCTGCTACGTTGGCTACACAGCGACGCCCTTTGCAAACATCTTCATCGATCCCGACACGGAGGATCAGATGGTTGCACACGATCTGTTCCCCCGCGACTTCATGGTAAGTCTCGATGCCCCAACAAACTACTTTGGGCCTTCCCAGGTTTTTCGAGAGGATGGACGCGTTGTAAAGGATCTTGAGGATTACGCCGATCTCCTGCCAACATCCCACCGAATTGACCATGTGATTGCGGCCTTGCCGGATAGTCTTCGTGACGCTATGCGTGCCTTCATACTGGCACGTGCGATCAGACTTGCACGCGGGCATGCGCATGCTCATAACTCAATGCTCGTGAACGTTTCGCGATTCGTGGCAGTGCAAAGGCAAGTTCGCAATGAGATACAGACTCTTTTGGAGAGTGTTCGTTCTAGCATTCGTGTAAATGGATCAAAGCCGCCGCATCGCGCATTGTGCGATCCGGAGTTGGCAGAACTGAGCCGTGTGTTCCAAGAAGAGTACGAAGATACGTGTGGCTTGGATTGGGTGAAAGTTCAACCCCTACTTCATGCGAGCGCAAGTGCGGTAAAAGTCGTCGAGGTCAACAGCCAAGCGCCTGGGTCGCTCGACTATGCCCAGAACGAACGGACGGGCCTGAACGTAATCGCTGTTGGCGGACTATCTCTTTCGCGCGGACTCACTCTCGAAGGGCTAACAGTCAGCTACTTCCTGCGCCGGTCCTTGATGTACGACACTTTGTTCCAGATGGGACGATGGTTCGGATATCGGGCCGGTTACGATGACCTTTGTCGGGTGTGGATGCCCGAAGAGGCCCAAGGGTGGTACGAACACATCGCCGACTCCATTGAGGAGCTTCGGGACACGTTGACGCGCATGGAGAGCGCCAACTTGACTCCAAGGGACTTCGGACTCAAGGTGCGCAGTCATCCTGATACGCTGGTGGTCACCGCACGTAACAAGATGGGTACTGGTCGACCCCACACGGTTCTCATTGATCTTGCGAACCAGTTTGTCGAAACAGCCATTCTGCTTAGAGACGAGGAATCAATCAGCAACAATCTGTGTGCTGTGGAGCAAATGGCGGAGGAGATGCGGAGTCTAGATTTGGCTCCCTCGGACGGAGAACCAATGAGCGGTGGTCGCTTGGTGCGCGACGTGCCAGTCTCCGTGGTTGATGCGTTTCTCTGCGCGTTCAGGAACCACCCAAATTCCCTGAAAACCCATACTGAACCGATTCGTCGATATATCAGATTGCGAGCTATGAGCGAACTAAGCGCTTGGGACGTGCTGTTCGCTGGTCGTCAAGTCCCTACGTCGCGCTTGCCTGTTGATGAGAGGCTGGGATTTGGACTCGTGTGCCAGCGTCGAGCACCCGGAAAGGGAAGCGACGAGTTGATGTTGAAGGTGACCAGCAAACACCGGGTGAGTTCGCGAGGGATTACGAGGGTAGGGCTCACGCAAGAGGAAGCTTCCGCTGCAGAGCAAGAGTACGACTCGCGCAGGCCGCGTGAGAAGGAAGCTGCAAACTATCCAGACTGGATATACACGCGCGTTCGCAGCAAGCCGCTCTTGGTAATTCACTTGCTTGCCATCGGAAAAAAAGAGGAAGATCTCAGTCAGTCAAGTCCGATTGCCGCCTGGAGTATCAGTTTCCCGAAGACAAGCGTTGCGAAAAGCCAGGTCAAGTATGTCGTCAACACGACTTGGTACCGTGAACAATACGGCGATGACGACGACGCCGATGACGAGTTCGATGAGAGCGATGACCAACGATCCTTGGGCGGACATTGAAATATCCGTCGCGCGAAGTCAGATCAGCGCTCGACGGATACCGGGCACAGGTTCGACGGAATGGGGCTTGTACTGGGGCGTCGATGCTGCGCACCGCTACCTTCTGATTCTGCAGCGAAGTTCAAGACCACACACATCCCATCGCTTGCCGAAACTCAAGGGTCTATCAGTAGAAGAGTTGGTTACCGACAACGGTACGAGGGTACGGATCATCATCAGATTGACGGATAGCGAACAGCGAGAAATCTTTCATCGGTTCTGTCTTGATATCGTTGAAGCAACCCGTCTCGCACGTACCGCCGACGAAGCCCACGAAAGATATCTCGCAAGGACGTTGCGCTGGCATAGACTGCTCACAACGGGCCGCGACGGTCGATTGTCCGCTGACGAGCAGAAGGGCCTAATTGGCGAATTCAGGGTAATTGAGCAATACCTCCTTGGCATTTCAGGGGCACGGGATGCCCTAATGGGTTGGACTGGTCCTTTGGGTTCGCCAAAGGACTTCGAGGTCGGATTGGCCACAATCGAGGCAAAAGCGCGCTCGCCTCAGAGCTCCGAAGTCCGCATTTCGTCTATCGATCAATTGGACTTGGCAGGTGCAACTCGCCTGTTCCTGAGCGTGACGGAAGTCGCAGCGGCCTCCCGAGACTTCCCCGACTCTGTGACCATCTCCGATTTGGCGGCCCGCGTCAGGTCGTCCATCAAGCGACTGGACTTGTCTGCAACGGCACTTTTCGAGGAGCGAGTCGCCGCAGTCGGCTTTGATTGGGAAGACGACTACACCGACAAGCGTTGGTCAATTGGATCGGACGTGCTCTACGAAGTGACCAGCGGATTTCCGAAGATCACACCGTCAATGGTTTCACCTGCAATTCACGACGTGAGTTATTCGCTCCGTCTGTCTAGCTGCGAGAGCTTCCGCGTCCCAACGGCCGCGCTAGTCGATGCGATTTCCGGAGAGGCTGATGAATCTTGAGCAGTTTGCGCACAATCTACTTCAAGATGTGCATGCGGAGTCCGATGTCGAGGGCCAGTTTCTGGAGGACATCTTCTTTCAGAAGTCCTGTGACCAGCTTGCCGAGGCAGGCGATCTTGAGACGGCAGATCGCGTTGCTTACCGGGCGCCCGCCAAAGGGATCAGGGTGGACGGATATGGTGGCGATCCATCAGATGGCAACGGCATATTGAGTCTCATCATCCTCGACTTCCAAGTGTCCGCATCTGTCGGGCGCTTGACAGGAAGCGAGATGGATACGCTTTTCCGCCGACTGTCCAACTACGTCACACATGCGCTGGACGCACGTTGGCGGGACGCGTTGGAGGAGACCAGTCCCGCCTTCGGGCTCGCTGACTTGATTGCGCAGCGCTGGCCGATTGTTTCCAAAGTACGCCTTATCTTGGTTACCAATCGCGCCCTCAGTGAGCGGGTTGACGGACGCCCGGCTGGTGCCTTGGAAGGACGACAGCTCACCTACAGTGTTTGGGACATCCGGAGATTTCATGCCTACGCGACCGCCGGCGTGGCCCGGGAGGATATGGAGATCGATTTGGTCAGGGACTTCGGCGGCCCACTTGCCGTGTTGCCTGCCCAGCGGACAGATGGACAGCACGAGTCCTACCTTGCCGTTGTGCCCGGCGAAGTTCTTGCGAGCATCTACGACCGCTGGGGTGCGCGTCTCTTGGAACAGAACGTGCGAGTATTCCTCCAAGCCAGAGGAAAGGTGAATCGCGGGATCAGACTGACGCTGGAAAACGAGGCATCAATGTTCTTCGCCTACAACAATGGCATAACTGCTACGGCGGAGGCGGTCGACATCGCCAACACGGCGGGGCAAATGCTCCTCCGGCGACTGACCAACTTCCAGATAGTGAACGGTGGCCAGACTACCGCATCCATACATTTAGCCAAGCTTCGCGACGTTGACATTTCGAGCACCTTCGTGCAGATGAAGCTATCGGTTGTTTCCTCGGAACACGCAACAACTCTTGTGCCCAGGATCTCGGAGTACGCGAACAGTCAGAATCGTGTTAACGCGGCTGATTTTTTTGCCAACCATCCCTTCCATGTCCGCTTGGAGGAGTTCTCACGTCGAATTCACGCACCATCGCCCGACGGGAGCTTCCGTCAGAGCAAATGGTTTTACGAGCGGGCACGAGGCCAATACGCGGATGCTCGGGGCTACCTGACTCCTTCCCAGCGGAAAAAGTTCGATTTGGAGAACCCGAGAAAGCAACTCTTCACAAAGACAGATCTCGCAAAATTCATCAATGTCTGGGAGAAACGCCCACATGAAGTGAGCTTGGGCGCACAGAAAAATTTCGCAGCCTTTGCGTATAGAGTGGGTAAAGCTTGGGCCAAAGCACCAAACGATTTTAACGAGGCTTGGTATCGGCATGCAGTGGCAAAGGCGATCGTGTTCCGCGCGACCGAACGCATAATCTCCTCACAGTCTTGGTATCAGGGAGGATACCGTGCCAATATCGTTGCCTACACGATCGCCAAGATCGCCCATGAGGTCGCCGAACAGGGCCGCGTCTTTGACTTCGAAGCGATCTGGCGTCGCCAAGCACCCGGACCAACGCTGGCTCAATCGTTGGCCGCTGTCTCCAAGCCGGTTCATGATGTCTTGATCGACCCGCCAACGGGGATCAGAAACGTGACGGAATGGGCAAAGAAGGAAGGTTGTTGGGACCGCGTAAAGCTACTTTCCGTGGGGTTGCCCCAAACAATCAACGCCGAACTTCTCTCCCCGGAGGAGGAACAGGACGCGGCACGAGGAGCGCGCCGTGATCAACGGCGACTGAACGGCATTCAAGCACAAATCGCAGTGTTCAAGGCCGGTGCATCGTTCTGGGCGGAAGCACTTGCGTGGGGTCGCTCACGCGACCTCCTGTCTCCCGTCGAATTGGAAATTCTGAACGTGGCGGCGCGCATACCTCAACGCACTCCAACGGAGAAGCAGTCTATCAAGGCCATCGAAACTCTCCGAAAGATGCAGGACGAAGGGTATGCAGCGGAACTTGCCAAGGCAGATTGATAGCCGAACCGCCGAAGCGCATCTGCAGGTGTATTGCTCCTTTTGCATTTGGAGTAACGACCATCTACTAACGACGGATGCAACCTACGTGAAAGAAATCCGGATGCATGATGCACAAGTACGAAGCCATTCTTTACCGGAGTAAGGAGGATCGGGTTTTCGTTGCCGAAATACTCGAACTTCCCGGGTACATGTCGCAGGGCGACAGCAACGAGGATACATTCAGGAGCATTAACGAAGCGGTCAAGCATTGGGGCGACACCGTGCAAGAAACGGGGCACACAGCACAACAGCCTAACGGCAAGCGCCCGCTTGCTTGGTCGAACTCGACAGCAGACGAACACAGAACGCTTTCCGCGAGGCAGACAACCCAGAGCAAACCCCTGCATTTTTGACAGGGATTCACCGTGTGCGCTGGGACGCTAGACTAGAAGTATGTGGGCATTGCTTGGTCGGACTTTGATGGGCGCATTGTGGCTGCCGCTGGCGTTGGTTGTCGTGCTTACCTTATTCTCCGTTCTGTCTGGCGGCATCCGGTATCCCGGACCTTTCTTCTTGGTACGTATGCTTTGGTCAGACATGGGGCTCCTGTGGCTGCTGGGCATTCCGTTGGCGCTCGCCTTCCTGCTGATCCGTCGGCGGGACCCGGAGTTGGCAGGGGCTACAGCGGTGATTTGTGTGCCGGTGTCATTATTCTTCTGGCTCCTTGATCAACCTCTGCCCCATCCTCTAAACACGCTGTTCGGCGCCGCACTGGGCTGGATCGTGCTTGCCCTGCTGTACCTGACCAATACCCTGCGTTACTTGGCCAGGCGACCTGGCAGACTCGCGCAACGCCTGCGCCACCGCCGCAGCGACTGATTGTGCGGATGATGCCGGACCGGCCCCGCTGCAGCGGTCGTTTCGGCGGGTGCAGCGGGCACGGGAGCAGGCCGGAACGTTAGACTACAAGCATGGAGAAGTTGCTTGTTCGGACTTTGGTTGGCGCATTTTGGCTGCCGCTTGCGGTGCTCGCCGTGTTTATGGTCGGCGATTACTCCATGGGGCCTTTCGCCATCGGGCTTGGGCAGCTTTTGCCATTCGTGGTCCTGATGTGGCTGCTGGGCATTCCGCTGGCGCTTGCCGTCCTGCTGATCCATCGCCGCAAGCCGGGCTTGGCGTGGGTCACGGCGCTGATTTGCGCGCCGCTCTCGGTATTTGCTTTCTACCTCAGCGTCCCGCTGCCGTCTTTTCTCAACACGCTGTTCGGCGCCGCACTGGGCTGGATAGTGCTTGCCTCTCGTACCTGACTCTTATCCTGGTATATCTGGCCAAACTACCCTGGACAATCTCGCAAAGCCTGCGTAAGTGTCCGGCCGACTCATTGGGTGGATGCCGCCGGACCGCCCCTCCGGCAGGGCGCGGGTGGGTCAGGCCTTGAGGTCGTCAGCGCGCAGCGGGAGCTTGCGGACGCGGCGACCGGTAACGGCGAATAATGCGTTGCAGAACGCCGGCGCCACCAGGGGCGTACCGAGCTCGCCGATTCCGGTTGGCGGTTCGTCCGAGGCGATCAATTCCACCTCCATGGGCGGCGTGTCGGCCAGCGTGAGCATCCGGTAGCGGTCGAAGTTGCCTTCCACGACAGCGCCGTTCTCCAGGTTGATTTCGCCGTAGAGAAGTGCCGTGAGGCCATAGACGATGGCGCCTTCGATCTGCGCCACAACATTGTCGGGGTCCACCGCCAGCCCGCAGTCCACGGCGGTCCGTATCTTGCTGGCGCGCCATGCACCGTCCTTGTTTTCCAATTCCACCTGCATCGCGACGTAGCTCGAAAACAGCTTGGCAAGCGCAATGCCGCTTTGCGGGGTCCAGCCTTGGGCGGCAACCTCCAGCACCTTGAGCGCGCGGGCGTCGCTGGCGGCGAGTTCGGCGCGCAGTTCCACCGGCCCCCGGCCGCCTTCATGCGCCACTTCGTCGAGGAAGCTCTCGGCGAAAAAGGAATTCATGCTTGAGGCCACGCTGCGCCAGAATCCGCCACGCACCGGCATTTGCCGCATCACGTAGCTCACCCGGCGATGGGGGATCGCGTACAAGTCGTTGAGAAGCCCGCCCACCGAGGAAGGGTCGGCCGCTTCTTCGACCATCCACGGCCAGCGCTCAAACAACAGCGAATGCCCTGCGGACTTCGCGGTCCAGGCGGCGGGGCGGCCGGCCTCGTCCAACGACGCGCGCATCCGCGCCACGTACGGCGGACGATAGCAATCGTGGCGCATGTCCTGCTCACGGCTCCAGACCATCCGCACCGGCCTGTCCGGCAGCCCCTGCTCGCGCAAGGTCTTGGCGATTGATAGCACCTGAAGGGCCACTTCCGATTCGATCCGGCGACCGAAAGCACCGCCCATGTGGCAGTGATGCAACAGCACTTGCTCGGGCTCCATGCCGAAGGCGTTGGCGATATCGCCCTGCAAGCGCTGCAAGTTCTGCGATGGCATCCACAACTCGCAACCATCGCCTTTCAGCATCGCCGTCGCACCCAAGGGTTCCATCGTCGCGTGGGCCAGAATCGGCACCTCGTAGGTGGCGTCGAGGCTGGGCCCGCCGTTCGCAAGCGCGGAATCCGGATCCCCGCCTTCGACGAAAACGCGACCGTTTTCTTCGGCCAGCGCCGTGCGCAACTCCCCAAGCACCGAATCGGTGCTGCTGGCGTCGCCGCCTTCCCAAACCACTTCGGCCTGCTCCAGCGCGGAGGACGCGGTCCAGTAATCTTCGGCCACTGCCGCCACGGCGCTCTCGCCGATGGCCATTACCCGCGGCCAGCCTTCGTCCGGCTGCTCGAAAGCCAGGCTCTTGAGCCGGGCGCCCGGGCGCGGCGCATTCAGAATGGCGGCCCGCAGCGCCGGTTCGCCGCCGGCCGAATCGGCCATGAACGGAAAAGTGCCCATTACCTTGTCGGCGCTGTCCTTGCGCGGCGCATGCTTTCCGATCAGCCGGAATTCCTCACGCGACTTGAGTCTCGGGCTCTCCGGCACAGGCATCCGCGCCGCAGCGCCGGCAAGCTCCGCGTAGCTCAGCGAGCGACCGTTGCGCCATACCCTCGATTGCTCGGCGTAACACTCCGCAGCGGGCACGCCCCAGACGTCCGCGGCGGCAGCAACCAGCATTTCCCGCGCCGCGGCGCCGGCCTGGCGCAGACCCTGGTGATAACCCATAATCGAGACGCTGTTGCCGGAACCCTGGCCTCGATCCAGCCGCGCCGCGTTGCCATACGACTGCGGATCAAGCGGCGCATAGCGCACCTGCACCTGCTCCCAGTCCACTTCCATCTCGTCCGCAAGGATCAGCGGCAAGCTGTGTAGAATGCCCTGCCCCATGTCCCCCACGGGACACAGGATGGTCACGGCCCCGTCCTCGCTCACGGTAACCCAGGCATTAAGCGACGCCGGCTCTTCCCTGGCCAGCGCCACCCGCACACCGAATGCGGGCGCCGCCAGCAGCGCACCGGCGGCGGCGAGCAGTTCGCGGCGATTCAGGGCAACGCAGGTCCGGCTCGCGGCGGAGTCATGCGCAACGGCAGCGGGGGACTTAAGTTTGGAGATCAGCATATAAGGTAAATCATAAACCGTATTCCGGCAAACCAGGAGGAGTGGTTCCTGCAAGCCCCAAATCAGGCGTCCGGCGCGTGATAAACTGCTGAGCCGTGGCAAGCTTCAATCTAAATGGCCAGCCGGTAACCGTGGACGTGCCCGGCGATATGCCGCTGCTCTGGGCGCTGCGTGATCACCTTTATCTCACGGGCACCAAGTACGGCTGCGGCATAGCCTTGTGCGGCGCCTGCACCGTGCATATGGACGGGGTAGCAGTGCGCTCCTGTCGAATAAACACCGCGGCCGCCGAAGGCCGCAATATCACCACCATCGAGGGGTTGTCGGACGAGGGCATGGTGCATCCCGTGCAGCAGGCCTGGATTGACGAGCAGGTGCCGCAGTGCGGCTATTGCCAGCCCGGAATGGTGATGGCGGCGGCGGCGCTGCTGGCGGATAATCCGAGCCCCGGCGACGACGACATCAACAGTTCGATAACGAACATCTGCCGATGTGGCACCTATCCGCGCATTCGGCGGGCCATACATGCCGCCGCAAAATCCATGGCGGCGGCGGACGAGAGTTGATTCGCGCAACCTCGCTTGCGGCCACGCTGGCCGCGGCAGCATTTGTGCTCGGGGGCTGCGGCGGCGAGCAGCGATCCACCAGCCCTGCGGGGGACTCGGAACCGGCCGCCGAGGAACAACAGGACCTTGCCACCCTGCTGGCCACCGCCAATACGGAACGGGGCCGCCGCCTGTATATTCAGTGCCGCGCTTGCCACACGCTGGTAGCCGATGGAAATCAGTTGCTGGGACCGAACCTGCGCGGCTTCCTGAACCGGCCCGCGGGCACCGCGCCAGGCTATGACTATTCCGAAGCCCTGCTGGCCGCGAGCCTGGACTGGACGCCGGAAACGCTGGATGAGTGGATTCGCAATCCGACCGAACTCATCCCGGGCAACAAGATGATCTTCGCCGGCATCCGCAGGCCACGCGACCGCGCAGACCTGATCGCCTGGCTGCAAACCGCCGCTGCAGAAGAATAGCGGCGGCCCGCGCCGAGCCGCGCCTCCCTGGCGCGGTGATCTATTCTTCAGCCTCCGCGGCTTGTTCGGCGGCGCGCTTGGCGTCGATGTAGTCCTTGAATTCGGTCCAGGAAGTCTCTTTGCCCTTCTCGTAGCGAATCGGGGGCGGCTCGAGGTACAGCGGGTAGTTGGCCTTGATCTCGTCCATCATGATGGCCGGCATCTCGTCGAAACTCTCCAGCCGAATGCCGGCGGTATGAAACACCACCACGCCCACGTGGTCGCCCATCTTCATCCACGGCAGCCACTTGGACACTCGCCCCCAGGAAATCACGCGATCCTGCGCGGCAGGAATATCCGCATCCAGTATCTCGTCGGCGGGTGACGCCGACGTGCCGAACTCCATGGCGTGATAGATACCGCCCACGTAGGGCTGATAGTCGCCGCCCAAGGGGTTCTGATAGAACAGCCGCGCCGCGCCGCCGCCATGCATCATCACGCCGTCCTTGAAGAAATAGAACAGCGAAGCAGTGGGATTGCCGGCCTCGTCGCGGGCCCAGGTCTCGCGGTAGTCGCCGGGCGGATCATTGGCCACATGCACCACTTCCACTTCCTCGCCCGTCCAGGGATTGCTCCAACTGCGCAGCACCTCGTTGGTTTGCGGATCCAGATACAGCATCAGCTCGCGCGAACGCGCGGCGAAACCCAGGCCGCGCACCGGGTCGGTAAAGGTCTCGCAGTGACGGATATTCATCCCCTGCACATTGAAAAGGTGGCGGTCCTTTTCGCCCGGAACGCGGGAGTACATGCGCCCCTCCCACCAGTAAAGCGCGGTGTCACCATCGTTCAGCGAGCAGCGCGTCTTCATCAGCAGGCGGATCACGTCGTCGGGATCGTTCACGTCCAGTTGCGCGCCCCAGGCCGGACCGGCAGCCACGCACATGGCGCCCGCCAGACAGGTTCCCGCCAGCCGCGAAATAAGTTGCTTTGCGTTGATCATTGCCAATCTCCTTCCGGCTCGGTCACCGACTTGAAATACGACCAGCTCGTTACATTGGGGCGGGCGTCGTCCAGCGGCGGTGGCTCGGCGTACTTCGGATAGTTGTTGCGCAATTCGCTGCGCAGCGGCTCGGACAAATCGTCAATGCCCGCAACCCGCTTGCCCACGGTAGTGAAAATCATCATGCCCGGCCGGTCGCCCATGCGCATCCAGGGCAGCCACTTGGACGTGCGCGCCCAAGAGAGGGTATAGCGCTTGAGCGTGTTCAGCTCCGGGTCCAGCAATTCGTCCTCGTATGCATAGCTGTTGAGCATCTCCATGGCGTGGTAGGTGCCGCCCACGTAGTCCTGGTATTCGCCGGCCAGCGGATTCTTGTAGAACAGCGGCACGTAGCCCGTGGTCCAGACTCTGCCCTTGAGGAAATAGCCGTTGAAGCGGTAACCGCTGCCATCCTCGCGATAGGCGTAGGACGGGCCGCGCATATTCACCGGATCGTTGGCCACATGCACAACCTCCACTTCCTCGCCCGTCCAGGGATTGGTCCAGGTGCGCAGGATTTCGTTGCTGTCGGGGTCGAGGTAGATCAGCAGCTCGCGCGACACGGAGCGGTAGCCTCGGCCGCGCTCA